>NZ_JBFBBZ010000003.1:242755-371329 GCF_040682935.1 Amycolatopsis sp. NPDC051061
CCCGCGCACGCCCTGACGGGCGGGGCCCCCGCCGCCGCGGCGACCTACGCTAATGACTCCGCCCCGCCTGCCGAGGTCCCGAATGAGTCATCCCCGACGCTCTGACCGGGCGGTGATCAGGGTTTCGATGCCGTCGAGGACGCGGGCGAGGCCGAACCGGAAGATGTAGGCCGGGTCTTCCGCGGCGTTGTGGGCCTCGCCGGCGGCCTGGCCGACCCGTGAGGCCAGGGGGTAGTGCGCCGCGGCGGCGGCCGGGATGCCGGCCAGCACCGGCGCGGCGCGCTCCCACCACTGGGCGTCGGTCAGGCCGCTGGTGCGGACCAGGCGGGCGGCGTCGAGCGAGCTGCGCGCAGTGCCCCGGACCAGGCCGGTGACGAGGGTGACGGCGGCGTCCATCTCGACGTCGTCGAGCCCGATGCCCTCGACCGCGCGCAGCTCGTGCTCGTACTTGGCGAAGCTGTGCGGACCCAGCGCCGAGCGGGTGGTGGTGACCTGCAGCAGCCAGGGGTGGCGGTGGAAGAGCGCCCACAGGTCGTCGGCGATCGCCGTCAGCGCGTCGCGCCAGCCGAGACCGGGGTCGGGGACGGGCAGTTCGCCGTGGGCGTGGTCGATCATCAGGTCCAGCAGTTCGGCCCGGCCCGGCACGTAGGTGTAGAGCGACATGGGGGAGACGCCCAGCTGCTCGGCGACGCGGCGGATGGTGACGGCGTCGATGGTGTCGGCGTCGGCCAGGGTCACCGCGGCCTCGACGACGTCGGCCGTGGTCAGCTTGGGTTTCGGACCGCGTCGCGGGGGCCCCGGGACGCCCCAGAGCAGCTCGATCGCCCGTCGCGGATCGCCGCCGCCGTTCTCCTCCGTGCTCACGCCGCTCATTCTGCCCACCTGATTTTCGTACGCCGTACAGAGTTGTGCTAACCTCTACTTCGTACACAGTACAGAGTTAAGGGGGAGGATGACTCCGCAGATCCACGCCGAGGGACTTCGCAAGCGCTACGGCGCCGCGTACGCCCTCGATGGGTTCGCTCTCTCGGTCCCGGCCGGCTCACTGCACGGCCTGCTCGGACCCAACGGCGCAGGCAAGACCACAGCGGTCCGCGTCCTGTCCACCCTGCTGCGCCACGACGGCGGTACCGCGCGAGTGGCCGGCTTCGACGTCGCCACTGAATCAGCGAAAGTGCGCTCGGCGATCGGGCTGGTCGGCCAGCAGGCCGCGGTCGACGAGCTGTTGTCCGGACGGCAGAACCTGGTGCTGTTCGGCCGGCTGCACCACCTGGGCCGACGCGAGGCCACCCGCCGCGCCGACGACCTGCTGGAGCGCTTCGGGCTCGCGGACACGGGGGCGAAACCGGTCTCGGCGTACTCCGGCGGGATGCGACGGCGCCTGGACCTGGCCGCGTCGCTGCTGGCCGCCCCGCGTGTGCTGTTCCTCGACGAACCGACGACCGGGTTGGACCCGCGCAGCCGCACCGAGGTCTGGCGGGCCGTGCGGTCCCTGGTCGCCGACGGCACCACCGTGCTGCTCACGACCCAGTACCTGGAGGAGGCCGACCGGCTGGCCGACCGCCTTTCGCTGGTGGAGCACGGCCGCGTGATCGCCGAAGGCACGCCGGCCGAGCTGAAGGGGTCGCTCGGCGCGACCCGGATCGAATTGGTGCTGACCGATCCGGACGTCGTCGGCGCGGCGGCGGCGTTGCTGGCCCGGGTCACCGGGGCCGAACCGGTCGCCGAAGAGCTGAAGGTGAGTGCGCCGGCCGAGCCGTCGATGCTGACCGACGTGGTCCGCGAACTGGCGGTGACCGGGCTGGTGGTCGCCGACGTCGCGCTGCGGCATCCGACGCTCGACGAAGTGTTCCTGGAGCTGACGGGGAAGGTGTCGCGATGAGGTGGGCCCTCGAAGACGGCTGGACGCTCACCGGGCGGTACCTCGCGCACCTGGCGAGGCGGCCGGCCCGGCTGGTCACCGTGGTGGCGTTCCCGATCCTGATGGTGCTGATCTTCGCCTACCTGCTCGGTGGCGGGATGACCGTGCCCGGCGGCGGGTCCTACCGCGAGTTCCTCATGCCGGGGATGTTCGCGATGACCATGGCGTTCGGCCTGTCGGGCACGATGATCGCGGTGCTCGACGACGCCACCAAGGGCGTCACCGACCGGTTCCGGTCGCTGCCGATGGCACCCTCGGCGGTGCTCACCGGCCGGGTGGCCGCCGACTTGGTCAACGCCGTCCTCGCGCTGGCCGTCCTGCTCGGGTGCGGGTTCGCCGTCGGCTGGCGCCCGCACGGCAGCCTGGCCGAGACGCTCGCCGCGCTGGGGCTGCTGCTCCTGCTGCGGACGGCGCTGGTGTGGGCCGGGATCTACCTGGGCCTGCTGACCACCGATCCGTCGATGGTGACGCTCGCGCAGACGCTGGAGTTCCCCTTCGGGTTCCTCTCCAGCGCGTTCGTGGCGACCGCGACGATGCCCGCGTGGCTGGGAACCGTGGCGGAGTGGAACCCGTTGTCCTCCACGGTGACGGCGGCGCGGGTGCTGTTCGGCAACCCGGGTGCGACCGGGACGTCCTGGGTGAGTGCGCACTCCGTGCCGATGGCGGTGGTGTGGCCGCTGGTGCTGCTCGCGGTGTTCGTGCCGTTGTCCGTGCGCCGATACGGGAGGCTGGGGAACTGAACGTCCACTTCGAACCGGGCGAACCGCCACGCGCGGGACGCCTCGTCGTCGACGGGCGCCGGCTGTCCCTTGTGGACGGCCTGCCGGAGGTCCTGAACGGCACCGACGTGTTCTGGGCGACCGCGGCCAAAGCCGCGCTGCGGCTGGTCGCGGCCGGACGGCTGCTGCCGGGCGTCACCGAGGCCGGCCACGACGCCTGGCGCGTCGGGCCTCTCGAACCGGCGGAAGCCGCGTGGCTGCGGGATCTCGCGGCCGCGATGCCGGTGGACGTGCAGGCGCCGGGGCCGCTGCTGCGGGCGTTCCTCGACGCCGTCGCCGACACCCTGCCCCGCACGCCCGCCGCGGCGAAGGCGGCCGGCCTGCGGCTGTTCGCCGCGGTCGCGCCGCAGCGGGCGGAATCCGTGCGGGACTGGGCCGGCGAACTGGCCGCGGGCCTCGACTCCGGCATCCGGGTATCGCTGCGGGTGGAAGCCACCGACGGCTTCGACACCGGCCGCTTCCACGCCGTCGTCCAGGTGCACAGCCTCGCCGAACCGGGCCAGGTCGCCGACGCGGCGCAGCTGTGGGAAACCGGGCGGTTCGGGCCGCGGGCGCGCATCGACGTCGTGCTGGCGTTGCGGCGCGGCGCGCAGGTCTGGCCGGCGCTGAGCCCGCTGCTCATCTCGGCGGTGCCGGACGAGCTGGCGTTGGGCGGGGACGACGTGACCGACCTGGTCGCGGCCGCGGCCCCGCGGCTGGCGGCCGTGGGCATCGACGTGCACTGGCCGGCCGAGCTGGTGGGATCGCTGACCGCGCGGGCGGTGGTCGACGCCGGTGACGCGCCGGGTGACCTGCCGTCGTTCTTCGGTGGTGGCCGGGCGCTGGAGTTCGACTGGCAGCTCGCCCTGGGCGGTGAGGTGCTGACCGAGGCGGAGCTGGACGCGCTGGCCGAGGCCCGCCGTCCGGTGGTGCGGCTGCGCGACCGCTGGGTGCTGGTCGATCCGGCACTGGCGGCGAAGGCGCGCGAGCGGACGTTGAAGCCGCTCACGCCGGTCGACACGCTGGGTGCGGTGCTGACCGGGACCATCGAGGTCGACGGCGAGCCGGTCGAAGTTGTCACCGAGGGCTGGCTCGCGCGGTTGCGGGAACGGCTGACCGCGGCACCGGAACCCCAGGCACCGCCGGCCGGGCTGGCCGCGACGCTGCGGGACTACCAGCTGCGCGGGCTGCAGTGGCTGGCCACGGTGACCGGCCTGGGTCTGGGCGGCTGTCTCGCCGACGACATGGGCCTGGGCAAGACGGTCACGTTGATCGCGCTGCACCTGCACCGCGCCTCCGGGCCGACGCTGGTGGTCTGCCCGGCGTCGCTGCTGGGCAACTGGGAACGGGAGATCCGCCGGTTCGCCCCGGGCGTGCCGGTGCGGCGCTTCCACGGGGGCGCCCGTTCGCTCGAGGACGTAGACGACACTGCGGGGTTCGTGCTCACCACCTATGGCACGCTGCGCACCGATCCCGCGCCGCTGGCCGCGATCCGGTGGGGGTTGCTGGTGGCCGACGAGGCCCAGCACGTGAAGAACCACCGGTCGGGCACGGCGAAGGCGCTGCGGCTGGTGCCCGCGGCGGCGCGGGTGGCGCTGACCGGCACGCCGGTGGAGAACACGCTCTCGGAGCTGTGGGCGATCCTCGACTGGTCGGCGCCGGGCCTGCTGGGTTCGCTCGGCGAGTTCCGCACGCGGTGGGCGAAACCGATCGAGGCCGGGGATCCCGCGGCGGCCGAGCGGCTGTCGCGGTTGCTGCGGCCGTTCCTGTTGCGGCGCCGCAAGTCCGACCCGGGGATCGCGCCGGAGCTGCCGGCGAAGACCGAGACCGACCGGCCGGTGGCGCTGAGCCCGGAGCAGGCGGCGCTCTACGAAGCGGTCGTGCGGGAGATGATGGCCGACATCGCCGCGAGCGACGGGATCGCCCGGCGCGGCCGGATCGTCAAGCTGCTGACCGCGCTCAAGCAGATCTGCAACCACCCCGCGCAGTACCTCAAAGAACCCGGCGGCCGCTCCGGGAAGCTCGAGCTGCTCGACGAGCTGCTGGACACGATCCTCGCCGAGGGTGGCGCGGTGCTGGTGTTCACCCAGTACGTCGCCATGGCCCGGCTGCTGGAGCAGCACCTGGCCGCGCGGGGGATCGGCACGTTGCTGCTGCACGGCGGCACCCCGGTCAAGCGGCGCGAAGAGCTCGTCGAGCGGTTCCAGACCGGCGAGGTGCCGGTGTTCCTGTTGTCGCTCAAGGCGGCCGGCACCGGGCTGAACCTCACGCGCGCCGACCACGTCGTGCACTTCGACCGCTGGTGGAACCCGGCGGTGGAGGACCAGGCGACCGACCGGGCGTACCGGATCGGGCAGACCCGGCCGGTGCAGGTGCACCGGCTCGTCGCCGAGGGCACGGTCGAGGACCGGATCGCGGCGATGCTGCGGGAGAAACGGGCGCTGGCCGACGCGGTGCTGGCCGGGGGCGAGGCGGCGTTGACGGAACTGACCGACACCGAGCTCGCGGAGCTCGTCGAGCTGAGGAGCCGCGGATGAGCGACGAGGCGGTGCGCGGGTTCCCCGCGTTCGGAGCGGCCGCGCATTCGGCCCGCTCGTGGTGGGGGCGGGCCTGGGTGAGCGCGATGGAGGACACCGCGCTGGACCTGCGGCAGCTGAAGAAGGGCCGCAAGTACGCCGCGGCGGGGCTGGTCGGGCCGATCACGGTGAGCCCGGGCCGGATCGCGGCGACGGTCGACGACGGCGGTGGCGTCGATGGCGGCCCGTACCGGACCAAGCTGCGGCTGGCGGAACTGTCCGAAGTGGACTGGACGCGGTTCCTCGACCGGGTCGCCTCGCGGGCCGGGCACCTGGCGGCGCTGCTGGACCGGGACATGCCGCACGACCTGGTGGCGGCGGCCGACGACGCCGGCGTCCACCTGCTGCCGGGGATCGGCGATCTGGACCCGGAGTGCGACTGCGCGGGCTGGGAGCTGCCGTGCCGGCACGCGGCGGCGTTGTCGTTCCAGGCGTCGTGGCTGCTGGACGCGGACCCGTTCGTGCTGTTGCTGATGCGCGGCAAGGGTGAGCGCGAGATCCGGGAAGAGCTGGAGAGCCGCACGGCGCCACGCGTGGACCTGATCGTCGAGGACCGGACGCCCGGAGAGCTGCCGGACCTGGCGGAGTTCCGGCCGTCGGGGGCGCCGTCGATCCCGGCCGCGCCCGGCGTGCCCGCGGAGGCCTTCGCCCTGCTGGCCGCGAACGCGTCGGCTCAGGCCCGGGCGATGCTGGCGGACGAGCCGTGGCCGGGACGGCGTCACGACACCGTCCGGCTGGCCGCGGAGTTCCCCGCGGTGGCTTCGCGGCTGGGCGAGGGCGCGGAGTTCGAGCGGGCGGTCGCGGCGTGGACGCACGGCGGGCGCGCGGGCCTCGAGGTGCTGGATGCGCCGTGGACACCGCCGAAGGCGGCGCTGGCGGCCGCGCGGGCCGCGCTCGCCGACGTCACCGACGAGGAGCCGGTGTTCGACCGCAACCGGTGCACGGCCGGGGAGGTGCAGGTGCGGCTGGACCGCCGGGGCCGGTGGCACCCGTACCGGCGCGAGGGCGGCGAGTGGTGGCCCGTGGGCCCGCCGGAGCCCGATCCGGGACTGCTGCTGGGCTGACCCTCTTCTCGGAGGGGCTTCTTCACGGGAACGGCCCGCGTCCGGCCAGTGATTTTCGTGGCATTTCCCGGTATCCAGCCTGATCCTCGTTGTCTCCTCTCCTCAACGGCGGGTTTTCCGCCGGGCCCACTGGGGGTGCGGGCGCGCGAGTGCTGCCTTCCTCGCGCGCCCGCCCTGTTTCTGTCGGTGCCCGCCGCTAGCGTGCGGGCCATGGACGCCATTGCCGCCGATCTGCACCGGTACCTCCAGGAGAAGCGCGAGAGCGTGCTCGCGTCGTTGTCCGGGTTGAGCGAGTACGACATCCGCCGCCCGATGACTCCCACGGCCACGAACCTGCTCGGTTTGGTCAAGCACCTGGCCGGCGGGGAGCTCGGCTATCTCGGCGACTGCGTCGGCCGGCCGGCCCCGGTCCGGCTGCCGTGGGTCGAGGACGGGTCGATCTGGGACAGCGCCGACATGTGGGCCACCGCGCAGGAGTCCCGCGAAGACCTGGTCGAGCTGTACCGGACGGCGTGGCGGCACACGGACGAGTCGATCGAGCGGCTGCCGCTCGACGCGCCGGCGTCGGTGCCGTGGTGGCCGGAGGAACGCCGGAAGACGACGTTCGGCTCGCTGCTGGTGCGGGTGACCGCCGAGGCCGCGCACCACGCGGGCCACGCGGACATCGTCCGTGAGCTGATCGACGGCCGCGGCGGCGCCGACCGCGAGGACATCGGCGACACCGCCTGGTGGGACCGGTACCGCGAGCGGGTCCAAGACGCGGCCGAGCGGCACCGGGCGTCTTAGGCGGCGGCGCGTTCGGCGAGCGGACGGCGCCGCAGTCCCGGCTGCTCCAGCGCCGGCGGCCGGTAGGCCTGGTCGAGCGTGCCGACGTCGGTGCCCGGCGGGACGATCTCGTCGATGCGGTCGAGGAGGTCGTCGGAGAGGGTGACGTCGAGGCCGGCCAGCAGGTCGTCGAGGTGGGCCATCGTGCGGGCGCCCAGCAGCGCGCTCGTCACGTCGGGGTGGGCGATCGTGAACGCCATCGCGAGGTGGGTCATGGGCAGGCCGGCTTCCGCGGCGAGGGCGGTGAACTTCGCGACGACGCCGAGCCGGGTTTCGTCGTTGAGGTGGCGGACCAGGGCGGCGCGGCGCAGTTCGTCGTGCGGGCGGCCGGTGAGCAGTCCTTGGCCGAGCGGACCCCAGACCAGGGTGCCCATGCCGAAGCGCCGGCTGACGGGCAGGATCTCGCGTTCGATGCCGCGGTTGAGCAGGGAGTAGACCGGCTGCTCGGTGTGGAAGCCGGTGAGGCCGTGGCGTTCGGCGACCCAGTGGGCTTCGACGATGTCGGACGCCGGGGTGCCGGACGCGCCGATCGCGCGGACCTTGCCGCTGCGCAGGAGGTCGGTGAGCGCGGCGAGGGTTTCTTCGATGTCGGTTTCGGGGTCGGGGCGGTGCAGCTGGTAGAGGTCGATGTGGTCGGTCCGCAGGCGCCGCAGCGAGTTCTCCACGGCGGTGACGATCCAGCGCCGCGACGCGCCCTGGTGGTTGGGGTCCTGGCCGGTCGGGCGGCCGAACTTGGTGGCGAGCACGACGTCGTCGCGGCGGCCCTGCAGCGCCTTGCCGACGATCTCCTCGGAGTCGCCGTAGGCGTCGGCGGTGTCGAGGAAGTTGATGCCGGCGTCGAGGGCCTTGTGGAGGACGCGGGCCGAGTCTTCGGGGTCGGCGTTGCCGATCGACGTCGCGAACATCAGCGTGCCCAGGGCGTAGGGGCTGACCTTGATGCCGGTCCGGCCCAGGGTGCGGTATTGCATGGGGACTCCTCGGGTAGCCTTAACCGGAAAGCTTTTCCACAACTATACGGAAAGGCTTTCCGCTTAGCTACCCGAGGAGGACCGTGACCGAGGAGCCGCGCCGTCGGCGCGCCGACGCGCAGCGCAACATCGACGCTCTGCTGGAGGCGGCGAAGAGCGTCTTCGCGACCTCGGGGGTGGACGCGCCCGCGAAGGAGATCACCGACCTGGCCGGTGTCGGCGTCGGCACGCTCTACCGGCACTTCCCGCAGCGCGCGGACCTCGTCGCGGCCGTGCTGCAGCGCGAGATCGACGTCGTGGCGCAGGCCGGACCGGCGCTGAGTGCCGGGCACCCGCCCGGGGCGGCGCTGCGGCGATGGCTGCGCCGCTACACGGGGTTCGTCGGCACGAAACGGGGGTTCGCCGCGGCCCTGCACTCCGGCGACCCGGCGTTCGACGCCCTGCCCGGCTACTTCATGCAGCGGATGGAACCGGTCCTGGGCGCGTTGCTGGAGGCGGCGGCCGCGGCGGGGGAGGTCCGCGCCGACGTCAGCGCGAAAGACCTCCTGCACGCCGTGGCCCTGCTCTGCCAGCCCGTGCGCGGCGAGGACCTGGAGTACAACCGGCGGATGGTCGAGCTCCTCGCCGACGGGCTCAGCCCACGGGCGTGACCTCGTAGTCCTTGACCCGCATCGAGTCGTGCATCCGGGCGCCGCCGGAGTTGAGCTTGGCGAGCGCCCGGCTCACCCCGGCCGGCAGGGCCGAGATCAGCTGCCCGCCGCGAGCCAACGCCCACACGCCGGTGCGCGTGGCCGGGATCAAGGTTCGCGCGGCGCCTCCGGCGAACGCGCGGCTCTGGCGCACCAGCTCGCCCATCTCCCGTTCGTAGGCGGCGAAGGCGCGCTCGTGGTCGCCGCCCGCCACGGCCAGTTCGCCGGCCAGGACGTACGCGCCGAGCACCGCGAGGCTGGTGCTGCCGCCGACGGCCGGGCCGGGGCAGTAGCCCGCGTCGCCGACGAGGGTGACGCGCCCGCGTGACCAGGAGTCCAGGCGCAGCTGGGTGATCGAGTCGAAGTAGAACGGGCCCGGGCCGGCCAGCTCGGCCAGCCAGGCGTCGACGTGCGGGTGCATCCCGGCGTAGGCGTGGCGCAGCAGCTCCTTCTGCCGCGGGACGTCCCGGTGGTCGTAGTCGAGCTGCTCGTCGCGGCGGAACAGGAACACCGCGCGGGCGTCGGCGATGTGCCGGGCGCCGTAGAACCCCGCGGTGCGGCCGGCGCCGAGGTGCATGACGGTTTCCCCGTCCTCGAGGCCGAGGGTGTCGGGCAGGGACAGCACGGCCAGGTAGGCGCCGATGAACTTCGTGAGCCCGGCCTCCTCGCCGAACACCAGCCGCCGCACGTTCGAGTGCAGGCCGTCGGCGCCGACGACGACGTCGAACCGGCGCGGTGCGGCGTGCTCGAAGGTGACGTCGCCCTCGGGGGAGATGGCGGTGATCGAGTCGCCGAAGAGGTACTCGACGTCGGCGCGCCCGGCGTCGTAGTAGATCTCGCTGAGGTCATCGCGCATGATCTCGACGTGCCGGTCGGAGGCGGCCTGGAAGATCTTCCCCAGGTCGATCCGCGTCGGCCTGCGTACGCCTTCCCGGTGCACCGTCAGCCTGGTCGAGCCGGTGGCCACCGCCTCGACGTCCGGCAGCACGCCCATCCGTTCAGTGATGTCCATGGCGGGCCGGAACAGGTCGACGGCGTGGCCGCCGGTCTTGCGCAGCTCGGGGGCGCGTTCGACCACGGTGACGTCGAAGCCGTGCCTGCTGAGCCAGTACGCCAGTACCGGACCCGCGATGCTGGCGCCCTGGACGAGAATCCGCATGAGTACCTCCCTGACTTAACGGTAGGTAAGTTGTACCACGAGTCCTTACCTATCGTTAAGTCAGTTACACTGCGGCGGTGCCGAAACCTTCAGACACGAAGCAGCGCATCCAGGCCGCCGCGCGCGAGCTCTTCGCGAGCCAGGGGGTGCAGCGCACGAGCCTGCAGGACATCGCCGACCGGCTGGGCATCACCAAACCGGCGCTCTACTACCACTTCCCGTCACGCGACGACCTGGTCCGCAGCATCGTCGAGCCGCTGCTCGACGACGGCGAGGCGTTCCTCCTCGCCCAGGAGGCGCGCGGGGACACACCGGTGCGGGAGCTGATCGAGGGCTTCTTCGACTTCAACTACCGGCACCGCGCAGCCGTCATCATGCTGCTCAGCGAGACGCCGACGCTGGCCGACCTCGGGCTCATCGACAAGGTGCTGGGCTGGCGCCGGCGGCTCACGCTGCTGATCTGCGGCCCCGAGCCGACCCTCGAGCAGTCCGCCCGCGCGGTGCTCGCACTGGGCGGCCTGCAGGACGTCTGCATGCAGTTCCCCGACGCACCGGCCGAGGAGCTCAAGGCCGCGGCGGTCGCCGGGGCGCTGGACGCACTCGGCCGCTAGCGCACGGCGGCGCGGTCGATGATCGCGCCGGTGTCCACCCCGGCCGGCAGCGTGCCGAACGCGATGCCCCAGTCGCCGCCGAAGCGGGACGCGCAGAACGCGTCCGCGACCGCCGGGTCGCCGTGGCGCACCAGCAGGGATCCCTGCAGCACCAAGGCCATCGCCTCGACGACCCGCCGCGCCCGGTACTCGATCGCGTCGAGGTCGGTCAGCTCCTTGCGGACGCGGTCCACGGCGTCGTCGAGCCGCGCGTCACCGCCGGCGGCCCGCTCGACCTCGGCGAAGAAGGCCGCGACCGACTCCGGCTGCTTGCCCATGGCGCGCAACGCGTCCAGCGCGGCGACGTTGCCGGAGCCCTCCCAGATCGAGGACAGCGGCGCCTCGCGGTAGAGCCGCGGCATGCCCGACTCCTCGACGTACCCGTTGCCCCCGAAGCATTCGAGCGCCTCGGCCGCGTGCATCGGCGCCCGCTTGCACACCCAGTACTTCGACACCGCCAGCCCGAGCCGCCGGAACGCCTGCTCGTGGTCGTCGTCGCGCCGGTCGCCGGCCGCGGCCAGCCGCATCGCCACCGTCGTGGCCGCTTCGGACTCGATCACGAGATCCGCGAGCACGTTCGCCATCAGTGGCTGGTCGACGAGTGCCTTGCCGAACGCGTGCCGATGGGTCGCGTGGTGGATGGCGCGGACCGCGCCCAGGCGCATGCCGGACGCGCTGCCGAGCGTGCAGTCGAGGCGGGTGTTGTTGACCATCTCGATGATGGTCCGGACTCCGCGGCCCTCCTCGCCGACGAGCCAGCCGACGGCGTGGTCGTACTCGATCTCCGACGACGCGTTGGACCGGTTGCCCAGCTTGTCCTTCAGCCGCTGCAACCGGATGGGGTTGCGCGAGCCGTCGGGCAGGACTCGGGGGAGCAGGAAGCAGGAGAGCCCGCCGGGGGCCTGGGCCAGCGTCAGGAACATGTCCGACATCGGTGCGGAGGTGAACCACTTGTGCCCGACGAGGGTGTAGCTGCCGTCGGCGCTCGGGGTGGCCGTCGTGGTGTTGGCGCGGACGTCGGACCCGCCCTGCTTCTCGGTCATCGACATGCCCGCGATCAGGCCGCGCTTGGTGCTCGGCTCCCGCAGGCCGAAGTCGTACTCGGTCGCGGCCAGCAGCGGCTCGTACCGCGCGGCCAGCTCCGGGTTGGCCCGCAGCGCCGGGATCGCCGCGTAGGTCATCGAAATCGGGCAGCTGTGCCCGGCCTCGACCTGGCCCCAGACGTAGAACTTCGCCGCCCGGGCCGCGTGCGCGCCCTCGCGCGGGTCCTGCCACGGCGTGCCGTGCAGGCCGTGCGAGACCGCGACGGTCATCAGGTCGTGCCAGTACGGGTGGAACTCGACCTCGTCGATCCGGTTCCCGTACCGGTCGTGCGTGCGCAGCACCGGCTCGTTCTCGTTGACGACCCGGCCCCACTCCTGGGCCTGCTCGCTGCCGGCCAGCCGGCCCAGTTCGTGCAGCTCGTCCGACACCCACTCCGCGCCGGCCCGCTCGAGCCCGGCCAGCAGCGCGGGGTCGTCGGCGACGTCGTGGCCCTGCAGCGGCGGGACCTGGTTGGTGACCTCATGCGTGGCGGGCATCGGAACCTCCTAGAGCGCGGACGACGAACGTGCGGAGCTCGGCGACGTCACCGGCATTTCCACTGGTCAACGGGCCGATCAGGACTTCGGCGGCGGCGCCCACGAGTGCGGCGGCGGTGAGCCGGCCGTCTTGGGGCGGCAGCGCGCCCGTCTTGACGCCGGCCGCGACGTGCTCGGCGACGACGTCGGTGAACGCGCGCCGGAACTCGAGCCGTTCGGCGTCGATCCGCGCGTCGACCGGCTCGGCGAGCAGGGCGTACGCCTGCCGCGGCGACTTGAGGGCGCGCTGGGCGAAGGTCTCGAACACGGCCACGACCCGCTCGGCGGGCTCGCCGGGCTGGGCGGACGCGGCCCGGACCGCTTCGACCTCCCGCGTGACGACCTGCCGGAACACGTGCACAACGAGGTCCGCCTTGGTGGGGAAGTGCTGGTAGACGCTCCCGACGGCGACGCCGGCCCGCTCGGCGACGGCGGCGACGGAGCAGCCGCCGTAGCCGAACGCGGCGAGCTGTTCGGTCGCCGCGGCGACGATCGTCTCGCGCTGGGCGTCGAGGCGTTCCTGCACTTTCGGGGTGCGGCGGTAGGGCACGTCAAGAAGTGAAGCACTGATTCATTGCTTCAGTCAACGCTCCAGGAGCCGCTTCGCGCCCCGGATTTCGGCCTCGACGTCGGCTCGCAGCTTTCGCCGCAGCAGGGGCTCGAGGAGCGGACGCAGCGGAGCGGCGAACCCGAACGCGATCCGCCGTGTCACCCGGATCCCGCCGGCGGCCGGCACGCACGCGAACGAGGCTTCGAACGTCGAGAGCCGCCGGGCCAGCCGGTTCTCCGGCCGGTCGGGGAGGTGGACGTCCACGCGCTCACCGGGCGTCAAGGTCATCCGGGACACGATCTTCGGGCCTGGCCCCAGCCCGGGCAGCGCCGAGCGGAACCGGAACTCGGTGACGTCCCCGTCGCGGCGCACCCACTCGATCCGGCCCAGCTTGCGGTCGACCTCCGCGTACCGCCGCGGGTCCATGACCAGCGCGAGAAAGGCGTCCGGAGTGCACGACACGGTCTCTTCCACGGTCACTTCCACCATGGAAAGAGAGTAGTCGCGCGTGCGGCCTCAACCCCGGCTCCGGCGCGCTCTCGCTTGGCTCCCGGGCGATCCGCGCGACGCGGTGCGCCTGCTTGCCGAATCGGACTCCGCCAGCGCCCGCCGCACCCTCGGCAGCGCGCTTGCGCTGGAGCGCACTCCAGCTCTTAACGTCGAAGGCATGACCACTCCGCAGCACAAGATCGGCTCCGGATTCGGCGCCACCAGCACCACGGCCGAGGTCCTCGCCGGCATCGACCTGACCGGCAAGCTCGCCCTCGTCACCGGTGGCTACTCCGGCATCGGCCTGGAAACCACCCGCGCCCTGGTGGGCGCCGGCGCCCACGTCGTCGTCCCCGCCCGCCGGCGCGCCGCGGCCGAGGACGCCCTCGCCGGGATCGCGCACACCGAGGTCGGCGAACTCGACCTCGGTGACCTCGACAGCGTGCGCGCCTTCGCCGGCCGTTTCCTCGCCACCGACCGGCGCCTCGACCTCGTCGTCGGCAGCGCCGGTGTCATGGCCTGCCCCGAAACGCGCGTCGGCCCCGGCTGGGAAGCCCAGTTCGCCACCAACCACCTCGGCCACTTCGCCCTGGTCAACCACCTGTGGCCGGCCATCGCCGACGGCGCCCGCGTCGCCTCGGTCTCCTCGCGTGGCCACCACTTCTCGCCGATCCGCTGGGACGACGTCCACTTCGGACACGGCTACGACCGGTGGCTCGCCTACGGGCAAGCCAAGACGGCCAACGTCCTGTTCGCCGTCCACCTCGACCGGCTCGGCCGTGACCGCGGCGTCCGCGCGTTCGCCCTGCACCCCGGCTCGATCATGACCAACCTCCTGCGCCACATCCCGCGGGAGGAGTGGCGCGCGCACGGGTGGCTCGACGAGCAGGGCAACCCCACCGGCTACTTCAAGACGCCCGAAGCCGGGGCCGCCACCCAGGTCTGGGCGGCCACCTCACCGCAGCTCGACGGTATGGGCGGCGTCTACCTCGAAGACTGTGACATCGCCGAGCCCGCGCCCGACGAAGACGGCGTCACCGAGGTCCGCCACCGCGTCGGCGTCCGCGGCTACGCCATCGACCCCGAGCAGGCGGCGCGGCTCTGGGCGCTGTCGGCCGAACTCACCGGCGTCGACGCTATTTCCCGGTGATCACGCCGGATCACCTGGTCAGGTGGCCCGCGGCACCAGCGCGACCAGGTACCGGCACGGCAGCGACCCCGGGTTCGCGAACACCCGTTCCGCCGCGGTCCCCAGCTGCAGGCAGTCCCCGGCGTCCAGCTCGTGCACCTCGGCGCCCTCTCGCATGCTCAGGTGCCCGTCCAGCACCCAGATCTGCTGGTGCAGGAACGCGCTCGCGAGCAACGGCACCTCGGCGCCCGCCGGCAGCTCGATCTCGACCAGTTCCAGCGGACGGCCGGCGGCGGGGGAGACCGCCCGGCGCCGGTACCCGGTGTCCGGATCCACCCACACCGGCTGCTCCGCCGCGCGCACCAGCCGCCGTTCGTCGCCCTCGGCCCGGGCGATCAGCTCCGACAGCGTCATCCCGAGCGCGGCCGACAGCTTCGCCAGCAACGCCGCGGTCGGCTGCACGTCACCCCGCTCGATCTTGCCGATCATCGCCCGCGACACCCCGGACGTCTCGGCCAGGGCGGCCGCCGAGAGACCGTGGGACGTGCGTGCGGCGTGCACGGTGGCGGCCAGGCGAGCGGTGAGGGGGTCGGCCATGGGTTGATACTATAGGACCACTTCTGGCTACCATATGAGCCATGCTGATCCGAGACGCCACCTCCGGCGACGCGGCCGCCTGCGCCGCCCTCTACGCGCCCTACGTCACCGACACCGTCATCACCTTCGAGGACGAACCACCCGACACCGCCGAAATGGCGCGCCGCATCGCCGGCGCGCACGCCTGGTTCGTTCTCGAAGAAAACGGCCGCATCGCCGGTTACGCCTACGCCCACCGCTTCGCCGAGCGCGCCGCCTACCAGTGGTCGTGCGAGACGAGCATCTACCTCGAACGCGGCCGTCGCCGCACCGGCGCGGGCCGCGCGCTGTACGAGACGCTGTTCGATCGCCTGCGGGAGAACGGCTTCTGCCGCGCCTTGGCGGGAATGACCCTCCCGAACGACGCGAGCGCCGGGCTGCACCGCGCGCTCGGGTTCGAGCCGGCGGGCGTCTACCGCCGGGTCGGCTGGAAACACGGCGCGTGGCGTGACGTCGCGTGGGTCCAGAAAGACCTTCACGCAACTGATGGTTGCGCATCGCCGCCGACGCCGCTAACGTGACATGCAACCAAACGTTGCACAAGGAGCCGGCATGGAACACGGAACCCTCGAGCGCGAGATCCACATCGACGCCACCCCCGAAGTCGTCTTCGACGTTGTCAGCAGTCCCGAACACCTTCGCGAATGGTGGCCCGACGAAGCCGACTACCCCGTCGAACCCGGGGGAGAGGGCCGCATCGGCTTCGGTGGCAGCTGGGTGCGGTTCACCGTCGTCGACGCCGTTCCCCCGAAACTCTTCTCCTTCCACTGGACGCACGCCGAGGGCGAGAGCGCCGCACCCGGCAACTCGTTCCTCGTCGTCTTCGAACTCGAGCCCGCCGCCGGCGGCACCCGCCTCCGGATGACCGAAACCGGCTTCCGCGAACGCGGCTGGGACGAAGCGAAGATCGCCGCCGAGTACGCCGACCACGTCAGCGGCTGGGACCACTTCCTCCCGCGCCTGCCCGGGTACGCCGTCCAGGTCGGCGCCGCGACCCCGTGAGCGCCGCCGTGGACGACGACCTCTGGTCGGCCATCGGCGACCCCACCCGCCGCCGCCTGCTCGACCTGCTCCTCAGCGAGGGCAACGCGACCGCGACCAGCCTGAGCGAGCACCTCCCGGTGACCCGCCAGGCCGTCGCGAAACACCTCACGGTCCTCGACCGCGTCGGCCTCGTGCACGCGACGGCCGCCGGACGCGAAAAGCAGTACCGCGTCGACGAGGCCCAGCTCGCCCGCGCCGTCGCCCAGCTCGCCGACGTCGGCGCCGCCTGGGACGCCCGGCTGCGCCGCATCAAGCGCATCGCCGAAACCATCCGGAAGAACCTCTGAAGGGAACGACCATGGACATCCTGCACCGCATCGGCATCGAGAAGTCCACGCCGGACAAGGTCTACGAAGCACTCACCACCCTCGACGGGCTGTCGGACTGGTGGACCGAGAAGACCGTGGGCGACACCGAGCTCGGCGGCGTGATCGCGTTCCGGTTCATCCCGGGCGGGTTCGACATGAAGGTCATCGAGCTCGACCCGGGCCGGCTGGTCCGCTGGGAGGTCGTGGACGGTCCGCCGGAGTGGGTCGGCACGACGATCCGGTGGGACCTGGAGCAACGCGGCGACTACACGATCGTTCTGTTCAAGCATGAAGGCTGGCGCGAACCGATCGAGTTCATGCACCACTGCAGCACGAAGTGGGCCGTCTACCTGTTGAGCCTCAAGCAGCTCGTCGAGACCGGGGACGGTGCCCCGAGCCCGCGGGACGTGATGATCAGCGACTGGCACTGACGCCGGGTCACAGCCCACGGTCAGCACGTGGATGAGCGCGTCGCGGACGCGCTCATCCAGGGGGTGGCGGTCTCGGACGTGGAGAGCACGATCGAGTACTCGCACACGCTCACGACGTTGCGTCAGCAGATGGGTCTGAGGGGAGACCGTCCAGCCGACTACTTGACATAATGTACATTATCGGCACTTAGGACATGCTGCGGCAAAGAGCCGGGAGGGGCGTTAAGCCAGGCGCCCAGGAGGTGCGTGCGGTTCGCCAGGACGGCTTCTCCTGAGGTTTCTGCCCGGGCTTTCCCCCCGGATCGAGCTTCCGGCAGCCCTGAGGACGCCTTCAGAGGGCGCAGGAGCACCCCCTGAAGGCCAGGATCCGATGCGCTGCCACCCAACCTAAAAACGTCACGGTGACGAAATAGGAGTGTGCGATCGGGCGTCGGCGGTCGATGAAGTCGACGTCTTGAAGGCTTCCCGCAGCCGATCCGGCTCGCCTGAGGCGCCAGGCTCTGGCCTAGCGGTAGTCGAACATATGTGCGCATCCCCGCCATACCTGCCGAAGGGGCGGGTTTCGAACCTTCGAATCGTCTCCGAGAGAGTCCGGGATCCCCCAAGAGGATCATTCCGGACTAAACCGACATTTCATGCATAATGGCGATTATGCATGAAAGAGCAGGCGACCCGGCGGCCGGAATTGTCGGTGCCGTGCTGTAGAAGATCCACATGAAGGTTTCCGAGGCCCAGCAAGCCTTCTTCGCGGCCCGCCGGCCCCGCAAGGACTCGCCGCACACCACCGACGCCTACCGCCGTGACCTCGCCGGGATCACCACTCTCCTGGTTTCGGAGCTCGGCCGCCCGGCCGAGGACCTGGACGTCACCGACCTGACCGGGCCGGCGCTGCGGTCGGTGTTCGGCGTGTTCGCCGACGGGCACGCGAAGAGCTCCGTGCTGCGCGCCTGGTCGACGTGGAACCAGTTTCTGACGTTCTGCGTGGCGGACGGGCTGCTGGAGGGCAATCCGATGGGTGCGGTGGCACGGCCGCGGACGCCGGCGTTGACGCCGAAACCGTTGCGTGGTGAGGAAACTCCGGAGCAGCTGCTGTCGGCGGCGGCCGCGGGTTCGCGGCGCGCGCGGGATCCGTGGCCGGAGCGGGACGTGCTGGTGATCGCGCTGGGGCTGGTGGCGGGGTTGCGGGCGGCGGAGATGCGGGCGCTGACGGCGCGGTCGCTGGTGGGGCGTGCGGGTGAGCCGCGGTTGCACGTGAAGGGGAAGGGCAGCCGGGATCGGTCGATTCCGGTGCAGCCGGTGCTGGCGGAGCTGATCGAGCGGTACCGGCAGTCGTGCCGGGTGCGGTTCCCGAGTGTGCGGTTCTCCCCTGGTTCGCCGTTGTTGCTGGATCGGGCGGGTGAGCCGATCGGGCGGGGTGCGCTGGAGTACTTGGTGAAGTCGTGTTATCGCGGGGCGGGGTTGCACGACCGGGTGCCGGTGGGGGCGAACTTGCACGCGTTGCGGCACACGTTCGCGACGCGGTTGGCGGAGGACGGTGCGACGGCGTCGGAGATCATGGCGTTGCTGGGGCACGCGAGCTTGGCGACGAGCCAGAACTACATCGAGGCGACGGGCCGGGAGCAGCGTGCGGCGGCGGCGAGCAACCGGACGTACCGGGCGTTGGACGGGTTGGGCTGAGGGGGTCGACCCGACGTTCGGCTGCGATTTCCGTCACCGTCAGCGGAGTTGTTCGAGGTCTTTCGCGGCACGGGCGACTTCGGCGGCGAGCCCGCGCAGTTCGCGGAGGTCGGCGCCGTCGTCGGCGGCTGTGACGATGTCTTCGGCGGCGCAGCGGAGCTGGAAGAGCCGGTCCTGGAGGGCGGCGACTTCGGTGTCCGACAGGACGACGGCGTCTTCTGGCAGTCCGCTGCGCTGCAGCGCGGTCCGTCGTTCGTAGGCGCGCTGGCGGCAGGATTGCCCGCAGTACCGGCGGCGGCGGCCGACGTTGCCGCCTTCGGGGAGGCGTCGTCCGCACCAGCCGCAGTGCCGGGGCGCGCCGCGGCGGGCGGGCACGACTTCGACGGGGACGGGCTGGGCTAGTTCGGCGGCTTCCCTCACTCGGGAGACCCTAGCTGGCCACCGGTTGCTCATGCCGGGGTCATGGCGGAAGGGCACACTTGGGGGATGCAGGCGTCGTTCCCGTACCTGGCCGATCCGCTCCCCCGTGCCTTCGCTCACCGGGGGTGGCACCTCGATGAGCTCGACGGGCTCGAGAATTCGCTGCCGGCGTTCCGGCGGGCGTGTGCCGAGGGGTACCGGTACCTCGAGACGGACGTGCACGCGACGGCGGACGGTGTGGTGGTGGTGCACCACGACGCGATCCTGGATCGGACGACGGACGGGTCGGGGGCGATCGCGGCCCAGACGTGGGAGCAGCTGAAGAACGTGAAGGTCGGGGGGAAGGCTCCGTTGTCGCGGCTGGAGGACGTGCTGGAGGAGCTGCCGGACGCGCGGTTCAACATCGATGTGAAGGCCGATCGGGCGGTGGGGCCGTTCGTCGAAGTGCTGGAGCGGACCCAGGCGCACGACCGGGTGGCGGCGGCGGCGTTTTCGGACGCGCGGCTGGTGCGGTTGCGGAAGCTGGCGGGGCCGAAGCTGGTGACGGCGATGGGGCCGCGGTCGGCGTTCGCGTTGTGGGCGCGGGGGAAGCTGCCGCTGCTGCCCCTCGGGCGGCTGGTGCTGGGGGCGATGGCGCAGGTGCCGGTGCGGCAGGGTGCGTTGCGGGTGGTGGACAAGGCGTTCCTGTCGATCGCGGGGCGGTCCGGGATCGAGGTGCACACGTGGACGATCGACGATCCGGCGGAGATGCGGATGCTGCTGGACCTGGGGGTGCACGGGATCGTGACGGATCGGCCGGACTTGCTGCGCGAGGTGCTGATCGAGCGTGGCACCTGGCAGCGGTCGCAGGAGCCGTGAGGGTCAGCGGGGTGCTTTGCCGTTCCAGGCGGCGTCCCAGGTCTTGGGGCCGAGCAGTCCGCTGTCCTTGATGCCGTTGGCGCGTTGGAGGTCGAGGACGGCGGTCTTGGTCTTGGCGTAGTAGCAGCCGGTGCCGGTGAAGCCGTAGCCGAAGGCGTTCATGCGGAGCTGGAAGGCTTTGAGCGGGGCGGCGCAGTCGCCGTAGGAGTAGACGACGCCGGGCCAGGCCGGTTTGGGGCCGCCCGGTCCGGGGACCGGGGCGGGCAGGCCTCCCCCGCCGATGTAGGCGGCTTCGGCGTAGGTGGGGACGCGTTTGCTGCGGGCGTCGGCGTCGCCGGGGAGCTTGAGCATGCCGGCGCACTGCCAGGGTTGCCAGCCGCGCATGCGGTAGAGGTAGAGGGCTCGGTAGTCCTGTTCGGTGGGGGCGGCCTGGTCGGGGCGGCCGTTGCCGCCGACGCTGCGCCAGGTGGGCAGGTCGAACTGGTAGGCGCCGTAGTAGCCGTTGCCGGTGTTGGTGGCGTAGCGGCCGCTCGACTCGCACATGCGGAGTTTGGCCCAGGCTGTCGGCGCGGGGTCGGCGGCGGCGACGGCGGGGACGGTGAGCTGCAGACCCAAGGCGGCGATGGCGAGGAGCAGGATCCTCGCGGTGGTGCGTCTCCGGTTCTGGATCATGCGAGCACAGTAGGAGTGTGCCTCTTTGACCACAAGAGACACATTGTGCACTTCAGTCTCACACGAACCACCATTCACTCCGGTCAGCGACACGCCGTGAAGCGCGGACCGTGATTCGCCGGAAGTGGCGGATGAGCACGAAGCGACGAACCGGACACGGTTTCGGCGGTCCGTTCATCGGCGGCCGCTACGGCCCAGTAGTCTCCGCGCTGACCTGGACGTTCTTGAGCATGAGGAGCCGTGGATGACGCTGGCCGGGACGCGCTCGACCAAGCGCGAGCGCTGGGGCTGGTATTTCTACGACTGGGCGAATTCGCCGTTCTATTCGTCGACGACGACGGTGTTCGGCGCCCTTTCGATGAGCTCGATCGCGGCCGCGGACGCGAAGACGAACATCACCCTTAACGGGGACCACGCGTGCGTGAACGCGTCCGGCGCGGCGGACACGCTCCACAACTGCGACGTGACGTTGTTCGGGCTGCAGTTCCCGGCCGGTTCGGTGTGGGGCTACCTGTTGTCGGTGGCGACGGTGGTGCAGGTGCTGGTGCTGCCGATCGCCGGTGCGGTGGCCGACCGGAGCCACAACAAGCGCCGGATCCTGGCCGGGTTCGCGTTCCTGGGCGCGGCGGCCGCGGCGGCGATGTTCTTCTTCGCCGGTTCGGACTGGCAGCTGGGCGTGGTGCTGTTCATCGTCGCGAACATCGGCTACGGCGGTTCGCTGGTCGTCTACTACTCGTTCCTGGTCGACATCGGCGGGCCGGACGAGCGGGACGACATCTCGGCGAAGGGCTGGGCGTTCGGGTACCTGGGCGGCGGGCTCGCGCTGGTGTTGCAGCTGGGGCTCTACCTCGGCCACGACACCTTCGGCGTGAGCAAGGACACGGCGGTGCAGATCTGCTTTCTGACTTCGGGGCTGTGGTGGGCGTTGTTCACCATCCCCGCGGTGCGGGCGCTCCCCCGCCGGCACACGCCGGTCGACGTCGTCCCGGGGACGTCGGTGCTTCGCGCGGGCTTCGCGGAGCTGCGGCAGACGATCGTGGCGGCGAAGGCGTTCCCGTTGACGCTGGCCTTCCTGGGCAGCTACCTGGTCTTCACCGACGGGATCAACACCGTGGTGACGGTGTCGGCGCAGTACGGCAAGGACGAGCTGGGGTTCGGCAACGAGGTCTTGATCGTGACGATCCTGGTGATCCAGTTCGTCGCCTACCTGGGTGGCACGCTGCACGGGCTGGTGGCGCGGCGGGTCGGGGCGAAGCGGACGATCCTGGGCAGCTTGGTGCTGTGGGTCGTGGTGGTGGCCGGGGCGTACTTCGTGCAGCCGAAGCAGCTGGTGCAGTTCCTCGCGGTGGCCGTGGGGATCGGGCTGGTGCTGGGCGGAACGAACGCGTTGTCGCGGTCGTTGTTCAGCCAGATGATCCCGGTGGGCAAGGACGCCCAGTACTACTCGCTCTACGTGGTGGGCGAGCGCGGGACGTCGTGGCTGGGACCGCTGGTGTTCGCCGGGGTCGGGCAGGCGACGGGGTCGTTCCGGCTGGCCATCATCGCGCTGGTGATCTTCTTCGCGGCGGGGCTGGTGCTGGTGTGGCTGGTGCCGGTGCGGCGGGCGATCGTGGCGGCGGGCAACACCCCGCCGGAGGTCCTGTGACGAGGTTCTTCCGGCTGTCACGCGGCGTGCTGTGACAGTCTCGCGGTGTGTTGTACCGGGCTGTCCTGGACGAGTGTCCAGGCACCGATAGGGTCGGGTGTCGTGACCTTGTTGAACGACCGGGCCGCCGGCCCCGATCCGACCGACGCCCTCTCGTCGGTTCCCGCGGCCGGTTCGCGCCGCGGGACGCCGCCGGTGGGCAGAGTGAAGTTCTGCTACGGGCCGATGGACTGCGGGAAGTCGACCCTGGCGCTGCAGATCGACCACAACCACGCGCGGCAGGGCCGGCGCGGCCTGGTGCTGGTGCGCCACGACCGCTCGGGCGCGCCGCGGATCTCGAGCCGGATCGGGTTGAGCCGGCAGGCGGTGGAGGTCGGTGAGGACACCGATGTGCGGGACCTGGTGCGGCAGGAGTGGGCGCGCGGGCAGCACGTGGACTACGTGGTGGTGGACGAGGCGCAGTTCCTCTCCCCCGGGCAGGTCGACCAGCTGGCGGAGCTGGCCGACGAGGTCGAGATCGACGTGTACTGCTTCGGCATCGCGACGGACTTCCGGAGCCGGTTGTTCCCGGGGGCCGCTCGTCTGTTCGAACTGGCGGACGAACTGCAGCCGGTTCAGGTGGAGGTGTTGTGCTGGTGCGGGCTGCCGGGACGGTTCAACGCGCGGGTGCTCGACGGCGAGGTCGTGCGCGAGGGTGACACCGTCGTGGTGGCAGATACCGAACAATCCGTAGTTGAATCTTCAGCTTTGGCCGGTTTTGAGGCCGAAAACGCTACTGTGCGTTATCAGGTATTGTGTCGCCGCCACTTCCGATCGGGTGACTTGGGGCCCGTTACTGGTCGTCACGGTCAGTTACGGTTGACCTGACGTGGGCGCCAGTAGCCCATCCGGGGGATCTCAGCACTAAGAAGGCCGTATTGACGTCACGCCGAAGCGCGAAACGCCTCCTACTAGAGGAAGCTGATGCCGTTGGGTGACGCAGCTCATCGTGAGCAACGACATGGCATCCCGGGAATCCTCGGGGGCCCCAAGTCGTTGCATAGGGTGAGCATCACCCAGGCTCCACCCGGAGCTGACTGAAAGGACCCATCATGGCCGACCGTGTTCTTCGTGGAAGCCGGCTGGGAGCGGTCAGCTACGAGACCGACCGCAACCACGACCTCGCCCCGCGCCGCACCGTGCGTTACGCCTGCCCGAAGAACCACGAGTTCGAGGTGCCGTTCTCCGACGACGCCGAGATCCCGACGGTCTGGGAATGCCGCCTGCACGGCAGCGAGTCGGAGATCGTGGACGGCGGGCAGCCCGAGCAGAAGAAGGTCAAGCCGCCGCGCACCCACTGGGACATGCTGCTCGAGCGGCGTACGATCCCCGAGCTCGAGGACCTGTTGAACGAACGTCTCGCCGAGCTGAAGGGCCGGCGGACCTCCCGGTCCGCGTAAGCCCTCCGAGCGTCGGCCCGTAGCCACCGCTCTCACCACAAGCGAAAGGCCCCGCGACCTCCCCCCGCGGGGCCTTTCGCACACCCGGACGCGCGTGCCCGTGTCCGTGGCGGGTCAGCGGCGTAGGCGGAAGGGGCCTCGCAGGGCTGCCCACTGGAGCAGCATGATCGTCTTCGCGTCCGCGATCTCCCCCGTCTCGATCATCTTCAAGGCGTCGGCGAACCGCAGCTCCACCGCCTCGATGTCCTCCCCCTCGTCGGCGATGCCGCCGCCCTCGCCGCGGTCGGCCGGGTCGTAGGGCGCCGCGTAGCAGTGGAGGCGTTCCGTGACCGAGCCCGGGCTCGTGTACACGTCGAATCGTGCTCCAGCTCGCCGATGCGCACCCCCGTCTCCTCCTGCGCCTCGCGGCGGATCGCCGTCTCCGCGTCGTCGGCGTCCAGCAGGCCCGCCGCCGCCTCGAGGAACATGCCGTCCGGGTGGTCGTTCACGTAGACCGGGTAGCGGAACTGGCGCGTCAGCAGCACCGTCTCCCCCGCCGGGTCGTAGAGCAGGACCGTGGCGCCGTTGCCGCGGTCGTACGTCTCTCTCTCTGCTCGGTGGTCCAGCGGCCGTCGCGGTGCTGGTAGTCGAACGTCGTACGGCGCAGCACGTACCAGGCCGACGACAGCACTTCCACGTCGGTGACCCGGACGCGCGGGTTGCGGGTCAGGCTTGGCAAGGAACTCATGCCGTGACCATAATGTGCATGACTCGGCAGAAACAAGGAGGACCGTGCATGCTCGTCGGTGAACGCCGCGACCTGCTGCTCGCCCGGCTCGCGGCCGACGGCAAGGTGCTGGCGAAAGACGTGGCCGCCGAACTCGGCGTCTCGGAGGACAGCATCCGCCGCGACCTGCGCGACCTGGCCGCCGCCGGGCTCTGCCAGCGCGTCTACGGCGGAGCGCTGCCCGTCTCCCCCGCCGTCGCCGACTACGCGAGCCGGACGGCCATCGCCGTCGACGGCAAGGACCGGGTAGCGCAGATCGCCGCCGACCTCGTCCGGCCCGGCTCGACCGTCATCCTCGACGGCGGCACCACCACGCTCGCCGTCGCCAAAGCCCTGCCGAAAGACCTCGAAGCCACCGTCGTCACCCACAGCCCGACCATCGCCGTCGCCCTGCTCGACCACGTCGACGTCGAGGTCTTCCTGCTCGGCGGGCGCCTGTTCCGGCACTCGGCGGTCACCTGCGGGGCCGCCGCGGCCGAGGCCGCCCAGGCGATCAGCGCCGACGTCTTCCTGCTCGGGGTCACCGGCGTCCACCCCGATGCGGGCCTCACCACCGGCGACGCCGAGGAGGCCGCGATGAAACGCACCCTGGCCCGGCGCGCGGCCGACACCTACGTGCTGGCCAGCGCCGAGAAGCTCGGCGCTGCGTCGCGGTTCACCGTGCTGCCGTTCGCCGACATCGCCGGGGTCATCACCGACGCCGACGACTCCGACCAGAACGTGCAGAAACTTGCAGCGATGGGCGTGGAGATCCGGCGGAGCTGACCTCGACGTACCACTCGCGGCCCGCCACGAGCCCGAACACCGGCGCCGGCAGCCACACGAGCACCCGCAGCACCGCCGCCAGCCGCCCGCCGCCGCGCACGTCCGACACGTGCGCGGCGAGTGCCGCCTGCTTGCGCCCGGCGAACCGCCGCACGTCGAACCGGTGGGTGATGGCCGAGGCCGGGCTATAGAGCCGGCCGAGGGCGGCGCCGTCGTACAGGAACGGAATCCGCAGCGCCCGGATGATCCGGACGAGCCGGACGACGGTGTCGCGCGGCATCGTGGCCTCCAGCAGCCGCGTCCCGGTCAGGCGGGCCGCCCGCCGGGCGACCTCGTGCACCTTGACGTGGTCGCGGTGGCCGTAGCCGCCGCCTGCGTCGTAGCCGAGCAACAGGTCGGCCCGCTCTTCGTGCAGCACCGCGGCGAGCCGGTGCGCGGCCTCCTCGGTGTCGGCGCGGGCGAAGCGCTGCCGGCCGGGCGGATCCGGGTACAGCTCGGGCCCGTGCCCGCTGTCGGCGTACCCGAGGTGCACGACGCGCCGGACGCCGAGGATGGCCGCGCTCGCCTCCAGCTCCCGCCACCGCGGGGTCGGGACCGAAGCGTCCATGCCGTCGGTGGCCACGACGACCACCACCCGGTGCCCGTCGGCCGCCGCGCGGGCGAGGGTGCCGCCGCTGAGCACCACGGGGTCGTCGGCGTGGGCGTGGAAGGCCACGATGGTCGTCATCGGTCCCATGATGGCCGATGACGGGAGAAGACGGCATGAGTGAGCACCGGGTCCGGTTCGCGGCGCTGTTCGACGCCGAGGTCCGGCCGCACAACGAGCGATTCCGCGCCGCGGCCGCCGTCGGGCCGGGCGAGGACGTCCTCGACGTCGGCTGCGGCACCGGCGAGTCCACCCGCGAAGCCGCGCGGGCGGGCGCGACCGCGCTGGGCGTCGACGTCTCGGAACAGGCGATCGCCAAAGCCCGCGAACTCGGCGGAGCGAGCTTCCAGGTGGCCGACGTGCAGACGCACCCGTTCCCGGCCGCGGCGTTCGACGTCGTGCTCAGCCGGTTCGGGGCGATGTTCTTCGCCGACCCGCCCGCGGCCTTCGCCAACCTCGCCCGCGCGCTGCGCCCCGGCGGACGCCTGGTGCTGCTGGTGTGGCAGGAGCGGGCCCGCAACGAGTGGTACTCGGTGCTGCACGACGCCGTGGCGCCCGGCACCACCCCGCCACCCGCCGGGCCGCACTTCTCCCTCGGCAACGAAGACCACACACGGACGCTGCTCGAAGAGGCAGGCTTTGCCGACGTCGAGTTCACCGAGCTGCGCGAACCGGTCTGCTACGGGCCCGACGCCGCGACGGCGTGTGAGTTCGCTCTCGGGCTCAAGGACGTCCAGGAGCTGCACCCCACCGAGGACGCCGCGACCCGCCTGCGGGCCGCGTTCGCCGCGCACGAAACCCCGGACGGCGTGCTGCTGGGCGCCCGGACGTGGATCGTGACCGCGCGGGTCAGCCGCGCTTGATCAGGCGGCGCAGCTGCTGCCAGCGCCGCTCCACGCCCCACGTGGCCACCCGCAGGAAGGCCTCGCGGATGATCGAGCCGTCCATCTTCGACTCGCCGATCTCGCGCTCGGTGAAGGTGATCGGCACCTCGACGATCTCGAACCCGGCGTCGGCGGTGCGCAGCGTCAGGTCGATCTGGAAGCAGTAGCCGTGCGAGTTGACCTCGTCCAGCGCCAGCTTCTCCAGCACCGGACGGCGGTAGGCGCGGAACCCGGCGGTGATGTCGCGGGTGCGCATGCCCAGCGCGACCTGTGAGTAGATGTTGGCGCCGCGCGAGAGGACCTGGCGCTTGAGCGGCCAGTTCACCACCGCGCCGCCCGGCACGTACCGCGAGCCGATGGCCAGGTCGGCGTCGCCGACCGCGTCCAGCAGCCGCGGCAGGTCCTCCGGCGCGTGCGAGCCGTCGGCGTCCATCTCGACGATCGTGTTGTACTCCCGCGCGAGCCCCCACCGGAACCCGGCGATGTAGGCCGCGCCCAGGCCGGCCTTCTCGGTGCGGTGCATGACGTGCACGTGGTCGTTCGCGGCCGCGCGTTCGTCGGCGAGCTCACCGGTGCCGTCCGGGCTGCCGTCGTCCACCACGAGCACGTGCACGTCCGGGAGTACCTTCTGCAGGCGATCCAGGATCGGGCCGAGGTTCTCCCGCTCGTTGTACGTCGGGATCACCACCAGCACCGGCTCGATTTCCCGGGCCCCCCGCGGCGCCTGCGACATCCGTGCTCCTCCGATATCCGCGGCGGTCAGTCCGCCGCTTCCCCTGCCGTGCCGGCGCTGCCGCGCCGGGTGCGAAAACGGAGCACGAGCCCGCCGGCCACCCCGGCGATCGCCAGTGCCAGCAGCCCGTACTCCGTCCACGCACCGAGTCGATCCGACAGCGTAGTCTGCGTCCGCAGCGGGACGCGCCCGACCAGGGAATCCGCGGTGAAAAGGCCCGTTGAGCTGGTAACCGTCCCGTCGGGGGCGACGATCGCGCTCACTCCTGAGACGGCGGACACCACGACGGCGCGGCCGTGTTCGACCGCCCGTAGCCGCGACATGGCCAGCTGTTGCACGCTCATCTCGCTCTCGCCGTACCAGGCGTTGTTGGTCGGCACGACGAGCAGTTCGGCGCCGTCGCGCACGGCGTCGCGGCCGGGGAAGTCGAACGCCGCCTCGTAGCAGACGAACATGCCGACCTTCGTGCCCGCGACCGCCATGGCCTGGTTGGTGCCGTCGCCGGGGACCATGTCGACGGTCTCGGTGTCGAGGAACGGCGTGACGAGCTCGGCGAGCTTGCGGGCGGGGACGTACTCGCCGAAGGGCACCAGCTGCTGCTTCGCGTAGCGCTGCCCGGGGCCGGTGTGCGGGTCCCAGGCGATGACGGAGTTCTGCAGGTGCCGGTCGGGCAGTTCGTAGATCGCGCCGATCAGCGCGGGCACGCCGAAGTTCGCGACGAGCTGGTCGACCTGCGGGTCGGGCCCGGTGACGGTGGTGGCGCTCTCCGGCCACAGCAGCAGGTCCGGTTTCGGGACCTGGCCGGCGTGGATGGCGTCGAGCAGCCGTTCGCTCTCGGCGATGGTGTTGCGGCGCAGGACTTCGCGCTCGCCCTGCAGTGCGAGCCCGATGTCGGGGGCGTTGCCCTGCACGGTCGCGACGGTCCGCTCGCCGTCCTGCGCGTCGGTGCCGATCGTCGGCCACAGCGCGAGGCCGGCCACCACCGGCAGCAGCGTCCCGGCCGCGGCGAAGACGGCCGGGCGGGTGCGCAGCGCGGCCGTGAGCGCCGCACGGCCGTCCCAGAGCCGGCCGAGGAGGGCGGCGAGGCAGAAGCCGGTGAGGACGACGGCGAGGCCGACCAGGGGCGCGCCGCCGATCGAGGCGAGCGGTAGGAACGCGCCTTCGGGCTGGCTGAACGCGACCCGGCCCCACGGGAAGCCGCCGAAGGGGAACCACGCGCGGGGCGTCTCCAGCGCGATGAACACGAGCGCGGCCCACAGCGGCCCGGCCGGGAGGCGGGACACCCAGGTCATGAGGCCGCCGGCGAGGCCGTAGTAGAGCGCCAGGGCGAACGACAGGCCCAGCCACGGCCACGGTCCGAAGTCGGGGCCGAGGAAGTCCAGCAGCCAGGTCAGCAGCGGCAGGAAGAACACGAATCCGAACGCGAAGCCGTAGCCGAACGCGCCGCGGAAGCTCCGGCGGCCGCGCAGCACGAGCGCGAATCCGGCGAACGCCAGCGGCGCGAGCCACCACAGCGGGCGCGGCGCGAAGCTCAGGTAGTAGGCGAACCCGGAGACCAGCGCGCCGGCCAGGCGCAGCAGCCAGGCACGGGGGAACCGCCGGGTGCGGGCGGGTTGGTGCGGGGCGCCCGGTTCGGGGTCCGCCACGGTGACTGCCACGGCTGAGAACTCTAGGTGATGGTGTCGTGGAGGACTTCACCCGCGCGGACCGTGCGCAGGCAGTGCGGCAGGGCGGCGTCCGGTTCGAGGCGCGGCAGGGGTGGCACGCCGGCGCGCGGGTCGGTGGACCAGCGCTGCACGCGGCTGTCCGGGGTCGCGACGACGAGGTCGGTCGCGTCCCAGATCGCGTAGTGCGCCGGCGCGCCCGGCACGAGGCTTCCGGTGATGCCGTCGTTGACGCCCGCGGCGCGGTGGCCGGCGCGGGTGTGGGCGGTGAACGCCGCCCGCGGTGAGAGGCCGGCGCCCGGGGTGCGGTGGTAGGCGGCGGCGCGGACGCCGGCCCACGGGTCGAGCGGGGTCACCGGCGCGTCGGAGCCGAAGGCCAGCAGGACACCTTCGGCGGCCAGCGTCGAGAAGGGGTTGAGCCCGGCCGCGCGATCGGCGCCGAGGCGTTCGGCGTACATGCCTTTCTCGCCGCCCCAGAGCGCGTCGAACATCGGTTGCACCGACGCGACGACGCCCCAGCCGGCCAGCAGCTTCGCCTGCTCGGCGGTGACCATCTCCAGGTGCTCGAGCCGGTGGTGGCGGGCAGCCAGGGCGCGCTGCCCGACTTCCTTCTCGGCGAGGCGGAAGCCTTCGACGACTTCGGCGACGGCGGCGTCGCCGATGACGTGGAACCCGGCCTGCAGCCCGGCTTCGGTGCAGGCGGCGAGGTGCTCGCCGACGCGGTGGGCGTCGAGGTAGAGCGTGCCGGAGCCGGCGTGGTCGGCGTAGGGGGCGCTCAGCGCGGCGGTGTGGGAGCCGAGGGCGCCGTCGGCGAACAGGTCGCCGGCCAGGCCGCGGGCGCCGAGCTCGCGGGCGGTGCCCACGGCGCCGAGCTCGCCCCAGTAGCCGACGACTTCGGGGGTGTCCGGGCCGGCGAGGGCGAGCAGGTCGGTGAGGTCGGCACGGCCGGAGATGTCGGGGCCGGCGCATTCGTGGACGCTGACGATGCCGTGGGCGGCGGCCTCGGCGAGGAACGCGCGCTGGGCGCGTTCGCGCTGGTCCGGGGTGATCGCGGCACGCACGGCCGCGCGGACGGCGTGGTGGGCGGCGCGGGTCAGCGGGCCCTCGGGCGACCAGCCGCCGGCGTCGCGGGCGGCCGGGGCCAGCTCGACCAGGGCGGTGGAGACCAGCGCGGAGTGGACGTCGACGCGGCTGAGGTAGACGGGCGTGCCCCCGGCGGCGTCGTCGAGCTCGGCGCGGCTGGGCAGCCGGGAGTCGGTCCACGTGCTCTCGTCCCAGCCGTGGGCGAGCAGGACCCGGCCGGGGGCGACGGCGTCGCGCACGCGGGCCAGCAGGTCGGCGCCGCCGCGGACGCCGGTGAGGTCGAGACCGGTCAGGTGCAGGCCGGTGGCGGTGGCGTGGACGTGGGCGTCGACGAAGGCGGGCGCGACGAACGCGCCGTCGAGGTCGACGACCTCGGCGCCGGGGTGCAGCGTGCGGGCCGGGGCGTCCTGGCCGACCCAGACCACGGTGCCGCCGGTGATCGCCATCGCCGTGGCGTCCGGGCCGGCGGGGGTGTAGACGCGCCCGCCGAGCAGGAGCGTCGTGTGTTCGTCCGTCACGCCCTTGAGTCTGCCCCTCGGTCCGGCGGCTTCCGCCACCTGGGCGAAGGGGAGCCAGCAGGCAGGAAGATTTACTCCGTGAGAACGTTATGACAGGATAATTTAACGTGTTTCCGACGACTAGGAGTCAAAGTGACTGCGACCCAGGAACCTGTGACGCCGGCCGCCGCGTTTGACCAGCCCTACGAGTACGCCCGCGCCGAGCTGGTGGAACCCGACTGGCGCCGCTTCCCGGGCTGGCACGGCGTGACCGACGCCGAATGGCGCGACGCCCAGTGGCAGCGGGTGCATTGCGTCCGCAACGTCAAGCAGCTGCGCGCCCTGATGGGCGACCTGCTGGAGGACCGCTTCTACGAGGACCTGCTCGCCGACCAGCGCGAGCTGGCGACGATGTCGATGCTGCTGCCGCCGCAGATGCTCAACACGATGGCGCCCACGGCGGGCACCGACCCGGCGAAGGTCACCGAGGCGTTCTACGCCGACCCGATCCGCCGCTACATGCTCCCGGTCAAGAGCGACCGCGACGTCACGTGGCCGAGTCACCCCCACTCGGAGCGCGACTCGCTGCACGAGGCCGAGATGTGGGTCGTGGAGGGCCTGACCCACCGCTACCCGACCAAGGTGCTCGCCGAGATGATCTCGACCTGCCCCCAGTACTGCGGCCACTGCACCCGCATGGACCTGGTCGGCAACTCCACCGAGCAGGTCGAGAAGCACAAGCTGACGCTCAAGCCGGTCGACCGCCAGGACGCGATGATCGCGTACCTGAAGAAGACCCCGGGCGTGCGCGACGTGGTCGTCTCCGGCGGCGACGTGGCCAACGTGCCGTGGCCGCAGTTGGAGTCGTTCCTCATGCGCCTGATGGACATCGACACCGTCCGCGACATCCGCCTGGCGACGAAGGCCCTGGCGGCGCTGCCGCAGCACTGGCTCCAGCCGAAGGTGGTCGAAGGCCTGGAGCGCGTGGCGGTGACCGCCCAGCGCCGCGGCGTCAACCTGGCGATCCACACGCACGTGAACCACGCCCAGTCGGTGACCCCACTGGTGGCGGAGGCGGCCCAGACCGCGCTGAACGTCGGCGTCCGCGACGTCCGCAACCAGGGCGTGCTGATGCGCGGGGTCAACGCGACGCCCGCGCAGCTGCTGGACCTGTGCTTCGCGCTGCAGGGCGAGGCGAACATCCTGCCGTACTACTTCTACATGTGCGACATGATCCCCAACGCGGAGCACTGGCGGGTTTCCGTGCACGAGGCCCAGGAGCTGCAGCACTCGATCATGGGCTACCTGCCGGGGTACGCCACCCCGCGCATCGTGTGCGACGTGCCCTACGTCGGGAAGCGGTGGGTGCACCAGCTGGCCGACTACGACCGCGAGCTGGGGATCTCCTACTGGACCAAGAACTACCTGACCAGCGTCGATAAGGCCGACGCCGAGGACCGCGGCGAGGCACTGCAGCGCCGCTACCCCTACTACGACCCGATCACCACCCTGCCCGAAGCCGGCCAGACCTGGTGGGCGAACCGTTCCCGCTGACGTCGGCGTGTCAGCCTTCAGGAGTAGGCCGAGGGGGTGCCGCGGAGCCCGATCGGAGCCGCGCGCACCCCTTCGGCCATCTCGGACGTTTGGGCTGGTCAAGGCCGGTGAGTGCCGGTTGCGACCGATCACGAAACGGCCCGGGGATTCCACAGTGGACAGACATGCGCGCCCGGCGTCCGGTACGGCTCGGTCGGGGTGCTCAAAGGCCGGGGGCTCCTTTTCTCATGGCTGATTCATCGACCTGCGCGCCGGAAACTCCGGCGGTATTTCACAATTCAGCCGGCGGTTTGTCACGCCGGACGAGCCAGTCGAAGATAGCCAGCACTTCGCACCCGGAGTAGCCGCGGCCGGCGGCGAGCGGCATTTATGAGCGGTGCAGCCAGGTCAGGACCGGGGTCCCGAGCCAAGCAGGCTGACGAGCTGTGTCCGGGATCGGACGCCGAGTTTTCGGAATGCGCGGCTCAGGTGTGCCTCGATCGTCTTCTCGGTGACGTACAACCGCTCGGCTATCTGCCGGTTGGTCAACGCGTCGGCCGCCAGCCGGGCGACCCGCCGCTCGGACGGGGTCAACGCGGGCACGCCCGTGACCCGCAACCGAGGCGGGCGACCGCCTTTCGTTGTGAGACCGGCGGTCAACCGGTCGGCCAGTGCCTGCGCGCGGCATTCCAGGGCCAGCTCGGCGGCTCGCCGGATCGTCGCGCGCGCCGTGCTCCGATCGCCGCTGCGCATGTGCAACTCGCCGAGGTCGGCCAGTGCGTGGGTGAGCTCCAGCCGGGCCGGCCCGTCGCGCAGTAGGTCGACAGCCTCTTCCAGGTACTGCCGCGCGTCCGCGGGCTCGGCGAGCCGGGCGGCGGCGCGCAGCGCGACCGCGATGTGCCGGGGCACGGAGAAATCACGGGCTCGCCGCACTTGCTCGCCGATCAGCGTTGACGCTTCGACCGGTTGGGCAGCGAGCAGGTGGGCCTGTGCCGCCAGCAGCCGCCACGGCACGTCCCACAGGTCACTGGTACCCCATTGCTCGTACGACTGCTGGCACAGCACAGCGTCAGCCAGCGCGCGGACGTGATCTCCCTGCGCCAGACGGAGCCGTATCCGCGAACCCAGCAGCCACATATGCGCCGACGAGTGCGGCCGCCGGTCGTCGCCGAGCACTCCGGTGCCGAGTGCGGCCGCCGCTTCCGGCAGCCGTCCGTGCTCGAGGTGCAAGTCGACCCCGGTCGAATGCAGCAGCGGCAATCCGACGTTCGGCCGGGGGGCGGCCGCCGTACCGAGCTCGAGGTGTTCCGCGGCCTGCTCCAGGTCGCCGCGCAGGAACGCGATCCGGGCCAGGTAACCGCGGACGATGCCCATCGGCAGAAGCAGGCCACGGTCCACCGCGGTGTCCAGCGCCCGCTGCATCCGCCGGTCGGCCTCGTCGAGCTGATCGGTCACCAGCAGGGTGTGCACCGCCGCCCACAGCCCGCACCGTTCCGGGGTGAGCGCGTCACCGGCAAGTGCGGCACGGGCCGCCGAAATCGCCTCGCCGACCGGACGCCCGGCCAACACGGCCTCCAGCGCGTACTGGGAATCCAGGACCGCCTGCGAACGGTTGTGCCTGCGGCCGAACGAGTCCATCCGGCGCAGCAGTTCGGCCCGCCCGGCCAGGTCGGCGCGGGCCATTCCGATCAGCTCCGCCTCGACCTCCAGCACCAGTTCGGGGTCTCCGACGTCGGCCAGGTCGTCCAACGCCTGCACGAGCAGCGCAACCGCCTCACGTGGTTCACCGCAGGCGTTGCGGAACCGCGCGAGGCTGTACGCGCACAACGCCCGCTGTTTGCCGGCGTCCGCCAGTGACAGGGCTTCCCGCAGGTGGTGGTCGGCGTCGGCGATGGCCAGGTGGTGTGCTCGGCAGTTGCCCAATAGCCGGCTGATCTCGGCGCGCTGCACCGGCGGCGGTGGTTCGGCCCGTGCTCGGTCGAGGAACACCGCCGCGTTCTCGGGTGACCCGTGCCGGAACGCCTCTTCGGCCGCCGTGATCAGCAGTCCGACCCGGTCGGGCACGCCCGCCGGGGTGGTCCGCAGCAGGTGGGCAGCAACCCGGGTGACCGGTTTGCCCGCCTGTCGCAACACCTGCGCCGCCCGCTCGTGCTCCTGGGCGAGATCCTGCACCGGAATCAAGGTGAGCGCGACATCGCGCACGACCGCGTGGATGAAGGCAGGCGGGTCGGCTCGGTCGAAGATTCCTTCGTGAAGCAGTCGTTGCGCGGCAGCAGCCGCCTCCGGTACCGGCACGCGCGCCTGCTCGGCCACCTCCGCCAGCGCCACGTCGTTGCCCAGCACCGCGACGGCTCGTGCCACCGCCCGCACCGGCGGTGGCTGACGGCGCAACCGTGCCGTCACGTACCACCGGATCGCGTCCGGACCGGCCGCCGCGACGGAAGCGGCCCCCTCGGCGGTCGGCCGCACACCGTCGGTCACCAGTACGCGCAGCAACTCCCGGACGAAAAGCGGATTCCCGCCGGTGACCGCGTGGCAGGCGGCACAGAACTCCTCGTGCGCGTCCGTTCCCAGCTCCCGCCGGACCAGCTCCGCCACCGCGATCCTGCTCAGGTTCTTCGGGCGCAACAGCGTGAGCTCGTCCACGGTCAGGATGTCGTCGACCAACCCGTCTTCGCCGTGGTCGGCGGATCTCGTCGTGATCACGACCAGAGTGCCGAAGGAGTCGAGCCGTCGCGCCAGGAAGCCCAGGAACCGCAGCGAAGGGATGTCGGCCCACTGCACGTCGTCCACCAGCAGGACCGGCGCGGCCTGTTCGGCCAGGTTCACCAGCAGCCAGTACAAACCGTTCAGCACCGCGTACAACGACCCCGGCGCGACAGCCCGGTCCGCGGCGCCGAACAGCCCTTCGGTGATCCCGGCCGCGCCGCTGAACAGCCGGGCGCGGCCGGCGGCCGCCGGAGGGAGCACAGGTTCGAAAAGCTGGCGAACCACGCCGAAAGCGAACTCTCGCTCGATCTGCGCGGCACGCGCCGACAACACCGTGCAACCCCGGCCCACCGCCAGCCCGCGAACGTGCCTCAGCAGCGCCGTCTTCCCCGCGCCCGCGGCACCCTCCAGGACGACCACGCCGCCCTGACCGGCGTCTAGGCGAACCAGCGACCTCTTCAGGGCGCGCACCTCGGCGTCCCGTTCCACGAGTTCCGTCACCGGACGCAAACTCCGATCTGCGGCCACCTGACATCGCGCACATCGCGTTCAGGTAGGGAATTCACCCTAGCAGTTCGGAATTCGCTCGGACGTTGTTTGACCGACCCTTCGAATTCACCGACGCGTCCGCACCTGCTCCGCCAGCATCTCGCCGACGTACCGCCCCGCGGCCACCGCCATGGCCCGCGCCGTGGACTTGCCTCCGCCGTCCGGGACGTCGTCCGCCACCCCAGCCGAGTGCTGCGCGACCGCGACCCGGCCGATCGCGTTCCCGCCGTCGTCGAACACGAAGTGCTCGACGACGCCCAGCTCGGACGCTTCGGCCAGCGACGCCCGGAAGCGGCCGAGGAGTTTTTCGTCGGCGTACAGGGAACCCACCAGGGTCGCCGGCCGAGAATCCGGCCCCCTTTGCCCGAAGTCGACATCGGCGTCCGGGGTGAGGTGCCAGCCTGGCCCCTTTCCCGCTGGCCGCGCCTTCAGCCGCTGGACGACGTCCTCGGAGCCGGTGCACCCGCGGATGCACAGCTCGACGTCCAGCACCTCGACGGCAGGGAGGTCACCCAGCAGCTCGATGTCGTGCAGGCACACGGTGAAGGGAGCGTCCGACGTCGGATCCGTGCCCGTACGCCAGCCTGTCGCGCAGTGGCGCCGGAACATCCGGCCGCACTGGCGGATCAGGTCCGTTTCGAGCGCGGACGCGTGTGGATCCCACTCCCCGTCGTGGAGGTAGTACTCGGGACCCGGGATCTGCGAGCGCCCGGGGTTGTCGGTCGCCGCCGCCCTGGCCGCCGCGCCGATCCCGGACAGGTCGAGGTTGCCCATGAGGTCGAGCAGTTCCGCGTGAGGGTCGGGGACCTGCCGGCGGACGCTGTCCAGCGCGGCATCCATCGCGGCGACCACGGCGAGGGTGGAAGCGGTGTCGTGGAAGGGATCGGCCGACTCCGCGTCGACGGCGACGAAGGTGCCGGGACCGCCGACGTAGTAGCAGGCGTGGCCGCGGTCACCGGTGGCGACCACGAGGTCGTACACCACCTCACCGTCCACGGCCGGGTCCGGCTCGTGCGCGGTCACCTCTCGCACGCTCACCGGTCCTGGCCCGTCCGGGCCGATGGCAGCGAGCCGGGCCTCGGCGACGAGCGAGCCGACGCCGTCGTCGATCATCGTCGGCACGGCGTCCGCGAGGTTCCACGGGTCGACCGCGCGACGCCGTGGCCCCGGCCCGACCGCCGAGCGGAACGGGTGCCCGGCGGTGGCGAACACATTGAGGCCGTTGACCGAGTACAACGGGCGGCCGAGCCGGCCGGGTCGCTCGGCCAGCACGACCGTTCCGGACCCGCCGTCGGACCTCACCTCGTCACCGATCCGGACGTCTTCGACGGGCTTCACCGAACCGTCGGCCATCAGCACGCCGGTGCCCGCGCCGAGACAGCTGCTCGGCTGCGGCTGGTACCTGCTGAGCGGGCCCCACAGGCAGAGGCTGCGGGCGTAGCCGTTTGTCACTCCCACGTGCGCGCGCACCGGCGGCATCGGCGGCTTGGACGCGTACGAGGTCAGCACCAGTTCGGGCAGGCCGGCGTTGAGGGCGCCCGCCGTCGACGCCACGATGTCCGTTCCGGAAAGTGGGGCGTACCACGTGGTGTACCCGCCGTTCCACCAGCGTTGCTCGCCCACCTGGCCGGGCACGAGCAGACCCTCGGCACGCAGCGCCCGGATCTCGGCGTCGACGTCGGGACACCCCAGGGCCTTGAGGATGACCCACAGGTTGTACAGGAACCACACAGCCGCGCTCGTGCTGTCACCGCCCATTCCGATGGCGCCGTTGAGGTTCGCGACGATCGCCCCCGCGGCCAGCTCGTCACTGAGCTGCGAGCAGGCCTCGGGAAGCTGCCCAGCCGCCGCCAGGGCCCGCAGCGCGGACGCGGTCGGCTCGTACGCGTTCCGCAAGGTCGCCAGGTAGCTTGCCGTGAGAGCGGGGAGGAACTGGGTGTTCATCGTCGCCATGTCCGCGGACAGCTTGCCGGTGTCCAGTGGCACCGCCGCGGCCTGCCGTGCCGCATCGGTGAGCACGGCCAGCGCGTAGTCCTGCCACCACCGCAGACCGAGCCCGGGTTCCTGCTGCCGGACCGCGGCGGTGACCGCCGCCGACGCGCCGGTCACCGCCCTCTTCGGGAAGAACGCGTCCGCGTACCCGGCGAACGGGCCCTCGTAGGAGCAGGTGATGTAGTAGCCCATGCCGCCGTCCGGCGGCTGCGACGCGATCGGTTCGTTGGCCGTGGCGACCTGCAGCACCGTGCCGAGGGCGCCGCGGTGGGCCGACTCGACCTCGGGATCGCCGAAGTAGGGCATCGAGTCCAGCAACAGCCGGAGGTTCGGCAACAGGCTGGGGGCCGGCCCGGATCGCGGTGCGGAACCGGTGAGGAATCCGGCGAACTGCGTCTGGTAATGCTGGTAGGAAGTCATGATTCCCCTCCGCGCCGAGTGGGTGGTCGGTCGATCGCCAGGTCAGCCGGGTCAGCCGGCCGGGAGCAGCGGGGTGGCCGGCACCGCGACGGTGACGTCGAAGGACGCTGCCGCGGTACCGCAGACGTTCGTCGCCGTGATGCTGACGCGGGTCCGGGACTCCTTGCCCGCCTGCTGGCCGTTGGGGGTGATCGCCCCGGTCTGCTCGTCGAAGCGGAGGAAGGCCGGCAAAGCGTCACCGTCGTGGCGGAAGGTCATCGGCGTGCTCGGCAGCACCGCGAATCCGGGGCCGAAGGTCTGCTGCGGCGACGGCGTGCTGCCCAGGGGGAAGAGCAGGTCGGTCATGGTCATGAAGTTCGGCGACATCCCGGACATGGTGAGGGTGAAGACGGACCCCGGCTCGGGGACGATGATGACCGGCGGGGTGGGCAGGTCGGTCGCCACGAGCCCGGTCTTCCCGCGCGCCAGCCACAAGGACACCTTCTCGATCGCGGGGTTGTAGTGCCCATTTTCGTCGGGCAGCACCGCGCCGAGCTTCAGGGCGAGCGAGATCAGGAACTTCTCGTCGCCGGTCAGCTCGGCCTTGCCCCGGGGCACGCCGAGCCAGGCCTGGGTCAGCACGTACGGCGGCAGGTCACGGGGCTCCCGCGGACTCGGCATCTTCGGCTGGAACGAGACCGTCCGGTCGTCCATCAGGCTCAGGTAGCGCACGACCGGCGGTTTCGCCGGGTCGGGTTGCAGCACGGTGAAGACGGTGCTCATCCCGAACGCATCGGTGGTCACCTGCCACACGCACTCCGGCAACGTCGTGCCGGCACCGAACCGGATCGAGCCGTCCCGCTCTGCTCGCAGTGTATCGCCGTTCACCGACAGCGTGCTCCCGATCATCACCAGCGATCCCCGATCCGGGTTCCGGTACGGGACGGCGTAGTCCAGGCTCCGGTTCCTGCCCCCGACCCGGAAACCCGCCGGCTCCGCGTAGTCGTTGACGAAGTCCTCGATCATGTCGGGCACCTTCTTGAACAGCTGGTAGAGCAGCACGCCGATGCCCGCGAGCGCCACGAGGATCGCCAGGGGGCCGGCGAAGGCGAAGATCGTCGCCAGCGCGCCGTCCGCCACGATCGCACCCCCAGCGACCAGCCACTCGCCGGAGAGCGCGAAGAGCATCAGCGATCCGCTGACGACGTTCAGGGCGTCCGAGACGACAGCGAGGCCCGACTCCCCCTCGGCCAGGTGCGCGATGCTCAGGCAGATCCCGGCCAGGATGAAGACCGGCCCGATGCGGGTCGCGACGAATTCGTCGAGGTTCGAGCCGAACACCTTCGCGACGAGCGAGGCCTCCTCGGCCTCGGCGGTGGCCTCGGTGACGAGGACCGCGGTCAGGTTGCCCCCGTCGGCGGTGGCCAGCTTGCCGACGGTGCCCTCCACGTCCCCGAGCCAGCGCGCCGTCGAGTTCCCGATCTTGAGCAGCCCCTGGTCCAGCTGTCCGGTCTCGCCCTTCATGACGATGTCCCGCACGGCCGCGGCCCGCTGGAGCTTCGTCATCCCGTTCACGTTGAAGATCGCGTAGATGCGGACGCCCCGCTTGACCACCGCCGACACGATCTGCAGGCCCAGCTGGACCGTGTTGATGACGAGGGTGGCCCGCTGGAGCTTGCTCAGCTGGTCCCAGCTCTTGAACGCGCCGAGCAGGTTGAACACGGCCAGCCCCGTGATCCCGCCGATCAGGGCCGAACCGAACACCTGGCCCACCGACACCAGCTTCGGGAACTTGCCCGAGAACCAGGTGAACCACTCGTTGGCGATGTAGGGCAGCGCCAGGGCGTCCTGCACCGTGACGGCGATCGCCAACAGCGCGTCGATCGAGTCGTGCAGCAGCCGGTCGGCGTTCTCCTGCTGCAGGATGGCGCCGATGGACTTGGCGGCCTCGGCGATCTGCTCGTCCTCGTTGCGCAGGTTGTTGTCGACGAAGGCCTGCAGGTACTCCTTGACGAGGTCGAAGCTCGTGGCCTCACCGAGGAAGCCGAACATGCTCGGCAGGATGTTCGTGGCCAGGAAGGCGTTGAGCGTGCCCACATAGCGCTGCGCGAAGAACCCCGAGGGGTCCAGGGCAGTCAGCACAGCCACGTTCTGCTGGAACAGCCGGGTCAGACCGGTTCCGTCACCCGACCCGGTGTTGACCGACATCTGCAGCGAGATGTTGGCGAGGATGCCGGGCGCCACGTTGTAGGTGTAGAAGGCGAACGCCCAGTACAGGTTCTTGGTACTCGCGTACTGCCCAGCGCTCCGGACGTCGGCGATGAGCTCGGCCTTGACATCACCGGTGGCGCCGGCATCGGCCACGACGTTCGCCTTGATGTCGGCGATGTCGGCCGCCACCGCCGCGTCGATCGTGGCCTGGTAGGTCTTGGCGTTCGTGGTCTGGTCGGACAGGTAGTCGGCGGTCATCGAGCACCGCTTCTGCCATTCGATGCCGAACAGCCGCTGCCCGTGCGCGTGGTAGACCGGCGATCTGGCCACCTCGGTCTTCAGCCAGGTCATCGCCCTCGGACCGTTCAGGTAGCGGCAGTGGTCTTCCGACCCTTCCGACAGCCCGAAGGACAGCACAGCGGTCGCGAGCGACTCATACCACTTGGCCGGTTCAGGCACTCCGGTGACCGCGCTCCCGGCCACCTCCGCGAGCTGCCCGGTGAGCTTCGGCTGGGGGGTCCCGGGGAACAGCCGGTCCCACAGGTCGCTCGGGATGAAGCTGTTCATCATGGTGCCGAGGTCGCCGGTCACCGCGGCCTGGACGACGTCGCCCCAAGCGCCGTCGGCGTTCTTCCCGTACGGCGTCATCGCGAGCAGACCGTAGATGTCGACGGTCTGGCTGGCGAGTGCTTCGGCCAGCTCGACGGACTTGCGGTGCAGCTCGAGGTGCACGTCCCGGTGCAGGGAAATCGCCGCCAGGGCATCCCTGGTGCTGAGCCGGGCCGCGCGGACCACCTCCCCCGCGAGCCAGTCGCCGTCGACCTGCAGGCTTCCGTTCGCCGGCAGGCCAGTGCGCCGCTGGTGCGCCGGGTCGAGGTCGGTCCACTCCAGCCGGTCCCCGATCACAGCGGCGCCCGGGACCGGCTCGCCGCCGATGGTCAGCCGGCCGTCGAAGACGCCGAACGGTGTGGCGTCCGCGGTCGCCCGGTAGTACCCGGTGAGCGCCGGGCCGGCGTGCACGCCGCGGAAGCCCACGAGCGTGCCTTTGGGTGCGACGCTGTCGATCTCGAGGACGCCGGTGATGCCGAGAGCCGCCGAGTCCTCCACCGCTTCCAGCCACCAGGGGTACACGGTGTCCGGTCCGGTGGGGGGCCGCGGTCCCTTGTCCCGGTTCGGGGGGATCGTCGACTTGAAGCTCAGCAGCCACACGAGTTTGCCGTCACGCTGCCCGAGCTGGAGCCCCGCCGCAAACGAGTCCGGGTCCCACGGGAGAGCGCCGGTCTCGTTGTCCTGGAATTCGAAGGTGAACGTGGGCGGCTGGAGGGGACCGCCCGGCGTGACGGTGTAGGTCAGCAGCAGCCGGTTGGCGACCCAGCGGGCGGCCTCCCAGGCCGGCGACTTCGGGTCCCAGAGCAGGCCGACGACCGCGCCACCCGACGTTTCGTAGGTGGCGCCGCAGTCGAGCGCGACGTCGCAGGCGAACCGTGCCCGGGCGCCGGCGGTCACCGAGCAGAGATCGTGTTCGGGACCGACGGTGCCATGCGCGCCGGACCCATCGTGGCTCAGCCGCAGGTGACCGCCGCCGAAGGCGCCGTGCCAGGTCAGCACCCGGTCGTGCGCGTCGTAGGCCCACGAGTCACACGGAATCGGCAGCTGGTCCAGGAAGAGCTGATCCTCACCGGCGGTCAGGACCATCGTGACGCGGGTGGGGATCGGGCGCTGCGAGTTGGCGAAGGTGTCCATGCGCTCCACCACGAAATCTTGGTGGAGCCGGCTTGCGCTCTTCTGCTGTCCCCGGACCGTGCTCGACGTCATATCCGACTCCCCTTTTTTTTGATTGCTTGGACGCGGGTCACCGCTCGCGGCGAAGCGATTGCTGACAACCGGCGGTATCCCCCTCACCGGCGTCGACGGCCTGACCGACGTTATAGCCGCGCCCGCATCTGCGCGTCAGGGAAATCCCTACAGGAAACCCGCGTCTCCGTCACTCGGACAGCTTCGGGCCGGCCCCGGCGATCTCGGGCGCGACCGGCCGACACACGTGCAGGTTCTCGGTCGCCCGGACCCGGCCGCTGCGGCTTCACCGGCGAGCCGGTCGCCGACCGCGGTGATCACCGGCTCGAAGTCGCGGACATGCGTGATCGCCGGCTGAATGAGACCGACGTCCACCTCGCCCCGGATCTTGGACAGCCCGGTACAGGGCGCCCGGTGAGCTCCTCCACCGGCCCCGCGCCGGTGGTGAGCTCGGCGTCGACGCGGTCCTCGATCGCGCCGAGGCGCAGCCCGTGCAGCCGCGTCGCCTCGGCACGCAGCTGGGGGAACTCGGCGTAGGCGTCCCCGCGCCACACCGCTAGCGCGGCGGTCAGGTGCTCGGCCGCGGCCGACGGCTCGGTCGCCAGTGCGCGCCTGCGGCCGGCGTTCGCCGTGAGCAGCGCGAGGAGCGTGCGGATGCGGAACCCGCCGAGTTCCAGGGCCCGGTCGCGCACTCGAAGTTCGAAGGGGCCCAGCACCTGGAACCACGGCCCGTCCGCGTAGCCGGCGTCCGGTTCGCGCGCAGAGTCCGGCCTCACGCCCTTCAGGTGAACTGGCCGCCCCACCAGATACGCCGGAGCGGCTTCGTCAAGCTGTCGACGGGTTGTCGACGAGTTGTCGACCGTCGCGGCAACAGTGGGCCCGGCAACCGAAAACCCGGGGGAACCATGACCATCGTCCGGCTGAAGTGGGCGGACACCGCCGCCACCGACCTCCACCTGACACCCGGTCTCTCGTCGCCGGAGCTCGTCCGGCTCCTGCGCGTCGACGACCTCACCGGCGAGACGCTCACGCAGGACCAGCCCTTGCCGCCGGACACCAAGGTGACGGCCACGGCCGCCGGGCAGCACGCCGACGGCACCGCCGTCTGCGCCCCGTCCTGGTCCACGCACGTGCGGCTCGCGCACCTCGGCGGTCCCGGCGTGAAGCAGGTCGACACCGTGCCGAGCCCCGACGCCGTCACCCCGGTCCGACGCAGTGAGGTGCTCATACCGTGACCCAGCAGCAGGATTTCCGCCTTCTGATCGGCCCGGAACCGTTCGATCCCGTCGACGTGGCACCCGGCGCGCTCGCGGCGGGCAAGAAGGCGACGGTCGTCCAGTTCACCGCCGCGTTGACCGGCCCCGACGTCGTCCGCTTGAAGCGCGCGTACGGCCTGGTCCTCGACCGGTTCATCCCGAACCTGGCCTACCTCGAACGGCTCGACGACGAGACCGTCGCACGGGTGCGGGCCGACTTCCTCGTCCGGTCGTGCGTCGCGCTGGATCCGGCGCTGAAGCTCGCTCCGTGGATCCCCGCCACCGGCTCGCCGCTCGCTTTGATCGTGACCCTGTTCGACGACGTGGACGCCGGCGCCGTGCGGACGGTGTTGACCACGGCCGGCGCCCAGGATGTCCAGGTCCTCGACAACCGGGAGATCGGCAGCCATCCCATCGCGCGGTGCACGCTCGACGACCGGTCGGTGCTGCCCCTGGTCGCTGCCGTCGACGATGTCGTCTGGGTGGAACCGGAGCAGCCCGCTGTGGACTTCAACGTGGAAGCGGCGCAGACGATCCAGTCCGGCACGGTCGGCGAGCACGGCGGCCCGATCTGGGACCAGGGCCTGCACGGTGAGGGCCAGGTGATCGACATCATCGAGCAGGACGGCACGATCGACCTGAGCCACTGCTTCTTCGCCGACAACCCGGTGAACATCCCCGGCCCGCTCCACCGCAAGGTTCTCAAGCTCACCTCGAAGGCCGGCACCAAGGTGAGCGAGCACAGCATGTTCGTCGCGGGGATCGCGGCGGGCGACCAACTCACCAACCAGGGAGCGCACCCGCACCGGGGCGGGGCGTGGGCGGCCAAGATCGTCTTCCGCACCCGGGACACCGACCTCGTGACCATGCTCGTCGACGGGATGAACGCGGGAGCCACGATCCACAACACCAGCTGGGGAGTCGAAAAACCGTTCTACGACAAGCTCGCGCGGGACGCGGACGAATTCAGCTTCCGCCACGAGGACCACGTGGTCGTCGGCGCCGCCGCGCCTTTCCACGGACCGGACGACAACAGACCGCCCGGGATCGCCAAGAACGTCCTCTGCGTCGGGGCGGCCGAAGCGTTCCCCTTCGAGATGAACTTCGGTGACGGGCAGCCCGGCCCGACCACCCCCGACGGGCGTCGCAAGCCCGATCTCATGGCCGTGGGCTGTGGCATCAGCTCGGCGCTGCCGAACCCCGCGCCGACGCCGGGTCCCTACTGCCTGACCGGTCCGCCGCAGGTGTTCGCCGCGTGCGGCACGAGCTGGGCGGCGCCGAACGCCGCGGCCGCGGCCGCGCTCGCGCGCCAGTACTTCACCGAGGGGTTCTACCCCAGCGGGAAGAAGCAGACGGACCAGATCATGTTCCCGACCGGCGCGCTGATCCGGGCCGTGCTGCTCAACTCGACCGTCGACATGACCGGTACCGGCACCGCCTTTGCCAGCCTCAAGGGCTACCCGACAGCCCTCGAGGGCTGGGGACGCATCCGGCTCGATCGCACCCTCTCCTTTCCCGGCAGTGCTCGTCGCCTGTTCGTCAACGACGTGCGGCACATCGCCGGCCTGACACTCCTGCAGAAGACGACCCGGCAGGTGTCCGTCGCCAACGACACCGAAGCGCTCAAGATCACGCTGGTGTGGACGGACGTCCCACCGGCCGAGTCCCTGCACACCCTGCCCTCGCGCAACGCCATCCGGCTGGACGTGGAGGACCCCACGGGAATCCGGTACCTCGGCAACGACATCGACCGGACCACCGGGTTTTCCCGGCCGTTCGCACCAGCTACGTCCAGTGGGGCAGACCTCCGCAACAACGTCCAGATGGTCATCGTCGAGCATCCGCCGGCCGGCAAGTGGGCCATCTCGCTCCACGGGGACCTGATCTTCGGGCAGCAAGGCTACGCACTCGTAGTGTCAGGAGCGTTGAAATGACCGACTTCCGCGTATGGATCGGCCCGGAGCCGTTCGACCCCGCCGACGTGCTGGTGCCGGAGGCCCTCGTGTCGGCCAAGAGGGCGACGCTGGTGCAGTTCCGGGCGTCCCCGAACGAGCCCGACGTCGTCCGGCTGAAGACGGCGTACGGCGTGCGCCTCGACCGGTTCATCCCGAACTTCTCGTTCCTCGAACGGCTCGACGACGAGACCGCCGCGAGGGTGCGTGCCGACTTCCTGGTGCGCACGTGCGTCCCGCTCGACCCGGCGTTGAAGCTCGCCTCCTGGATCCCCACGAGCGGCACACCGCTGACCCTGATCGCGACCCTGTTCGACGACGCGGACGCCGCCGCCGTCTCGGCCGCGCTGACCGCACTCGGCGCGCGCGACGTCGTGCTCACCGACAACCGGTCCTTCGGCGGCAGCCAGTACGCCGACTTCACCCTCGACGACCGGGCCAAGCTGCCACAGGTCGCGGCCATCGGCGACGTCGTCCTGGTCGAGCCGGTCCCGGAGCGCGAGGTCACCGACCTCCCCTCGGCCCAGGTCTTCCAGTCGGGCGTCGCCGGCTTGAACGCCACCCCCATCTGGGACCACGAACTGCACGGAGAGGGGCAGGTCCTCGGACTCATCGACGAGGGGTTCCTCGACCTGAACCACTGCTTCTTCAACGATCCCGACCACGCCAAGGCCGACGAAGACCACCGCAAGGTCCTCGCCAAGTTCGACCAGAACGACATCGGGCCTTCGCCGCACTTCATGTTCGTCGCCGGTATCGCCGCGGGCGACTCCCTCGACAAGAACGGCAAGGGCGGCGTCCACGAGCACCGCGGTGGCGCATGGGCGGCCAAGATCGCCTGCTACAGCTTGAACGACATGGCCGGTGCGGTTTCGGTCAAGTTCCAGCTGATCCTCGACCGGCTCAAGAATGCGGGAGCGTTCGTCCACACCAACAGCTGGGCCGGCGGTATCCCGGCGTACAACGTCGACGCCGTCGACGCCGACACGTTCAGCTTCGGCAACGAGGAGCACGTGGTGATCGCCGCCGCGGCGAACACCAACGACCACGCCGCCGGCAACGGCGCACCCGGGATCGCCAAGAACGTGCTGTGTGTGGCCGCGTCCCAAGGTCCGCCCGACCAGATGACCTTCGGCAGCGGGAAACCCGGGCCGACCACCGACGGGCGGCGCAAACCCGACCTCATGGCGGTGGGCAACGGCATCCAGTCGGCGTCCCTGAAGAAGAACTCGACCGCCCTCTACTGCGACGCCGGTCCCTACTTCAAGAACCCAGACCTGGCGGCCACGAGCTGGGCGACGCCCAACGCGGCCGCGGCCGCCAGCCTCGTACGCCAGTACTTCACCGAGGGGTGGTACCCCGGCGGCGAGAAACGGGGTGACCACCACATGATCCCGACCGGCGCCCTGATCAGGGCCGTGTTGCTCAACTCGACCACCAACATGACCGGCATCCCGGGCTACCCGTCCGACGTCGAAGGCTGGGGGCAGATCCAGCTCGACCGCACCCTCTTCTTCAAGGACGGCCGCAATCGCCGGCTGCTGGTGAACGACGTGCGGCACAGCGCCGGGCTGTCGCTGGGGACGAAGGCCACGCAACGCTTCTTCGTCGGCAATGACCACGAACGGCTCAAGATCACGCTCGTGTGGACGGATCCACCCGCTGCCGCGCTGGCCGCCCAGCCCTCACGCAACGTCCTCAAGCTGACCGCCCAGGACGCGCTCGGGCTCCAGTACCTGGGCAACGACTTCGACACCGTGGCCGGGGTGTCCCGTGAAGGCGGGACCGGCACCCAGGACCGGCTCAACAACGTCCAGATGATTGTCGTCGACAAGCCGTTCACCGGTCCGTGGACCATCACCGTCAGCGGCACCGTCGTCTTCGGCAAGCAGGGTTACGCCCTCGTCGTCACGGGCGCATGACATGAACGACTCCCGCACCGAGTCAGTCGGAGGCACCGGATGGCACTGACCGTCGAAACCCTGTTGCTCGAAATCGGGCGGGCGTTCGCCCCGCTCGAACAACGCTTGCGTGGGGCCGAAATCCCGCTCCTGTTCGCCGAGATCGGGCTGCCCGCGCCGGACGTCGTGCTCGGCGCGCAGGCCGTGCAGAACGCCGTCGGCGGCGCCGCGACCGCGCTGAGCACCCTGCCGCGGGTGGTGACGGACCTGGCCGCGGCGATCGACGCCCGTGACACCGCCCGGATCACCGCGGCGGTGGCCGCCGTGGTGCCGATCGTCAGGTCGGTCGCCACGGCCGTCGACGTGGTGTCGACCGCGATCACGGCGGCAGCGCGGACGGCGGGACCGGGCCGGGCCGAGGTCGAGGCGTTCGCCGCCGAGCTGGCGCAGCGGCTGTTCGGCTTCGCGCTGATCACCTACCTCGAGGACCGCAAGCCCGTCGCCGGGTACCTGCTGGGCCTGCTCGGGATCCTCGAGTCGACGCCGCTGGCCGCGACTCCCGCGGCACCCGCGCACGTCCGCCGCGTGCTGCGCGTGGACCGGGTGACCGCGCTGCTGCGCGACCCGGTCGGCGTGCTCGCCGACGTCTACGCCTGGGGCAGCCCGGAGTTCGACTGGGACCTGCTGCTGCGGCGGCTCTCGATCTTCCTCGTCGCGGTCACGGACTTCGCCTTCGTGCAGACCGGCCCGCCGCCGTTCCTGCGCATCGCCGCGGTCGACGTCGGCGTCACCGACGATCCCGTCCCCGGCGTCGACGCGCAGCTGCGCCTCGCCACCGACGAGAGCCTGGACCTGACCATCCCGATCGGGGACACGGTCGCGTTCGTCGTGACGTCCGACGCGGCGCTGGAGGAGAAGGCCGCCGTCGAACTGCTGCCACCGGCACAGCTCCGGGTCGTCCCGCCGACGGCCGAGGTGCGCGGCGGGATCCGGCTGGGCCTGCAGGCGCCCTACGCCGACGGGGCGCCGCCGATCGTCGTCCTGGGCACGGCGGGTGGTTCACGGATCGAAGCGCGGCGCCTGCGTGCGACGGTCGGCGCGGATCTCGTGTGGAACCCCACCGAGCGGCGGGCCGACGGCGCGCTCGTGTTCGAAGCCGCCGTCGAGGGCGGCAAGGTCGTGCTGGACCTGTCGGACGCGGACGGCTTCATCAGCACGCTCCTGCCCGCCGGCAAGCTCGAGTTCGACGTCGACTTCGTGCTGACCTGGTCGTCCGCGACCGGGTTGCGCTTCAAGGGATCCGGCGGCGCCGAAGTGGACGTGCCGGTCGACCTCAGCGCCGGGCCGGTGACCCTCACCGGCCTGCACCTGGCGCTGCTGCTGGCGGCCGGCGGTGTCACGTTCGAGGCGTCGGGCTCGATCACCGCCCAGCTCGGCCCGGTCTTCGCGGCGGTCGCGCGAACCGGTGCCGTGCTGCGCCTGAAGCAGGCCCCGAGCGGCGGCAGCCTGGGCCTCGCCGACTTCTCCGTCGGGTTCAAGCCGCCCACCGGAGTAGGTCTGTCGGTCGACGCGGGCGGGATCTCCGGTGGCGGCACCCTCTCGTTCGATCCGGAACGCGGGGAGTACTCCGGCTCGCTGGAGCTCGAGTTCGCGGACTTCCTCGCGCTGAAGGCGATCGGGCTGATCACGACGCGCCAGCCGGACGGCTCGCCGGGCTTCTCCCTGCTGATGGTCCTCACCGCCGAGTTCGGCAGCGGCATCCAGCTGGGCTACGGCTTCCGGCTCCTATCCGTCGGCGGCCTCATCGGGCTCAACCGCGGGATGAACCTGGCAGCCCTGGTCGAAGGCGTCCGCACCGGCTCGATCGAGTCGGTCGCCTTCCCGAAGGACGTAGTCGCCAACGCGCCGCGGATCCTGTCCGACCTGGCACGGTTCTTCCCGCCCGAACCGGGCACGTTCCTGATCGGGCCGATGGCCAAGATCGGCTGGGGCACGCCGACGCTCGTGAGCATCTCGCTCGGGGTGATCATCGAGATCCCGGGCAACATCGCGGTGCTCGGCGTCCTGAAGGCCGCGTTGCCCACCGAGGACGATCCGCTGCTGGTGGTGCAGGCCCAGTTCGTCGGCGCCCTCGAGCTGGACAAGTCCCGGCTGTGGTTCTTCGCGAAGCTCTTCGACTCGCGCATCCTGACCATGACCATCGACGGTGGCATGGGGGTGCTGGTCGCCTGGGGTGACAACCCCGACTTGGTGCTGACGGTCGGCGGTTTCCACCCCGCCTACCGGCCACCGCCGTTGCCGTTCCCGATCCCCGACCGGCTGTCGGTCGACATCCTGAACCGCAACAACCAGCTGATCCGCGTCTCGGGCTACTTCGCCGTCACGAGCAACACCGTCCAATTCGGCGCCAAAGCCGAACTGCGGCTGGGGTTCAGCGCGTTCCGCGTCGAGGGGCACCTCGGGTTCGACGCCCTGTTCCAGCTGTCCCCGTTCCGGTTCGCGATCCACATCGGCGCCCACGTGACGCTGAAGGCGTTCGGGGTCGGCGCGTTCGGCATCGACCTCGACTTCCAGCTCGAAGGTCCGGCGCCGTGGCGGGCGCACGGCCGGGGGTCGATCGGCTTCCTGTTCTTCTCCGTCTCCGCCAACTTCGACATCACCTGGGGTGAGGACCGCGACACCACCCTGCCCCCGGTGGCCGTGCTTCCGTTGCTGACCAACGAAATCGGCAAGCTCGAAGGCTGGGACACCCGGCTGCCTTCCGGGGACAACCGCACGCTGGTCAACCTCCGGCAGCTGCCCGAGACCGCCGAGATCGTGCTGCATCCGCTCGGGACGCTGTTCGTCCGGCAGCGCGCCCTGCCCTTGGGCGTCCGGCTGGACCGCGTCGGCGGGCAGAAGGCCGGTGACGGCAAGCGGTTCACCGTCAACCCGGTGGACGACAGCGGGCTGAAGCGCGCATCGTTCACCGGCGACCGGTTCGCGATGGGGCAGTTCCAGACCCTGTCCGACGCCGCCGCGCTCTCGCGCCCCTCCTACGAAACCCAGGACGCCGGCCTGGAGCTGACCGCCGACACCGCCCTCGCGACCGCCCGGGTCGTCCGCCGCAGCGCCCGTTACGAACTGCACCTGATCGACAGTGCCGCCACTCCGCGGGCGACCAGGCTGGCCGTGCCGCAGAAGCGGTTCCACAGCGTCAGCGGACCGGTGTTCGACGAACTCACCCGCGGCAGCAGCACCAGCCGAGCCGCGCTGTCGGCCCGGCAGGCCGCGCAGAAACAGCCGTTCGCCGCGCAGGACACGGTCCGCGTCACCGAGCAGCGGTTCGTGGTCGCCTACCTCAAGAGCAACCGGCAGGCGTTCCCGCCCGGCTCGATCGCGCGGCCGGGCCGGGCCACCGTGACGACGTTCCGCAGCCGGGCGACCGCCGAAGACGCGCTCGCCGACTTCGTCGCCGCAGATCGGGGGTTGGCCGGCCTGCTGCACGTGATCCCCGCGGCCGAAGCGGTGGGCACTCCCGGCGTCCCGGGCACCTGGTCCCCCGCGGGCGTCCTGCCGGCTCCGATGTCCACTGTGGACGCGGTGCCGCTGGCCACCGGTCGCGTGCTGCTCGCCGGCGGGACCGGCCAGGACGGCGGCGCCGTCGCCGCGACCACCTTGTTCGACCCGACCGCCGACTCGTGGGCCACCGGCCCGGCACTGGGCACCGCCCGCCGCCGGCACACCACCACCCGGCTCGACGACGGGCGGGTGCTCACGGCCGGCGGCCGCGGCACGGACGCCGTGCTCGCGACGGCCGAGGTGACCGATCCGGCCGCGAGCGCGTGGACGCCGGTGGCGGACCTGGGCGTCGCCCGGCACGGGCATTCGGCGACCAAGCTGCGCGGCGGCCGGGTGCTGGTCGCGGGCGGCAGCGGCGTGCGGACCGGCCAGGACGACGGCGCCCTCACCGCCTGCGAAGCGTTCGACCCCGGCACCGGTACCTGGGCGCCGCTGCCGCCGATGACCGACGCGCGCACCGACCACCAGGCCGTTCTGCTGCAGGACGGCAACGTCCTGGTCGTCGGGGGCGCCCTCCCGCGCGGGAACGGCCGGAGCGGGCAACTCGCCTACTGCGAGGTGTTCGACCGGACGCAGGAGGACTGGGGCGTCACCGGCAGCCTCGCCCAGGCCCGCACGGGCCACCAGGCGACGCTGCTGCCGGACGGCACGGTCCTGGTCACCGGCGGCGACGCGGTCGTCGCGCCCGACGGCACGCTCGACCCCCACAGCCTCGCCACGGCCGAGCGGTACGACCCGAAGGGCGGCACGTGGCGCGCGGCGGCGCCGATGCCGGGTGGCGGGCGCACCGGGCACCGGGCACTGCTGCTGAGCTCCGGGTTCGTCCTGGTGACCGGCGGTACGGGCACCCCGGAACGGACTGCGGGCTACCGCTCCGCCCTTCTCTACACCCCGGACCACGACACCTGGACGACGGTTTCGGGCCTGCTCCGAGGCCGTTCCGCCCACACCGTCGTCGAACTGCCCGACGACCGGGTGCTCGTCGCCGCCGGTGTCGCCGGCCCCGACCCCGCCGACACCGGCGAGGTGCTCATCCCATGACGTCCACGAAGGAAACCACGATGACCACTCTCACCGCGCCCCTCGGCACCTGGACCGACGCCCACGACCTGCCCACCCCCGCCGCCTGGTACGGCCAGCACGACGGCGCGGTCCCGCTCCACGACGGCATCGTCCTGGTGGCGGGCGGAGCGGACGCCGCCGGCGCCGCGCTCGGCACCGCCGCGACCCTCGACGCGGCGGGCGCGTGGACCCCGACCGGCATCATGCGCTCGCCCCGGCAACTGCACACCCTCACCCGCCTGCAGGACGGGACGGTCCTCGCCGCCGGCGGTCTCGGCGGCTCGTCCCCCACCGGGCCCGGACTCGGCACCGCCGAGATCTACCACCCGGACGGCCCGGACGGCAACCAGTGGACCTTCACCACCGGCCCGATGATCACCCCCCGCTGGGGCCACAGCGCCGTGCTGCTGGACGACGGCTCGGTGCTCGTCGCCGGCGGTAGTGCGGCTCGCCCCGGCGGGAGTGTCACCGCCCTGCGTTCGGCGGAGCGCTACACGCCGAGCGACGGGAAGTGGCACGAGGCGCCGGCGATGACCGACGGCCGCACCGGGCACACGGCCGTCGCGCTCGACAACGGGATGGTTCTGGTCGTCGGCGGCGTCGTGCCGGTGGGCGTCCCCGACGACCCCGCGCTCGCCTTCTGCGAGCTGTACGACTCGAACAGGAAGCTGTGGGCCCCGACCGGTGCCCTGCTGCGCGCCCGACGGCACCACCAGGCGACCCGGCTGTCCGGCACCACCGTGCTCGTCACCGGCGGAACCGCACCGGGCTCGCCGGGCACCGCGCCGTACGACCCGTTCAGCCAGCGCGCCGCCGAGGTGTTCGAGCTGAGCAGCGGGAAGTGGACGGACAAGGCACCGATGCCGGCCGGGCGGGCGTTCCACCGCGCCGTCCCGGTCGGCCCGGGCCGGGTGCTGGTCGTCGGCGGGGCCTCGAGCGACCGCGACGAGGCCGGCTACCGCAGCGCGTTCGTCTATGACGCCGGCCACGACGACTGGACGCAGGCCGCCGGGCTCGAGACCGGGCGGTGGTCGTTCGCCGCCGCACCACTCGACGACGGCGGGGCGGCGATCGCCGGCGGCGTGGTCCGGTCCGGGCTGGCCGCCGCGGACCCGGCCGTCACGGAGCTGACCCCGGCCGCGGAGCTGTTCGCCGGCGGTGCCGCGTGAGCACGAACGCCTACACCTTCCTGCCCTGGCTGCGGTCCGGGATCAGCACCCAGGTGACGACCCCGCCGCAGGCCGGCGTACGGGCCACCGTCAAGGTCCAGCTCATGGTCTCCGGCGACCCGATCACCGGGCACGAAACCCTGGCCCAGCCGGTGAACCGCGACGTCCAGCTGTACGGGCCCGGCGACGTCGTCGGCGTCGACCCGCGGGCGATCTCCCGCACCGAACCGCGGCCCGGCGTGCCCAACGTCGAGCCGAACTACCTGGCGCACATCGAGTTCTCCGAGGAGGACTTCCTCTGGCGCTACAGCCCGGCGGCCGCGGACGGGCACACCACCCGCCTCACGCCGTGGCTGGCGCTCATCGTGCTCGCCACCGGCGACGAGTTCACCGAGGTCCCGGCGACCGGTGGCCCGCTGCCCGCGATCACCGTCGTGGACCCGGCCGGGTCGCTGCCGCCGGCGGACCAGCTCGGCGCCTGGGCCCACGTGCACGTCAACGGCTCGCTGGCCGATCCGGTCGCCACCGACGGCACGACCGCCGCGCTGGCCGCGCTCGCCGAAGTGGTGCGCACCAACGCCGACAACGCCTGCTCGCGGCTGATCTGCCCGCGCCACCTGCAGCCGGGCACCGCGTACGAGGCGTTCCTCGTGCCGACGTTCGAGTCCGGCCGGCTCGCGGGGCTCGGGCTGGACCCGGCGGTGGCGCCGAACGCGCTGTATTCGAGCTGGGGCCCGCACTACGCGAACCGCCCAGCCGAGGGTGTCCTGCCGTACTACCACCGCTGGGCCTTCGCCACGGGCACGGCGGGCGACTTCGAGTTCCTGGTGCGGCTGCTCCGCCCGCAGGCCCCGGATCCGCGGATCGGCAAGCGGGACCTCGACGTCCACGGGGATCCCGGCCTGGACCTGCCGCCCATCACCGACCAGGGCGGGGTGCTGCCGCTGCGGGGTGCGCTGAAGGTGCCGGTACGCACCGGCGACCCGATCGACCCGGCGGACAACTGGGACCACTTCATCGACACCGGAGAAGCCCCGCCCTATCCGCACCCGTTCGAGGAGGCCATGGCCGGCCTGCTCAACCTGGCCGATGACTACCAGCGCCACGAGCCCGCGGCGGCCCACGCCGCGAGCCTGTCGGCCACCGCCGGACCGGACCCGGTGATCACGCCACCGCTGTACGGGCGCTGGCACGCGCTGACCACCCGGCTGCTGGACGACGAGAACGGCACCCCGGTGTCCCCGGAAGTCCTGCGCGGCTGGCTGCACCGGCTCAACCTCGACCCGCGCTTCCGGATCGCGGCGAACCTCGGCACCCAGGTCGTCCGCGCCCGCGACGAGGAGCTGATGGCCGCGGCCTGGGCCCAGGTCGGCGACGTCCTGGTCGCGAACGGCCGGATCCGGGCCGCCCAGCTCGCCCGCGAGGTCGGGAACGTGTTGCAGGCCAAGCACATCGACCCGCCGACGGGTAGCGGGCCGGCCGCGCTCGCCGCTGCTCCGGCCTCGGCGCCGGGCCGGTCGCTGACGCTCACCGCACCGGCGCATTCGCGGGTCACGACCGCTGCGAGCAGCAGCGCCTTCGCCGCCGCGGATGGCGGGACCGGCACCCGCGCCGTGGCGAGGGGCGGCACCGCCGGCCTCGTCGCCGATCCGGCGAGCCAGGTCGCCGTCGGGTTCCGGGTGGCGAGCAGCCGGGTCGCGACCGCGCCCGTCTCGTCCGCGATGCGCCGCATCACCCGCCCCGGCTCGCGGCTGATGCGAACCCTGCCCTTCGCCGGCCAAGCCGCCGCACTTCTGTCCAGAATGGACGCTCCCGTCGATCCGGTCGTCGCGGCGCCGGTCAAGGTCACCCCCGGCGCGCTGGTCACCCCCCGGGATCTGACGGCCACCCTGCATCCGACCCGGCCACCCGGCGCGGATCCCGTCGACTCCCTTGCGCACAGCCCGGACTTCGTGCTGCGCGGCATCGGCGAGCCGCCCACGCCGCACCCCGGTACCTCCGACAGCGACGAGGCGAAGCGGTTCAAGGCCGCGCTGCGCGAGCTGCACCAGGGCTTCGACGCGGGGGTAGCCGTGAGCCACGTCAAACCCGCACCACCGCTGGACCTCGTCGAAACCACCACCTCGGTGCTCACCGGGCTGAACGCCGACGAGACCGTGCCCCGCGCACTGCTCGAAGGGTCGGTCAGCCTGCCCGAGCGGCTGCGGCCGTTCGCCGCCGCGTTCATCGAAGCCATGGCCTACCCCGTGTTCGACGTGCCGACCTACCGGACGCTGCTGGACGTCTCGGTCGACAGCCTCGTCCCGAACCTGCGCCTGCTGCCGCCGAACTCGATCACGCTGCTGGCGAACAACCGCGAGTTCATCGAGTCCTTCCTCGTCGGCCTCAACCACGAGATGGCCCGCGAACTGCTGTGGCGGGAGTACCCCACCGACCAGCGCGGGACGCCGTTCCGGCAGTTCTGGGACCCGGTCGCGACACTGCCCGTGCCGAACGAGACCGCCGGGCAGCGGCGGGAGCGGGGCTACGACATCCCGCCGATCACCGAGTGGCCGCCCGCGACCCGGCTGGGGGACAACGAAAACCGGCAGCCGGACGACCCGCGCCCCGGTGGCCCGCAACGCGACGACCTCGTCCTCGTCGTCCGCGGCGAGCTGCTCAAGAAGTACCCGACGGCCGCGATCTACGCGCAGCGCGCGCAGTTCCCCGGGAACGACCCGAGCCGGCCGCGTGAGCTGATGGACCTGCCGGCCGATGGCCTGCCGTCGCCGGCGCAGGTCCGGCTGCCGCGGTACGAGGCGAAGGTCGAGCCGGACATCTACCTGCTCGGCTTCGACCTCGACGCCGACGAAGCACTGGGCACACCGGGCGTCGACCCCGGCTGGTTCTTCGTGCTGAAGGAACGTCCCGGCGACCCGCGCTTCGGCGTCGACGACGGACCGCCCACCCACGTCGAGGTGTGGAACGACCTCACCTGGGACGACGTCGACCCCGGCCGGAGCGGGTTCCTCGAGCTGGATCCGGCCGTCCAGGTCGCCCTCGGCGACTTCGACCGGTCGGACGACGACCGCGAGAAGAAGGACCAGCGCGCCGAAGACGAGAACCTGCCGCTCTGGTTCTCGGGCCTCGGCTCGGCCGACCTCGCCTACATCCTTTTCCAGGTCCCCGTCATGGTGGCCGTGCACGCACAGGAGATGTTGCCGCGATGACCGCCTTGAGTGACGACTTCCCGGTGCTGCTCGGCCCGGTCCGGCTCGAAACCCGGTTCACACCGACCGAGCTGCTGGTCCGGGTGTTCCCGGACGAGTGGTCGGTGGACAAGTTCGAAACGAAACCGACGGTGGCCGAGATCGGCGCGGTCGACGCCTACTGGACCGCCCGGTGGGCCGCCGCGCATCGCCCGGTCCCGCTGGCGGCCGCATGGCAGGAGCTGACCGGGCGGGTGGCCGCGGGGCGCGCCGCCTGGCTGCTGACCACCCGGGTCGCCGTGAACCCCGCCGACGAGCCGGCCGGACTTCCCGACACCACCGTCGTGCTCGTCGTCCGGAGCACGGCCGCGGTGGCGACGAACGACAAGGCGCCGACCGTCGCGTACTGGACCGCGGTGTGGCGCGCCCACGGCGACCGGCTGAAGCTGCGGCAGGCCGACGCCGCCCTGCGTTCCGCCGTGAGCAACAACGACACGCGGGCGAACGCGATCCGCGCCCGCCGTCCGTCCGGAGTGGACGGTGCACCGGTGAACCCGGGCAACGACGTCTCGGTCGCGTTCCTCGTGCTCGCCGCGCCGGCGGCGAACAGCACGGCGCCGGATTCGTGGACGCAATCGGCGCTGGCCCAGCTGCTGCCGGACCGGTTCCAGGTGCGCGGCTACCTCGGGAGCCGCCAGGTCGTGTCGGTCACCGGGGCGGCGGTGCCGGCGACACTGCCGGTCAGCCCGAACCCGAACGCCGTCGACCAGATCAGCGTGAACGAACAGACCGGGGTCCTGCACGTCCCGGACGAACTGCGCTGGCTGACCGACTTCGACCGCGCGGTCGCGGTCGGGATGGGCGTGCGGATCCCGCTCACCGACGAGATCCGCGGCGGGCTCGACCGGCTCGTCGCGTTCGGGCTGCGCGAGCAGTCCACGCCGGCCAAGACCGCGACCGACCTCGGCGCCCTCATCACCCGGCAGCTGCGCAGCCCGGACGGTTTCAGCCTGCTGCCGCAGGGCACGCCGACGAACAACACCGACGTGCTGGCCGCCGGGCAGGACGCCGAAGACGAGGCCGCCGCGGCCCTGCGCAGCAGCACAGTCCAGTCCGCCGCGGCCGCCGCGGCGGACTGGACGAGCCGGACCGACGGCCGGGTGTTCGCCGACCTGCTCGGCCTCGACCCCTCCGTGCTCACCGGGATGCCGAACGCCGACGGCACCGACCAGCGTGACGCGCGCGCCGCCAACACCGCGCTGTGGCCCGCGACCTGGGGCTACTTCCTGCAGACCGCGCTGAACCCGCTGCTCGGCCCGGCCGCGGTCGCCGCCACCCGCGACTTCTTCCTGAAGTACGTGTCCGGCCGCGGCCCGCTGCCGGCCGTCAAGATCGGACGGCAGCCCTACGGCATCGTGGCGACGACGGTGTTCTCCAAGCTCGCCTACCCCGACACCGCCACCCACCGCCGCGCGCTCAACAAGGTGCTGACCGCGGCCGGCGTGGACTGGACGGCGGCCGTCGACCGGGTGCCGCGCCTGGACCCCGACGCGCCCGACCCACACCAGCGGCTGCTGGACCTCCTGGCCCTGCACCCGACCTCGGCCGAATACCACCAGCGGTACGCGCAGAGCGTCGAGGACCTCTTCAACCGGGAGAACCTCGGCGGGCTGGGCTCGACCGTGCTGCCGGCGCTCGACGGGCTGGGCCTGCCGGGACCGGTGCGGGCGCTGCTCGCGCGGTTCGGCGCGGCCACCGGCCCCGGCCAGGACCCCGACTTGCTGCGCCGGTTGTTCACCGACTTCCAGCAGCCGATCCTGGCCCCGCTCGTCGACGACCGGCCGCTGTCGGAGACCGACCCGATCCGGGACTACACCCCCGACCACAAGAACTACGTGCGCTGGCTGGCCGACCTGGCCGGCGGCGACCCGGCGAGCACCGACCTCGACGCGATCCGGCTGGAGCTCGGGTTCACCGACGACACACCACCGGCGGCGTTGCTCTACCTGATGCTGCGGCACGCGGTCCTGCTCGGCTGGGACGACGCGGCCCGGGCCCTCGCGACTGCCGCCGGCGTACCCGGACTGTCCACAGCGGACTCGCCGTTCGTGCACGTCCGGATCCCGGCGGCCGGGGAACAGACGCTCAGCGAGAGCCGGTTCCGGCTGCTGTACTCCCCCGCGCCCGCCGTCACCGGCCACCCGGAGCAGCTGCTCGTCGACTTCATCCCGGGCGTTCTGCACCAGCCGGGGCCGACCGCCGCGCTGGCCGAGCAGGTCACCGCGCTCGGGCTGCTGGCCGGCCTGCCGACGGCCAAGCTGGAGCGGGTGCTCGCCGAGCACCTCGACCTGGCCGCCTACCGGCTCGACGCCTGGCGGCTGGGGCTGGCCACCGAACGGCTGGCCGAGCTGCGGTTCGGGCCCGGCGGCACCGGCACCGCGAAGCCGGGGCTGCACCTCGGCGCGTACGGCTGGCTGGAAGACGTCCGCCCGAGCACGGAACCGCTCACCCCGGTGACCCTCACCGGCCCGCTCGCCGCGGTGTTCGCCGGCGGGAAACCGTTGCTGCACGACGAAAAGAACGAAGGCTTCGTGCACACGCCGTCGCCGGGGCACGCCCGGACCGCGGCCGTGCTGCGCGCCGGCTACGTCGCCAACCGCACCCCCGAAAACCCCGGCACCTTCGCGGTGAACCTCGGTTCCGGACGCGTCCGGATCGCCCTGGGCATCCTCGCCGGGCTGCGGCAGGGCCAGTCGCTCGGCGCGCTGCTCGGCTACCGGTTCGAGCGCGGGCTGCACGACCGCCACGCCGAAGCCGAGGTCGACCGGTTCATCGCCGGGCTGCGGCTGAAGTTCCCGCTGCGCGCGGGGAAGATCACCGAGACCGCGGCCGAACCGGACAAGATCACGCAGGTCGAGGCCGGGAACGTCGTCGACGGTCTCGCGCTGGTTCGCCACCTGAACGGTGACGGGGTGTCGCAGACCTACCCCTTCGGCCTCGCCGGGCTGCCCGACGCGGACCCCGACCAGAAGAAGGCGATCAGCGACGAGGCGGCCCTGCTGCGCGACGCCAACGACGCCGTCGCCGACCTCGCCGTCGCCGAGTCCGCCCACCAGGCGCTCGCCGGCAACGTCGAGCGGGCCTCGGCGACGCTCGACGCCTACGCCAAGGACGGCCTGCCGCCCGAGCCCACGGTGATCGAGACACCGCGCAGCGGCACGACGCTCACCCATCGGTTCGGCCTGCGGCTGCGGACCGGCTTGAACCCGGGCGGCGGCGACTCGCCCCGTGCCAAAGCCGAACCCGCGGTCGACGACTGGCTGCCCAGCCTGCTGCCGCCGTCGCGATCCGTCGCGGCCCGGGTCACCTGGACCGACGAGGAGGGACACCCGCAGCACCACGACGTCACCCAAGACGAGCTGGACCTGTCGCCGATCGACCTCCTCTGGGCCGTGCGGCCGACCGGCGACCCGGCCATGGCCGAGCTCGACGACCGGATCATCGGGGTCGTCGTCGAGCACGACCACCCGCGCCCGGACGTCGAGCTGACCATCCGCTACACCGAGCGGATCGACGACAAGATCACCTTCTTCGAGCTGTCGCCGCTGATCACCGCACTGCGGACGCTGCTGACGACCGGACGGCCGCTGCGTCCGACCGACCTCGTCCCCGCGGCCGGTTCCGCCGCGGTGGACCGGAGTCTCGACGACGCCGTCACGGTCACGAGGAAGCGGCCGGAAGTGGTGCGGGACGCCCTCGACGACCTCGCCGACGACGTGGCCGACTACCTCGACGACGTGGCGAAGCTGTACCCGCCGTCACCCGCGCCGCCGAAGCACGCCGACGTGCTCGACCGCATCGACACGCTGCTGACGCGGTACGCCGAGCTCGTCGGCACCGCGGCACGCTTCGGCGTGGTCCGCAGCGGCTGGGGCGAGCTGACCGCGTGGCGGCGCGGGGTCTTCTCGGCCGTGCTGGCCGCGGTGGCCGCCGTCGCCGACCGGATGGCCGGCGCGCTCGCCGCCGCCAACACCCTTCTCACCGCGTACGACGTCCTGCCGAAGTCCACTCCGGACGTTGAGCGCATCCGGTTGCTGCGGCAGGCGGAACGGCTGGTCGTCACGACGCCGGCCCTCGACCCGAAGACCCCGAACGAGTTTCGCTCGGCGGTCCGCCACAAGCGCGACGACTTCGCCGACCGGCTCCATGACCTCCAGGGCGTCGCCGAGACCGACACCACGACGCTCAGTGACCTGCTGGACGACGTCGGCCGCCTGCCGGTCACCGCCTTCGACCCCACGGGCCTCGACCTGACCGCCACCCAGGACCAGGTGGTGGAGTTCGGCCGCGAACTGCTGACCCGGGCCCGGGCGCTGCAGACCGAGCTCGCCGGCAGGCTGGCGGCGGCGACCACCGCGCTCACGGGCTTCGACCAGGCCGTGACCCCGTCGGACCGCACCAAGGCCGCCATCGAGGCGCTGCAGGCGATGCTCGGCACCGACGTCCTCGTGGTGCCCGAGTACGCGCTCCCGAACCAGCTGGCCGAGGACCTGCACGACGCCCTCGACGACAGCGACGACCTGGTGAAACACCTGACGCAGGCGCCGGTCAACCGGGACTTCCCGGTGGACGACTGGCTGCACGGCATCGCCCGGGTCCGCGACATGCCCCGGCTCTGGGAACGCGTCATCCTGCTCAGCGACGCGGTGCGCGGCGACGGCGGCCTGCTCGGCTCCGACGCCGAGGACGACGACGACACTCGCCTGCAACCGATCCAGCTACCGCTGCGGTCCGGCGACCACTGGCTCGGCATGGAGTTCGCGGCCGGCGCCGACCTCACCGAAGACCGGTTGCTGTTCACCGCGCACTACGCGACCGAGCCGTCGTCCAACGCCGACAGCGAATGCGGCCTGCTCTTCGACGAGTGGACCGAGGTGATCCCCGCCGAGCGGGAGACCACGAGCATCGCCGTCCACGCGGACAGCCCGGACTCCGAGCCACCGCAGGCGATGCTGCTGGTGACCCCGCCGGTGAAGACCGGGACGTGGGCCGCCGACGACCTCGTCGCCGCCGTCAACGAAACCTTCGACCTGGCCAAGACGCGGCTCGTCGAACCGGTGCACCTGGACGACACCGGGTACGCGCAGCTCCTGCCGGCCACCGTGCTGTCGGCCACCCGGCAGCCGATCACGATCAGCACCGACCTGGCGATCGCCAACACCCGCTGGAAGGCAGACCATGAGTGAGCCCCGCATCGCCGACCTCGCCGGCGCGCTGACGCGCCGCGAAAACCCGACGGTCGGGGTCTGGAACCGGCTGGAGGGCCGGCCGCGCACGACCGACTTCGCCCGCGCGCTGCGGGCCGAGGTCCGGGACCCGCTGTGGCTGCTGGCCCGGCAGTGGCAGCTCGGCGAGTTCCGCGGCAGCGACGCCGGTTCGCCGGTGACGGCCACCTACTCGGTCACGGCGAGCGCGCCGGGCCGGTTCCGCTCCGACGTCGAGCCGGACGGCACCCCGGTTCCGCTGCCGCCGGACGGTCCACTCGAGACGGTCGCCGAGCGGCGGCCGCTGCCGTTCGCGTTCGGCGCCGAGCCGATCTCGTTCGACCTGCGCCTGGCGCTGGGCCGCCGGTGGCTGCGGCTGCTCGCCCGGGCGTCGGGGATGCGGGACGCCGCCGAGCAGTTCCCCGGGCTGTACCCGATCGCGCTGCCCGGCCCGGACGACGCCGCGCAGCTCGCCCACCCCGAGGTCTGGGCGGCAACGCAGGCGGTGGCCGGCCGCCGGCTCGACGGCTACCTGCTCTACCAGCACCTCAAGGGGGGCGGGCACGCCTCCGACGGCGTCCGGGACCTCTCGCGCCAGCGCCGGACCCAGCTGGACGCGCTGGGCCCCCGGCTGACCGGCTGGTTCGACGACCTCATCGACCAGCCCGGCGGGATCACCCCGGACCGGCCCTCGGGCGATTCGGCGTGGGACCCCCGGCGGCTGGAGCACCGCTTCTCGATCGGTGCCGGCAACCAGGTGCTGTCCGCGCCGGAGTACCCCGGCGGGGAGCTGGACTGGCACGCGTTCTCCACGGTGCCGGGGTCGCTGGGCACCACTCCGGCACCGGTCACGCTGAACCGGACGGTGTTCCCTTCGCCGGTCCGCTACTCCGGCATGCCGCTTCCCCGCTGGTGGGCGGTCGAGGACGGCAAGACGAACTTCGCCGCGGTCACCCCGGACAGCACCGACCTGGCCCGGCTGATCTTCCTCGAGTTCGCGCTGGTGTTCAGCAACGACTGGTACCAGCTGCCGTGCGACCTGCCGGCCGGCACCCTCGCGTCGGTCCAGGGCCTGTGCGTGACCGACGTGTTCGGCGAGCGGCGCTGGATCACCCCGGCCGGCGCCGCCGAGCACTGGTCGATGTACACCCTCGGCGACGCCCCCGGGATGCTGCTGCCACCCGGCACGCCGAAGGTGGCGACGGGCCCGGCGCTCGAGGACGTGGCCCTGGTCCGCGACGAGAGCGCCAACCTGGTGTGGGGCATCGAGCAGACCGTCCGCACGACGACCGGCGAAGGCCGGGCGGGCGACGAGATGGCGGCCGAATCGCTCGCGTTCCGCCGCCGGCAGCACCCGGCACCGCAACCGGACGACCCGCGCGCGCCGATCGCGTACGACGTGATGAGCTCGGTGCCGGAGAACTGGATCCCGTTCATCCCGGTCCACGTGCCGGGCGACAGCCGGGCGGTCCAGCTGCAGCGGGCGGCGATGCCGAGCGAGGTGGACGCGAGCCTGATCCGCCCGAGAACGGCGTTGCTGCGGGAGGGTTTCGACCGCGGCGACTCGTACTTCGTCAACGAGGAGGAGGTCCCGCGGTCGGGCACCCGCTTGACGGTTTCGTACAACCGGACCCGCACGAAGACCGGCCGAGTGGCTCTCTGGCTGAGTGTCCGCCGCGACGTCGGCCGCGGTGAACGCTCGAGCGGCCTGTCGTTCGACCTGGCGAGGAGCGTGACCGGGTAGCACGCTGCCCGGTCACCACCGCGTACCAGCGGAACCGATCCGCACCCGCGGCCGTGGCGAGGTGGGCGGCCGAGAGTCCCGCTGTCCGGCAGCATCCCGCACAGCCCCGCGCCGAGGGCCGTGGCGGACAGACGTGGTGGGCCAACCAGGGCCGAGGTCTCCGGTGGGCTCCGACCGAGGCGATCGGGGCCCACCGCTCCGGTGTATCAAGCGCTCGCCCGCTCGCTCTGGACGATATGCCCGGGGAAATCGTGCCGATCATCGGCGAGCAGCGCCGCTATCGCCGGCATGCGGCGGACCCTGGCCAGGCACCGGGCCCTCGACGGGCCGATCGAGCCGACCGGGATCCCCAGCGTCGCGCTGATCTCCCGGTAGGACTTGGGCGGGTCGCAGAACAGCAGCGCGAGCAGTTCGCGGTCCCGGCCGGGCAGCTGGGCGCACGCGTAACGGGCGGCGTCCCGGCGTTCGGCTCCGATCAGCGCCGAGTCGAACTGGGGGTCGGTGAGCTCGACGAGCATCGCGCTGTCGGTCGGGACCTGCCGCTGCTGGTGCCGCAGCACCCTCAGGCACTCGTGCCGGGTGGTGGTCCGCAGCCAGCCGGGCAGCGCCGCGGGTTCGCGGATGAAAGCCAGGTTCGTCAGCAGCCGGAGCCACACCGCACTGCTGATGTCCTGGGCGTCGGCAGTGCCGATCCGGTAGTGCGCGCACACCGACGAGACCAGCGAAGAATATCGGTCGACGATATCCCGCCAGGCCCATTCGGCACCCCCTGCGGCGTTTTCCAGCAATCGCGCCGGCGAATCCTGCATGGCCCCTCCTCGGACTCGGCTCTTCCCGGGTTCACGATTTCGCCACGCCCTGCTCGCCGACCTTGCAGAGACCTTGCGGGGCGAGCAGCATCGACTGGGCCGGTCGTGACGTGTCGATCACGGGGAGCCCGCCGCATGGAGTTCCTGCTGTTCGGGGAGGTGCAGCTCCGTGTCGAGGGAAAGCCGCTGGACGTCGGGACGCCGCGGCAGCAGGCCGTGCTCGCGGCACTCGCGGTCGACGCCGGGCGCCCGGTTCCGATCGAAACTCTCGTCGACCGGATCTGGGGCGAAGATCCGCCGGTCGAAGCGCGCAATGTGGTGTATTCGCACCTGAGCCGAATACGGCTGTTGCTCAAACGGGTTACCGAACTGACCGGCGAACCGGCCGGGCTCCCCCGGCGAACCGCGGGTTACGTGCTGGAAATCGATCCCGGCACGGTCGATCTGCACCGATTCGCTCACCTGGTCGAACGGGGAAACGACACTCTGCGCACCGACGCGGAGCGGGCCGCGGCGCTGCACGAAGCGCTGCTCGCCTGGCGGGGCCCGCCGCTGGCCGGCATCCACGGCGACTGGGCCGAGCAGGTCCGCGCGACCTGGCACCGGCGGCGGCTCGAGGCGGCCGTGCGCTGGGGCGAGCTTGAACTGGGACTCGGCCACCCCGGCCCGGTGATCGCCACGATGGCGGATCTGGCCGGGGAGTACCCGCTCGCGGAACCCCTCGAAGCGCTGCTCATGCGCGCCCTGCACACCGCGGACCGCGACGCCGAGGCGCTCGGCCGCTACGCCGTCGTCCGGCAGCGGCTCGCCGACGCGCTCGGCACCGACCCGGGCCCCGAGCTGCGCGCCCTGCACACCGCGATCCTGCGGGGCGAGCTGCCGGCCTCGACGGCGCCCCCGCCGTCCACTCCGTCCGCGCCGGCCCAGCTGCCGCCCGACACCCCGGGGTTCGCGGGCCGCGAGAGCGCACTGCGCCGGCTCGACGACGTGACCGGCGGGCCGTCCCCCGCCGCGCGAATCGTGATCCTCTCGGGCACCGCCGGGGTCGGCAAGACCACCCTCGCCGTCCACTGGGCGCACTCGGTCGCCCCTCAGTTCGCCGGCGGCCAGCTGTACGTGAACCTGCGGGGGTTCGACCCGACCGGCTCACCGATGCCGCCGGCGGGCGCGGTCCGCGGGTTCCTCGAAGCGCTCGAAGTGCCGGGTGAACGGATCCCCACCACGCTGGAGGCACAGGTCGGGCTGTACCGGACGCTGCTGGCGAACCGGCGCGTCCTGGTCGTGCTCGACAACGCCCGCGACGCCGAGCAGGTGCGACCGCTGCTGCCCGGCGCGCCCGGCAGCGTGGTGGTGGTGACCAGCCGCGACCAGCTCGCCGGCCTGGTGACGGCGGGCGCGTACCCGCTCGTCGTCGACCTGCTCGACGACGCCGAGGCGCACGCTGTGCTGCGCCGGCGGATCGGGGCCGAGCGGATGACGGCGGACCCCGCCGCGGCGGCGGAGATCATCGGCCTGTGCGCGCGTCTCCCGCTGGCGCTGGCCGTGGTGGCGGCGCGCGCGGCGACCTATCCCGCCTTCAGCCTCGCCGCACTGGCCGGCCAGCTGCGGGACTCGCGCGGCGGCCTGGACGAGTTCGCCGGCACCGACCCCGTGACCGACGCGCGCGCCGTGTTCTCCTGGTCGTACCTGCGGCTGGACCCCGCGGCCGCCCGGCTGTTCCGGCTCTTCGGGCTCCACCACGGGCCCGACCTCGGCGCCCGCGCGGCGGCGAGCCTCGCCGGCCTGCCCGCCGGCCGGACGCGGCCGCTGCTGTCCGAGCTGGCGAACGCGCACTTGATCGCCGAGCACGCTCCCGGCCGCTACACGGTGCACGACCTGCTGCGCGCGTACGCCACCGAACTGGCCCACGAGGAGGAGTCCGGCGCCGAGCGCGACGCCGCGGTCCACCGGGTGCTAGGCCACTACTCCCACACCGCCTACCACGCCGACGGGTTCATCGATCCCCGCCTCGAGGTACCGCCCGCGTTGACCCCGCTCCCGGCGGGCGCCGAGGCCGAACGGATCGTCGACCAAGGGCAGGCCCTGTCCTGGTTCGAGGCCGAGCACGGGGTGCTGCTGCAGGCCGTCCGCGAGGACCCCGGGTTCGACGCGCGGGTGTGGGAGCTGGCGTGGTCGATGCAGCGGTTCCTGGCGATGCGGGGGCACTGGCACGACGAGAGCGCGGTGCTCACGGCGGCGCTGGAGGCGGCGAGTCGGCTCGGGGACGAGCGCAAGCAGGCCTTCGCGCACCTGCACCTGGGCGTGACGCGAGTCCGGTTCGGCAGGCACGCCGAAGCCGCCGACGACTTCGGAGCCGCGTTGACCTTGTACAGCGCGAGCGACGACGTCGTCGGGCAGGCCTACGCGCACCGGCAGTTCGCGTGGCTGCTCGATCGGCAGGGAGCCGTCGCCGACGCGCTCACCCACGCCGAGCAGGCCCTGGAGCTGTTCCGCGCGGCCGGGCACCAGGCCGGGCAGGCGACGGCGCTCAACGCGGTCGGCTGGTTCCACACCCTGCTCGGCAAGCACGCGTCGGCCGTCGAGTACTGCCGGCAGGCCCTGAACCTGCAGACGCTGCTCGGCGACCAGATGGGCGCGTCCCAGAGCTGGCACAGCATCGGCTACGCCCACCAGCAGCTCGGCGAGCACGACGAGGCGGTCGCCTGTTACGAGAAGGCACTGGAACTGGTGCACCGCAACGGGAACCTGGTGATCGAGGCGCGGATGCTCATCGACCTCGCGAACCTCCGCCGCGACCTCGGCGACGTCGAGTCCGCCCGGGCCGGGTGGCAGCGGGCCCACGACATCCTCGCGCGCCTCGCCCACCCGGACGCCGACGAGGTGCGCACGAGACTGGCCAAAGTACACAGTGGATAGTCACCGAACAGGAGGAAATCCCATGTCCGAAGAGGAATCGGTAGATTTTGTCAAGTTTTGGCAGAAGGTGAGGGCGGTGACCGACCCAGGTCTGACGGATTCGGAGCGGGACCTGGTGCACGCCGGCCTCTTCCTCGCCTGGATCTTGACCACCCGCGCCAGCGAACTCGAAAAGGGCTTTGAGGGGTCCTTCACACCGGACCAAGTGGCGGTGCTCAAGGAGTACGGACCCGGCACCGACGCGTCCGTCCACTTCGTTCCCGGCCTCGTGGCCCAATTCTCCTCCATCCAGTCGGCTGGGGACTCCATCCGATCCCACACCTCCATCCAGCCGGCTGGCGACTCCATCCGATCGCACACCACGCCATGACCACGCCGTCGGTGGTTCTCGTGTCCATGCCGTTGCGCGAAGCCCACCGGCCGTCCATCCAGCTCGGGCTGCTCAAGGCGATCGCACGGCAGCACGGACTCCCCGTTCGCACCCTGCACGCGAACCTCGACTTCGCGGTGCGGATCGGCCTCGACCACTACCGGCGGCTCGCCGAGCACCGCGGCCGCCAGATCGGTGACTGGCTCTTCTCCGTCGCGGCGTTCGGCGAGGCGGCGCCGGACCCCGACGGGAAGCTGCTCGCCGAACTCGGCGACGAACTGTCCTACCTGGACGGGCCGGAGCGCCTGCTCGCCACGCGCGAGCAGGACGTTCCCGCGTACCTCGACGCGATCGCCGAGGAGCTGGCGGGCGTCCGGGTGGTCTGCTTCAGCTCCACCTTCCAGCAGAACACCGCGTCGTTCGCGCTCGCGCGCCTGCTGAAGGCCCGCGATCCGGACGTCGTCACCGTGTTCGGCGGGGCCAACTTCGAGGGCGAGATGGGCCGGGAGCTCGTGCGGTCCGTCGACTGCGTCGACTTCGCCGTGCTCGGCGAGGGTGACGTCGCCTTTCCGCGCCTGCTGGGCGCACTGGCCGAGGGTGCCGACCCGGGTGGGATCCCCGGTGTCGCGCGGCGGGTCGGCGGCGAGGTCGCCGTCACCCCCGCCGAGCCACCCCACGAACGGCTCGACGACCTGCCGGTGCCGGACTACGGCGAGTACTTCGAACGGGCGGCGCGGCTCGGCCTGCCGACCGACCACGTCGCGATCCCGTTCGAGTCGGCCCGGGGGTGCTGGTGGGGCGAAAAGCACCATTGCACGTTCTGCGGGCTCAACGGCACCACCCTGCGCTTCCGCGCCAAGTCGGCTGCCCGGGTGCTCGCCGAGCTGGACCAGCAGGCGCGCCGCCACCGCACCTTCCGGTTCGACGCCGTCGACAACATCATGGAGGCGGGCTACCTCAAGCACCTGCTGCCGGCGCTGGCCGAGACCGGCCGCGAGTACGAGATCTTCTACGAGGTGAAGGCGAACCTGACGCGGGCCCAGCTCAAGCTCCTCGCCGAAGCGGGCGTCACGCAGCTGCAGCCGGGCCTGGAGTCGCTCAGCTCCGCGGTGCTCCGGCTGATGGACAAGGGGGTCCGCGCCGCGCAGAACGTCAACCTCCTGCGCTGGGCCCGCTACTACGGCATCACCGTCGGCTGGAACATCCTGTGGGGGTTCCCGGGCGAGCCGGCCGGGGAGTACGCCGCGCAGGCGGCGGTCGTCCCGCACCTGGTCCACCTCCAGCCACCGTCCGGTGCGGAACGGCTGTGGCTGGAGCGGTTCAGCCCGTTGTTCACCCAGCCCGGCCGGTTCCCGCTGCGGGCGCGGGAGCCGGAGGCCAGCTACCGCCACGTCTACCCGGCGGAGGTGGACATCGACCGGGTCGCCTACTTCTTCGACTACGCACCGGAGGACGAGCTGCCCGCGGAGGTCTACGCCCCGCTGCAGACAGCGGTCGCGGCGTGGAAGGCGGCCTGGGAGGCGGGCTCGCCGCCGGTGCTGGTCTACCGGTGCGCCCCCGGCTTCCTGCAGATCTACGACAACCGGCACGCCGAGAGCCGCGGCACCCACACCTTCCACGACACCCTCGCCGATCTCTACCTCGCCTGCGTCGACCGGCCGCGCACCGCCAAGGCCGTGCACCACGAGCTCGGTCTCGCCGTGCCGGTCTCCGCCGTCGAGGGCGCGTTCCGGCGGTTCGCCGAGCGCGGGCTCATGTTCCTCGACGGCACCCTCGCCCTGTCACTCGCGCTGCCCGCGACGCCGGGCCGCTGACCCGGATGCGGAAAGGTGCGTGAGCATGGACCCGACGGTCATCCTGGCGACGGCGAGCGCCGCGGCGGAGCCGCTCACCGGCTGGACGCCGTGGGCCTACACCTGGGGACGGATCACGCAGGGGATCTGCACGATGGCCGAGGGCGCCCGGTGGACCCTGTCCCCCGACGGCACCGCCACCTTCGACGCCACGGTGTCGGGCGGCGAAGACGGGGCGGTGTTCGTCATCTGGCACGTCGACCTGTGCGACGCCACCGGGGCGATCCTCGGTTCGCTGACCACCGAGCACCCCGTCGAGGGCGACTGGCGCAAGTTCGTGCGGGCCCTGCCGAGCAGCGCGGAACGCTACCGGTTCCGCGCGTGGGCGAGCTTCGACGTGGCGCTGTGGGACGACATCGCGTGCTTGAAGATGCACTCGAGCTGTTGAGGGCGCCCAGCCGAACCGCTCACCCGGCGGCCCGTCGGTAGGGGCGGAAGAACTCCCTCAGCTCCCGCGCGTAGAGCTCCGGTTCCTCGAACGCCGCGAAGTGCCCACCGCGCGCCGGTTCGGTCACGCGGACCGTGTTCGCGGTCCGCTCGAGCCAGGCCCGCGGCGGCCGGACGATGTCGCCCGCGAAGAGCGCGAAGCCGGAAGGCACCTCCACCCGGCGGGCCAGCTGGGCCGGCGGGATCGCCGCGTTCGCGCGGTACATCCGCATCGACGAGCCGATGGTCTCGGTCAGCCAGTAGAGCGTGACGTTCGTGAGGATCTCATCCTCGGTGAAGCGGAAGCCGTCGCTCCAGGACTGCATCTTCTCGACGATCCACGCGGCCAGCCCGGCCGGGGAGTCGTTGAGGGCGGCGGCCGCGGTCTGGGGCTTCGTGCGGTGCATCGCCGCGTAGGCGCCCTCGGCCGCGCCCCAGTCCGCCACGGTCGCCATCCAGTCGCGCTCCGGCGCCGTCAGCTCCGCCGGGTCGCCGGTGAAGATCGGCAGGCCCGCGTCCGTGCGGTGGACCGCCACCACCCGGTCGGGGTGATCGAGCGCGAGGTAGCGGCTCACGTGGCTGCCGATGTCCCCGCCCGCCGCGCCGAACCGCGGGTAGCCGAGCCCGTCCATCAGCTCGGCCCACAGCCGGGCGACGGCGATCGAGTCGAGCGGGACCCGGGGCCGTGAGGAGTACCCGAAGCCGGGCACGTCCGGGACGATCACGTCGAAGGCGTCGGCCGGGTCGGCGCCGTGCGCGCCGGGGTCGGTCAGCAGCGGGATCACCTTGGTGTAGCGCCAGAACGAGTCCGGCCAGCCGTGGGTGAGCACCAGCGGGAGCACCGGCCCGGCCGGGTTCGCGGCCCGGACGTGGGCGTAGTGGATGTCGTGGCCGCCCACCGCGACCCGGAACCGCGGGATGGCGTTCAGCTCGGCTTCCCGCGCCGGCCAGTCGAACCCGTCCGCCCAGTAGGCGGCGAGCTCGCGCAGGTAGGCGACGTCGGTGCCGGCCGACCACCCGGCGTCCTCGGGCGCGTCCGGCCAGCGGGTCGCCCGCAGCCGCGTGCGGAGGTCTTCGAGGACGGCCGGTTCGGTCTGCGGCGCGAAGGGACGTGACGTCATGATCCGACTCTACGAGCGGAGCAAGCCGATTATCGCGGCCGACTTCGGCTCGTCGAGGAACCGCAGGCCCATGAAGTTGTCGCCGGGCGTGAAGCCGGGCAGCGCCCAGATCTCTTCGTACGGGATCCCGGCGCGCCGGTGGCGTCGCAGGCTGTAGACGTTGCTGAACAGGCACTTGCCCGGGTCCGGGTTCCACAGGCGCCGGGCGAAGGCGGGGTTGCGGAAGCCGTGGCCCACCTCGGCGGTGGCCTGGACGTGCTTGCGGCCGGTGAACAGGACGATGTCGCCGGTGGTGACGGTGTCCATCCGGCGGTCGTACTTGTCCTTGGCGCCCCAGAACCGTGCCCGGCCACTCGCGTGCAGCGCGTTCAGGCGGGCGAGGTCGGCCGGGTCGAGCAGGTCGGCGTGCGCGCGGAAGTCCACGGTCTTCTCGAGCGACTCCGCGCCGTACCGGCGCGCATCGGGGGTGCCGTAGGCGGGCTGGATGAAGACCTGGACCACCGCGCCACGCTAGCTCAGCCGCCGTGGGTGGTGTCGCTCTGGTAGTCGGTGTAGGTGTAGGGGTTGTCGAGGATCTTCGCCTCGGGGACGTCCGGGTTCATGCCCTTCAGCCACGCCTCCTCCCCCAGCTGCCCGCGCAGGTGCTCGACGGTCGACTCCACCTGGCGCCGGACCGCCGGGAGGTCCACGTCCACCAGGCGGCCGTCGCGCTTCACGACCCGGCCGTTGACCAGGACCGTGTGGACGTCGCCGCGCTGGGCCTGGAACGCCACGTGGCCGTACGGGTTGAGCAGCGGGAACGACACCGGGGAGTGCTCGTTCTTCAGCAGCACCACGTCCGCCTTCTTGCCGGCCTCGAGGCTGCCGATGTCCGAGCGTCCCAGTGCGGCCGCGCCGCCGCGGGTGGCCCACTCGACCACCTGCTCCGCCCGCAGCGCCGCGTGCGTCACCGTTTCGCCCTTCGCGTGCGCCTCCAGGTGCTCGCGCGAGCGGTCCGCGCCCAGCGTCGTGCGCATCGCCGAGAACAGGTCGCCGCTCCACCAGACCGACGTGTCCATCGACAGCGACACCGGGATGCCGTACTGGCGCAGCGCCCAGGTGGACGGGTAGCCCTGGCCCGCGCTCTGCTCGCTTTCCGTCGAGACCGACGCCGACCCGCCGGTGGCCGCGATCCGGTGGTAGGAGTCCGCCGCCAGGGACGCGCTGTGGACGTAGATCGTCTCCGGGGTCATGAACCCGTGGTCGTGCATCAGCTTGATGCCGTCGTCGCCGGTCGCGCCCCAGACGCCGGCGTGGGTGGTCACCGGCACGCCGAGCTCGCGCGCCACCTCGAAGGCCGGCTTCTCCGGGAACGCCGGTTCGCCCGTGACGTCGAACGCGAGCTGGAAGCCCAGGTCGCCGCCGGTGCGGCGGGAGACGAAGTCGCGGAATTCGGGGGTGGCGGTCCACGTCGCCGGGGCGTCCTGGATGTTGCCGTAGGCCAGGACGAACCGGCCGGGCACGGCTTCGAGCGCGTCGGCCGCCGCGTCGGCGTGCTGGGTGGTCCGCAGGCCGTGGGACCAGTCCACGGTGGTCGTGACGCCCGCTTCGAGCGCTTCCCACGCGCCGAGGAGGTTGCCCGCGTAGATGTCCTCGGGGCGGAACACCTTGCCCCATTCGAGGTAGTACCAGACGAAGTACTGGGTCAGCGTCCAGTCGGCGCCGTAACCGCGCATCGCGGTCTGCCACAGGTGCCGGTGCGTGTCGATCATCCCCGGCATGACGATGCCGCCGGAGGCGTCGATCTCGGTCGTGGCCGCCGGGACCTCGAGCGCGGGCCCGATCGCGGCGATCCGGTCGCCGGTGACCAGGACGTCTTCGCCGGGCAGTACCCGGTGGGCGTCGTCGAGGGTCAGCACCGTACCGCCGCGCAGGACGATCGATTCGGACATCGCTGCCTCCGATTGCGTACACTCGTCCGCTGTACGGACACTCGTGGGGTGCAGTCACCTTTGCCCAGTGCCGCGCCGGTGTCAATCCCCGTCCATCCCCGCCGCTACGCTGCGGGCAGGACTGCAGAGGGAGGTCGCGCATGCCACGCGAGGGAACGGGTCCCGACTTCATCGAAGCGCTGGCGCGCGGGCTCGAGGTCATCACGGTGTTCGGGCCGCACCGGCCGGAGATGACGCTGGCCGAGGTGGCCACGGCCGCCGGACTGGCCCGCCCGACCGCGCGCCGGATCCTGCTGACCCTGGAAGAGCTCGGGTACGTCCGCGCCGGCGGCCGCGGCTACGCCCTGACCCCGCGCGTGCTCGACCTCGGCGTCGCCTACGTGCGGTCGATGGGGCTGTGGGACATCGCCCGGCCGCACCTGGAACGCCTGGTCGAGCGCACGAACGAATCGTGTTCGATCGCCCAGCTCGACGGCTCCGACATCGTCTACGTCGCCCGGGTCGCGGTGCCGAAGATCGTCGGGCTGAGCGTGCAGATCGGCACGCGGTTCCCGGCGCTGCCGACGTCGCTGGGCAAGGTCCAGCTCGCCGCGCTGGCCCCGGCGGAGCTGGACGCGGTGCTGGCTCAGCCGACCCGCTCCGGGCTGGTCCCGCGCTGGCAGCCGGAGCGGGCCGAGCGCGACGCCGAGCTGCGCGAGGTCCGCGCCCGCGGCTGGGCGCTCACCGACGAGCAGCTCGCGCTGGGGATCCGCTCGGTGGCCGCGCCGCTGCGGGACGGCTCGGGCCGGGTGATCGCCGGGGTGAACGTCAACTGCCACGCCGCCGAGACGCCGGTGGAGCGGCTGCTGGAGCACCACCTGCCGCTGCTGCTGCAGACCGCCGGGGAGATCAGCGCCGACTTCGCGCGGTCGCACGACGTCCCGCACGTGACCGTGCCCGCGGTGTCTTGACCGCCACGGCGCTGGCGGGGAGACTGCGGACAATAGTCCGTCAGACGGACAGGAAGCGAGGATCCGGGTGGACCACAGCGCAGCCGGCCCGCTGTCCGGGCTGCTGGTCGCGGACTTCTCCCGGGTGCTCGCCGGGCCCTACGCCACCATGCTGCTCGCGGACATGGGCGCCGAGGTCGTCAAGGTCGAAGGACCCCAGGGCGACGAGACGCGCACGTGGATGCCGCCGGTGCGCGGGGACGTCTCGACCTACTACCTCGGCGTGAACCGCGGGAAGCGCTCGATCGCGCTCGACCTGCGCGCCGATGCCGACGCCGCGCTCGCCCGCGAGCTGGCGGCCCGCGCGGACGTGGTGATCGAGAACTTCAAGCCGGGCGGCCTCGCCAAGTACGGCCTGGACTACGACTCCGTCAAAACGGCCAACCCCGGCAGCGTCTACGCCTCCATCAGCGGCTTCGGCTCGGGCGAGGGCGCGCACGTGCCCGGCTACGACCTGATGGTGCAGGCGATCTCGGGGCTGATGAGCCTGACCGGCGCCCCGGACGGCCCGCCGTACCGGGCCGGGATCTCGGTGTTCGACGTCATGGCGGGCAACCACGCGGTGATCGGCATCCTCGCCGCGCTGCGGCACCGCGACGCGACCGGCGCGGGCCAGCACGTCGAGGTCAACCTGCTGTCTTCGGCACTGACGGGGCTGGTCAACCACAGCTCGGCCTACGCCGCGGGCGGGGTGGTGCCCTACCGGATGGGCAACGCGCACCCCAGCGTCTTCCCCTATGAGCCGCTGCCCACCGCCGACGCCGACCTGATCGTCGCCGCGGCCAACGACGGGCAGTTCCGCCGGCTGTGCGAGGTCCTGAACCTGCCGGACGTGCCGGACGATCCGCGGTTCGCCCGCAACGCCGACCGCACGAAGAACCGCGAGGAGCTGCGGCCGGTCCTGGTGGAACGGCTCAAGACCAAAACCGCGGTCGAGTGGTTCGACGCGCTGACGAAGGTCGGTGTCCCGTGTGGACCGATCAACACCATCGACGGCGGGTTCGCCATGGCCGAACGCTTCGGGCTCGACCCGATCGTCGAGGTCGGCGACGGCGATCGCGCCGTCCCCACGACCCGCCACCCGATCCGGTTCTCCGCGACCCCGGCCGCCTACCGGCTGCCTCCGCCGGAGCTCGACGAACACGGCGCCGAGCTGCGCGCCTGGCTCACGGAGGCGACGGATGACTGACCCCGCTTACACTGATCCCGTCTACAAAACAGCGCTCGGATCGTCCACAAAGGACAAGATCACCCTCCTCGGCCAGGATCTCGCCGAGGACGTCATGGGCACCGTCGGGTTCGGCGAGCTGGCCTTCTGGCTGGCGACGCAACGACGTCCGTCCCCAGGGGAGACCCGGGTCTTCGAGGCGGTGCTGGCGGCGCTGGCCGACCACGGCTTCACCCCGACCGCGATCGTCACCCGGCTGACGTACCTGTCCGCGCCCGACTCGGTCCAGGGCGCGCTCGCCGCGGGCCTGCTCGGCGGCGGGTCGCGCTTCCTCGGCGTCACCGAGGACTGCGGCCGGTTCCTGCACGATGTCCTCGCGGCCACCGAAAGCACACCGGCGGACGAGGCCGGCTGGGACGCGCTCGCGCTCGAGACCGTCGAAAACCGCCGTGCCGAAAAGAAGTTCGTCCCCGGACTCGGGCACCACGTGCACAAGGACGGCGACCCGCGGACCCGGCGGCTGTTCGAGATCGCCGCCGAAGAAGGCCTGCGCGGCCCGCACCTGGAGCTGTTCGCCGCCATCGGCCGCGTGCACCCGCAGGTGCTCGGCAAGACACTGCCGCTCAACGGCGCCGGCGTCTGCGGCGCCGCGCTGGCCGACCTCGGGCTGCCGCTGGAGCTGCTGCGCGGGTTCGCGCTGCTGGCCCGGACCGCCGGGCTCATCGGCCAGCTCGCCGAGGAGCTGCGCCACCCGGTCGCGAACGACATCTTCCTGTCGGTCGACCTGAACAACCAGCCGGTCCCGCCGGACCCGCAACGCTGAGAGGAACGCCGATGCAGCTCGTCACCGAGGACAACATCACCGAGCTCGCCGCGCAGCGCTGGGCGAGCGCGCACGACCCGCGCACGGCGGAGGTCATGGCCGCCCTCGTCCGGCACCTGCACGCCTTCGCCCGCGAGGTGCGCCTCAGCGAGACCGAGTGGATGGCCGCCATGCGGTGGCTGACCGAGACCGGGCAGATCAGCGACGCCAAGCGCGAGGAGTTCATCCTCGCCTCCGACGTGCTCGGCCTGAGCATGCTGGTCGTGCAGATGAACCACGCCTTCGACGCCAAGGCGACACCGGCGACCGTGCTCGGCCCGTTCCACATCGACGGGTCGCCGGAGCAGGAGTTCGGCGGCGACATGTCCGATGGCCTGCCCGGCACGCCGCTCTACATCACGGGCACCGTCACCGGCCTCGACGGCTCTGCCGTGGGCGGGGCGATCCTCGACGTCTGGCAGGCCGACGAAGAAGGCGCGTACGAGTCGCAGATCGCGGACATCGACGAGGCCCGGCTGCGCGCGAAGTACGCCACCCGCGCCGACGGGACCTACTGCCTGCGCACCATCGCGCCGAAGGGCTATTCGATCCCGATGGACGGCCCGGTCGGCGAGCTCATCGGCGCCACCGACATCAGCCACTTCCGCCCGGCCCACGTGCACTTCCTGATCAACGCGGCCGGCTACGAGCCGCTGATCACCCACCTGTTCCAGGAGGGCGCCGAGTACCTCGACAGCGACGTCGTGTTCGGCACCAAGCAGGAGCTGGTCGTCACCTTCGAGCCCCGGGACCCCGGGCCGACGCCCGACGGTGGCGAGTCGGCCGAGCCGTGGCTCGAGGCGCGCTACGACTTCGTGCTGCAGCCCGTCTGACGCCGGTGCGCGCGGCGGAGATCCGGGCGGCGGGCGGTTCCCCGGTGGTGGCCGACCGGCCGGTGCCCGAGCCCGGGGCGGATGAGGTCGCGGTGCGGGTGACGGCGGCGCCGATCACCCCGCTCGACCTGCTCTGCGCGTCCGGCACGTCCTACTTCGGCCGGCCCGAGACGCCGTACGTGCCGGGAGTCCAGGGGGTCGGGGTACTGACGCGGCCGACGCCGGCCGAGCCGGCCGGGACCGCGGTCTGGTTCGCCACGACCGCGGGTATGCGGCCCGGGGACGGCAGCATGGCCGAGTACGCCGTCGTCGCTCCCAATGATCTCGTGGTCCTGCCGTCCGGGGCGGACCACGCGCTGGTCGCGGCGCTCGGACTGTCGGCGGTGGCGGCGTGGATGTGCTTGACCTGGAAGGGAAGTCTCGTCCCGGGCGAGACCGTGCTGGTGCTCGGTGCCGGTGGTGTGGTCGGCCAGTCGGCGGTGCAGCTGGCCCGCGTGGCCGGGGCCGGGCACGTCGTCGCGTGCGCGCGGTCGGCGGCCGCGGTGGAGCGCGCCGGGCGGCTCGGCGCGGACACCGTCGTGCGGTTGGCGGAGGACGACGACGTCGACTCGCTGGCGCGGCGGCTGGGTGACGTCCCGGTGGACCTGGTGATCGACCCGGTGTCGGGGATCCCGGCCGCGGCGGCGCTGCGCACCCTGCGCCCGGGCGGGCGGCTGGTCAACCTCGGCAGCGCCGCCGGTGACGAGTGCCCGGTGTCCTCGGCCGTGCTGCGCAGCAGGTCACTGCACATCCACGGCTACACGAACAACGAACTCGACACCGGCCGCCGCCGCGAAGCGCTCCTCACGGTGGTGGAGCACGCGATCGCCGGGGCGCTCACCGTCGACCACGAGCGCGTCCCGCTGGCCGAAGCCGGCGCCGCGTGGCGCCGCCCCGGCCGGATCGTGCTGGTGCCCTAGCGGGCGTAGCCGTTCGCGGCCAGCTGCTTGCCGATCTGGTCGAAGACGGCCTGGTCGTCCGGCACGACGGTGGCCAGGCCGTCGACGTACCGGTTGAACAGGCAGAAGGACGCCGCGATCAGCACCGTGTCGTGCAGCTCGGTGTCGGTCGCGCCCTCGGCGCGGGCGGCGGCGACCAGCTCGTCGGTGACCGCGCGGCCCGTCTCGCGCACGGCGAGGGCGATCCGCAGCAGCGCCTTGAGCTTCGCCGACACAGGGGCGTCGTCGATTCCGCCGCACGCGGCGTCGACGACCGCGCGGCCGCCTTCGATGGTCTCGGCCGCCGCGGCGGCGTGGCTGCCGGTGCAGAACCGGCATTCGTTGCCGTTGGAGACGACGGTCGCGATCAGCTCGCGCTCGCCGACGGTCAGGGTGCTGGGGCCGCGCAGCAGGACCTGGGCCAGCTGCCCGAGCGGCGCCGCGGTTTCCGGCCGGTAGGCGAAGAGCGCGGAAATGCCCGGCAGCTGCGGGTCGAGCGGGATGTGCGGCATCGAAGTCCTCCTCGTGAGGGCGAAAGATCGTCCCTCGCGAGTGTTTCGGCTCGCGGCGGCCCGGCCAACCTCCGCACTGCGCAACCGGGCCACCGCCGAAAGGCTCAGCCGATGGTGACGTCGTCGGCGTAGAGGGCACTTTGGCCGTACCAGCCGTGGACGTACACCGTCACCGCGCCGGACGCGCCGGTCGTGAACGGCACCGACAGCTGCGTCCAGCCGCTGCTCGAGGTCCACGTGCTGGCGTTGGCGCCGCCCCGGACCCCCACGTAGGCGTAGCTGCCCTGCACCCACGCCTTGAGCGTGTAGGCGTGGTTCGGCGCGAGCGTGACGTTCTGCGCGGCCTCACCGGTGGCCGAGGAGGTCGGCACCACCTGCAGCGCGTGGGTCCCGGAATGGGCCGGGGTGGCCACGATCGCGTCACCCGCGGCGCTCCACGGGCTCAGCGCGCCGGACTCGAAGCCGCCGTTGACGACGCCACCCGCGGGTGGGGTGCCCTTCACGGTCAGCGTGAACGTGGCGCTGTGGCTCGCGGACGCCGCGGTGCCGGTGACGGTCAGCGCGTAGACGCCGGGGACCGCCGCCGACGTGGTGCTCACCGACAGCGTCGCGCTGCCGCCGGCGGTCACCGAGCCCGGGCTGACCGACGCCGTGACGCCGGCGGGCGCCCCGGTGACCGCCAGCGTCACCTGCTGGGCGGATCCGGACGTCACGGCGGTGCCGACGGTCGCGGTGGCCGAGCCGCCCGGGTCGAGGGCGGCCGAGGACGGGTTCGCGGCGAGGGAGAAGTCGTTGCCGGGCACGGTCGTGCCGCCGGTGAACGGCTCGAAGGCGTGGCTGAAGAACCACGTGTCCTGGGCGATGCCGGAGCAGCTGTCCGAGGCGCCGCTGCCGGGGCAGCTGCCGTTGTCGCGCTGCAGGGCCCAGAACGACAGCTCGTTGATGCCCTTGGAGACCGCCCAGTTGTAGACGGTGGCCGCGTCGGCGGTCGTGAACGTCTCGGCCGGACCGAAGTCGTCGACGCCGATCATCTCGGTGATCCCGACCATCCCCCACAGCTGCGCCTGCGTGGCGATGTCGGCGCCGAACGTGGAGTTCGCGATCGGCATCCCGGTGTCACCGTTCCAGTAGACGGTGCAGGAACCCTTGGTGGCGGCCTGGATGAAGGCCATCGTGAGGTGCTTGGCGCCCGACTGCTGGGCCAGCGCGGCGGGGCTCTCGCCGGTCCAGGCTTCGAAGTACGGCGCGAAGACGTGCGCGGGCAGCGGCGTCGCGGCTTGGGCGGTCCCCGCGGCGGCGACCAGGGATCCGGTCGAGATCGCTGTCAGGGCCAGTAAAACGGACATTCGGGAAAAAGGTCTGCGTCGACGCATCTGCGCTCCAGTGCCGGCGGGAGCCGTGCCGCGGCGTAACACGGCGAGAACGTCTTCAGGATTGGATCAGACCAATATCGACGTCAAGGTCTAGACCATTAAACCGGCCGGATGGCCGCACGCGTTGCTCGTTCCCGATTCGTGCGTCGATGACCGCGTGTGAGCAACAATCGGATACAAAAACGTGCCACCTCCTGCGATCTGCCGGTAGCGTGCGCGTCCATGCGGGTGAAATGGGGGAAGAATGGACAGCGCAGAGTGACCAAGCCGTGGCGCGCGGCCCCGAAGGCCGCCCTCTCCAGCCCGCTCACCCTGATCGTCGCGGCGGTGACCTCGCTGCTCGCCTGCTTCCTCGGTACCGCCGCGGTCCTGCAGGCCTCCGCGGCCGGCGGCGCGACGATCGCCTACCAGACCGGGATCACCTGCCCCGACAGCTACGGCCCGGTCTTCGGCAAGGGCAACATCCCCGTCCAGAACATCCCGGCACTGACCAGCGCGGTACAGCGCCACGCCGGCGCGCACGGCTTCGGCGCACCCGTCGTCGGCCAGTACACCACCGTCCTGTTCGGCACCCAGTTCAACGGCGACCCGAACTACAAGGTCCGCCTCGCCTACCGCGACCAAGCCGGTCTGGACAACCTGGCGCTGCAGCAGGGCAGCCGCGCGCCCGGGCTGTGGCTGGGCAACGTCGTCGCCGGCGCCGAGCACATCGGGGTCGGCACCAAGCCCAGCATCCAGGGCATCCCGCTGCCGCCGGTCACCGGCATCTACCGCGACCTGCTCGACCCGCCGCCGCGCTGGTGGTGCTCACAGCAGTCCGGCGCCGTCGTCGACCGGCTCGCCAACGACCCCATCGACTCGATCGTCTTCGCCACCGACCGCAAGACGTTCGACAACACGATCAAGGCGATCGGCCTGCCGAAGATGCAGTACTTCCACATCTCGTTCTACGAGCCCGCTCCGACCACCCTCAGCGCGGCCGAAGACCTGCTGCAACGCTCCCACGACCTGGTCGCCGACGTCCGCGCGGACCTCACCGCCCAAGGGCTCGGGAACCTGGTCGCCGCCGACGTCCCGACGTTCGACCGCTCGGTGCAGATCGGCCGCCAGGCCCAGGACAACGTGTTCGTCTCGATCCTGCCCCTCGCGCTGATCAGCGTCCTGGTCGGCTGCGCGGGCCTCGGCACGGTCGCCCTGCAGTGGTACCAGCGCCGCCACGCGCAGCTGCGGCTGCTCTCCGCGCGCGGCAGCGGCCCGGGCGCCCTCGGTGGTCTCGCCGTCGCCGAACTCGGCCTGCCGATCCTGCTCGGCGGCGCGCTCGGCGCGATCGCGGCCCGGCTGCTGCTCGGCGTGTACGGCCCACCCGGCGCGCCCGACCCCGACGCCGAGCTGCGCGCCGGCATCGTCGCGGCCGGCGTGCTGGTCGTGTCGCTCGCGCTGCTGGCCCTGGTCGTCGCCGTCCGGGCGCACCGGGAGTTCGAACTCGGCCGCCTCCGCCGGGAAGGCAACCGGATGCGGCTATTGGGGTACTTCCCGTGGGAGCTCGCGACGGCCGGCATGGCGTGGCTCGGCTGGACCCGCCTGGCCCACTACAGCACCGGCTCCCGCCTCGGAAATCCATTACCCCAAGTCGACCCGTTGGCCCTGACCTACCCGGTGTTCGTCGTGCTGACCGTCGGCCTGCTGACCGCGCGCCTGGCGTGGCTGGCCCTGCACGCCTCCCACCGGGCCCGGTTCTGGTCGCGCCCCGCGCTGCAGCTGGCGATCCGGCGGCTGGCCAGCGCCCGCGCCCCGGTCACCGGCGTCCTGGTCATCGGCACCCTCGCCATCGGCACGCTGGCCACCGGCATCGGTATCGCCGACGGCCAAGAGGCCGCGCTCGACACGAAGTCGGCGATCTTCGTCGGCGGCAACGCCCGCCTCGACACCGACAGCCCGATCGGCATGGGCACCGTCGCGATGCCCGCCGCGCTGGCGGGCACCAGCACCGTCGTCGGCGAGCTCACCGGCACCGGCAGCGTCGTGCTGGTCGTGGACCCCGCGACGTTCACCAAGGGCGCCGCCGTCGGCGACGTTCCCGCCGGCGACCTCGACGGACTGCTGAGGCAGATCTCCCAGCCGAACCCCCAGGGCACGCCCGTCATCCGCGTCGGCCACACCGCCAAGCAGAAGCCCCAGCTGCCCGACGGGCTGCGCGACGCCGTCACCGTCGCCGACCTGCCGGTGTTCCCGATGATCGGCACCTCACCCGGCTACGTCGTCTCCCGCACTGCCCTCGACCACGGTCAGCTGGACCGGATCCCGAAGTGGAGCGTCCTGACCGGCGCGCCGCTGGCCGACGCGACCGCCGCGTTGCGCGCCGCCGGCGTGTTCATCCCGAACCGGATCAGCCGCGAGACCGCACTGGACAGCCTGCCGTTCTTCGTCGTGTCGTGGACGTTCTCCTTCGTGGCGCTGCTCGGCGCGGTCCTCGGGGTCGTCGCGATCCTCGCGCTGCTGGTGGCGGTCGAGGTCCGGCGACGGCAGAACGCCCTCTCCGGGGCACTGGTGCTGCGGATGGGCATGCGGCCGCGGACGCTGCTGGCGAGCCACCTGATGGAACTGGGCGCGCTGAGCGGCGTGGCGATCGTCGTCGGGGTGGTGTGCGGGATCTCGGTCGCCGGCCTCTCGGTGCCGCGGTTCGACCCGGCGACCTTCCTCGCACCCCGCTCGGAACTGCCCGACCCGCTGCCGTTCGTGCTGACCGTCCTGGTCATCGGCGTGCTCGTGGTGGGCCTGGCCGGCTGGATCGCGGTGCGCTCGGTGCGCACCGCCCGGACCGCGGAGCTGATCCGTGCCTGACAAACCGATCTTCTCCCTGCGCGGCATCGGCGTCGACTACCCGACCCCGGCCGGGGTCGTCACCGGCGTCGACGACGTCAGCTTCGACGTCCCCGCGCGCGGCATGACCGTGTTCGCCGGGCCGTCGGGTTCCGGGAAGTCGACGCTGCTGCGCGTGCTGGGCCTGTTCGAACAGCCCGCGCGCGGCACGCTGACCTTCCAAGGCGCCGACGTCCGCAAGCTCAAGCACCGCGAACGGCGCGCCCTGCGGCGCCACCACCTGGGGCTGGTGTTCCAGAACCCGTCCGACAACCTGCTCGGCTACCTGTCGGTGGCAGAAAACCTGCGCGCCGCGGCCGAAGCCGCCGGAACCGACTGCAACGCCGAAGACATCCTGGCCCAGCTCGGCCTGCACGGCACCGGCGACTGGAAAATCTCCGCGCTCTCCGGCGGACAGCAGCAACGGCTCGCCTTCGGGTGCGTGCTCGCCGCCCGCTCGACGGTCATCCTCGCCGACGAACCGACCTCCCAGCTCGACGAAGCCTCGGCCGACCTCGTGCTGGAAACCCTGCAGTACCTCGTGGACCAGGACTTCGCCGTGCTGGTCGCCTCGCACGACGAACGCCTCATCGACCTCGGCGCACGCGTGGCCCGGCTGCACAAGGGCACCCTCGACGGCGTCGAAGAACGGAAGCCCCGCCCATGACCGCGGAAGCCGTGCCGTCCATGCTGGAAGCCGTCGGGCTGCGCCGCAGCTTCGCCCACCCCAGCGGCGACATCGAGGTGCTGCGCGGCCTCGAACTGCGCGTCGCCGCCGGCGAACTCGTCACGGTCTCGGGCCGCTCCGGCTCCGGCAAAAGCGCCCTGCTGGCCCTGCTGTGCGGGTTCGACTCCCCCGACTCCGGCTGCGTGCTGCTCGACGGCGTCCCCATCAGCGGCGCCCCGCCGTGGCACACCTGCGCCGTCCTGCCGCAGGCACTCGGGCTCGCCAACGAGCTGACGATCGCCGAAAACGTCGCTCTCCCGCTGCGGCTGCGCTCGGACATCCCCCGCCCGTCCCCCGCGGCGATCCGGCACCGGGTCACCGACCTGCTCGACGAGCTGGGCATCGGCGAGCTCGGCGACCGCTACCCCCTCGAAGTGTCCTTCGGGCAGCAGCAGCGCGTCGCCCTGGCCCGCGCGGTCGCCGGCCGCCCCCGGGTCCTGCTCACCGACGAGCCGACCGCCCACCTGGACGCGGGCAGCACACCCCGGGTCCTGCGGCTGCTGCGCCGCTGCGCCATCGAAGGCGCGGCGGTGATCGTCGCGACCCACGACGACGACGTGCACCGCATCGCCGACCGCCGCGTCCGCCTCCTCGACGGAGTGCTCACCGCACTGCTCGACTAGCGAACAGCAACCGATCAGGAATCGAGAAGCGCTGGTCAGCGGACCACGAATACCGTCGTCGTCGTACCGCACCACCGACTTCAGGAGCACCGATGAGCACCCAGGGGATCAAGACCGTCCTGCACCCCGTCGCCGACCTGGCCGCCGCCAAGGCCGTCTACACCGCCCTGCTCGGCATCGAACCCCAGGCCGACTCGCCCTACTACGTCGGCTACGACGCCGGCGGCCAGCACATCGGCCTGGTGCCGAACTCGGGCATGACCTCGCCGATCACCTACTGGGAGGTCGCCGACATCCAGGCCAAGCTGGCCGAGGTGACCGCGGCGGGAGCGAAGGTGAACGACGAGCCGAAGGACGTCGGCAACGGCCGCCTCGTGGCCACCTTCACCGACGCCGACGGCAACGTCCTCGGCCTCCTGCAGGACCCCGCCTAATCCAGCGCCGTCGACCGGCTGACGTCCTCCCACGCCGCCAGATCAGCGGCGAGGGACTCGTGCTGGGCCCGGATCGCCTCCACCGCGTCCGCGCCCAGCGCGAGGTGCAGTGGCGCGTCGTCGCTGCCGACCGCCCGCACGATCGCCGCGGCCGCCTTCACCGGGTCGCCCGGCTGGGTGCCGTCCATGGTCTCGACCGCGTCCCGCGTGCCCGAGGTCGACACGGCGTAGGCATCGATCGTGCGGGACCGGTGCATCCGGCCGCCACCGAACTCCGTCCGGAACGCGCCCGGCTCCACGATCAGCACCTTCACCCCGAACGGCTTCACCTCTTCGGCGAGGGCTTCGGACAGGCCCTCCAGCGCGTACTTCGTCGCGCAGTAGGCGCCGTAGCCGGGCATCGACAGCTGCCCGCCCATCGAACTGATCTGCACGACCGTGCCGCTGCCCTGCGCACGCAGGTGCGGCAACACCGCCTTCGTCACCGCCACCGCACCGAAGAACATCACGTCCATCAGCGCGCGCAGCTCCTCCAGCGTCAGCTCCTCGACCGCGCCGACCGAACCGTTGCCGGCGTTGTTGACCACGACGTCGATCCGGCCGAACTCCTCGAGCGCCGTCTTCACCGCGGCATCGACCTGCCCGGTGTCGGTGACGTCCAAGGCCGCGGTCCGGACCCGGTCACCGCCACGTTCCCGCAGCTCGGAGAGCGTCTCCGGCCGCCGTGCCGTCGCCAGCACCCGGTCGCCCGCGGCCAGCGCGGCCACCGCGATCTCCCGGCCGAACCCGGCCGAGCAGCCGGTGATCAACCAGACGCGGCCGTCGGTGTTCGTCATCTTCGTCTTCCTCCCAGTGGTGTCCTCCCCGCCATCCTGCGGACGATCACCACCGCGCCGCCAACACCGATCTCCTGCCGGGGCTACAGTCCGAGCCTGTGACCCCCGAGCTGCGACAGCTTCGCTACTTCGTCGCCGTCGCCGACGAAACCAGCTTTACCCGCGCCGCCACCGGCCTGCACATCGCGCAACAGTCGCTCTCGCAACAGATCACCGTCCTCGAGCGAAGCCTCGGCGCCCGGCTGTTCGACCGCGACGCCCGCGGCACCCGCCTCACCGCCGTCGGACAGCTCTTCCTCCCGGAAGCGCGTGCCGTCCTGGCCCGCGCCGACGAAGCCGTCGCGACGCTCGGCCGGGCCGTGCGCGGCGAGATCGGCACCGTACGGCTCGCGTTCCTCACCACGACGGCGAACTACCTGCTGCCCCCGATCGTCCGCGCCGTCCGCGAACGGTTCCCCGACCTCGAGGTGACGACGGCCGAAGCGGCCATCGCCGAACTCGTCGACGGCCTGCGCCAACGCCGGTTCGACCTCGCGTTCACCCGGCCCCCGCTGGTCACCGGCCTCGCCTCACGCACGTTGCTGACCGAGGAGGTGTGCGCCGTCCTCCCCACCGGCCACCCGCTCGCCGGGCGCGCGTCGCTGAAGCTGGCGGACCTGGCGGGGGAACCGTGGGTCCTGACGCCGCGCACCAGCTGGGAACCCTGGCACCACAGCTACGACGCCGACTTCGCCGCCGCCGGCTTCACCCCGCGAGTCGTCCAGCGGGCCGCCACCGTGCAAGGACTGCTGGGCCTCGTCGCCGCCGGGGTCGGCGTCACGCGGCTGACCCGCTCGTCACACAGCCTCCGACGCAGCGGGGTCGCCTTCGTGCCACTGCAAGACGACGTGGCCCGGACCGAACTGGTGTGGCTGCCCGGCCACGACAACCCGGCGATCCCGGTCATCGCGGACGTCGCCGCCGAACTGGCGGCCACCACCGACCTCACCGAAGCGGGATAGCGCGTCCGGAATCAGGCGGGTTGCCCGCTCTCGCCGGATTGACATCCAAAGTTGATCGACAAGCCCATTTCGTTGACGAATATCGTCACCTTTTCTTGTTGACGTCCAACCGGTAACGCCAATAGCCTGTTCAATGCCAACAAGTAATTCTCTTCTTTCCGACGAAATCGATTTCAGCAAAGGAGTCGCGGGATGAGCTCGCCCGAAGTCCGCCCACCGTCCCTGGAAGACGGCGGAGCCGCGCTGTTCGCGTGGGTCGACGAGATGCGCGAGAACCACCCGGTCATCGCCGATGACGACGACACCTGGCACGTATTCCGCCACGCCGACGTCCGCCGTATTTTCACCGACCACCAGACATTCTCCTCCGACCCCGGATTACTGCTCCCGGACACCGCCGAAGCCGTCCGCGGCAATATGGCGGCCGTCGACCCACCGGTTCACCACCGGCTGCGGAAACTCGTCAGCAAAGCCTTCACCCCCAAAGTCGTGGCCGACCTCGAACCACGGATCGTGACCGCCACCGGCACCCTCATCACCGAAATGGCCGAACGCGACGACCCCGACCTCATCCGCGACCTCGCCTACGCCCTACCCGTCGCCGTCATCGGCGACCTCATCGGCATCCCACCCGAAGACCGCACCCTCTACCGCGGCTGGGCCGACGCCCTGCTCGCCGGCGGCGGCCCCCAGGAAGACGGCACCTCCCTCACCGACGTCATGGACGCCTACCTGTCCGCCCTGCTCGCCCAGCGACGACGCAATCCCGAAGACGACCTCTTCAGCGCCCTCGCCCACGCCGAAGTCGACGGCGAACGCCTCGCCGACCACGAAGTCCTCAACTTCGCCTCGCTGCTGCTGGCCGCCGGGCACATCACCACCACCATGATGCTCGGCAACACCGTGCTGTCCCTGCACGAGTACCCCGACGCCGCCGCCGCGGTCCGCCGCGACCACGGCCTCATACCCAGCCTCCTCGACGAAGTCACCCGCCACCGGCCCCCGATCATGCGCCTGCTGCGGATCAGCACCACCGACGTCGAACTCGGCGGCGTCACCATCCCCGCCAAGTCGATGGTCACCCCCTGGGTCCTCGGCGCCAACCGCGACCCACGCCACCACACCCGCGCAGCCGAGTTCGACCCCCGCCCCCGCAAGGAAACCAACCTCGCCTTCGGCGGCGGCGTCCACTTCTGCCTCGGCGCACCCCTCGCGAGGCTCGAAGGCCGGGTCGTGTTCGAACAACTGCTGGACCGCTTCGCCGACATCCGCGTCCGCGACGGCGTCCAGATCGGCTACCCCTCACCGATGATCTTCGGCGTCCGGGAACTGCCCGTCGAACTGGTCCCCCGCCGGGCCATCGCCCGCTCGGCGTGACCGGTGACGCACCCCCACCCGATCACCGATCCGTAGACTCGACGACGATGCGACGTCTCAAGTGGTACTGGGGGGCCCTGGTCCTCGCCTGCGTGGCCCTGCTGGCCGGCTTCTTCGTCTTCTTCGGCTCCGAAAGCAAAAACGGGCAACCCCAGCCGCGACAGGGCCCACCCGGCACCGGACCGCTCACCGTCGTCGCGATGGGCGACAGCACCGTCTCCGGCGAAGGCGCCGGCCAGTACACCGCCACCACCAACGGCCAAGGCGGCAACTGGTGCCACCGCTCCCCCAACGCCTTCGTCGACAAGATCACCGCCCCCGGCATCACCGCCCACGTCAACCTCGGCTGCTCCGGCGCGCCCGCCGAACAGGTCGCACTCGGCGACGTCAAGCAGTGGACCGAACCTTCCCAGGCGCAGCAGCTGGCCGCGCTGGTCAAGGACCACCGCGTCGCCGCCGTCGTGATCGCGGTCGGCGCGAACGACGAGCCGAAGTTCTCCAACCAGGTCACCGACTGCTTCAAGGCGTGGTTCAACGTCGGCGGCCCGCCGTGCAGCACCGCGCTCAAGCAGACCTGGCAGTCCAAAGTGGACGCCATGGTGCCGAAGGTCACCACCGCCGTCTCGGACGTGAAGAAGGTGCTGGCTTCCGCCGGGTACGTCCCGGCCGACTACCAGCTGATCCTGCAGTCCTACGCCGCCCCGATCGGACCCGACCTCCCCGAAGACCTGCGCAGCCTCAACGGCTGCCCCTTCCGCGTCGAAGACCTGCAGTGGATCTCCCAGACCGGGATTGGGATGCTGTCGGCGGGTCTGAAGACGGCCGCCCAGCAGACCGGCGCGCGGTTCCTGGACCTGGCGAAGGCCGGCGCGAAACACGAAGCGTGCAGCGGCGGCGCCAACCCGGCGACGGAGTGGTTCACCCGCCTGACCCTGCAGCTGGCGGACCTCGGTCAAGCCGAGCGCGCGGGCCACGCGCTGCAGGAGTCGTTCCACCCCAACGCGGCCGGCCACGCGGCGATCGCGAACTGCCTCACGGAGTTCCTCACGGCCCGCGACGGCAACGCGTCCTGCCTGGCGGGCGCGGACGGAAAGCTGCACGCGGCCCCGGAGGTCGTGGCCCGCTGACCTCTCGTTTCCGAGCAGGTTTGAGTGGTCACGGGTGTACTTGCCGGATCATTGGTTCTTCAAATCTGCCGAGTGGTATAGGCCGTTATACACTCAAAGGTCGAGGGCGGCTCGCAGGGCGATGTCGATGCGTTCTTGGACGTCCAGGTCGATCTCGGCGATGCGCTCGTCGAACCACGGGCGGTAGAGCCGGGTCAGGTTGAGCGTCGACACCCAGTATCGGGCGTCGATCGCCACGCCGAGGATGTCCTGTGGGTCGCGTTCGAGCAGTTCGGTGCCGAGCAGCCAGGGGCGCTCGGACTCGTTCACCCCGTCCGAGGACAGCAGCACCACGGTGCGTTGCCGGGCCGGTTCGGTCGGGGGGTGGTACGTCCAGACTTCACCCCTGCGCACGCAGATCCTTCTCCGCCGCGGTGCGCTCGGCCTCGTCCGATTCCGCGAAGACCGGCTCCGGCTTCCGCGGGATGTAGCCCGTGCGAACCGCCTCGCGCCGGGCTGCCTTCGACAGCCAGGACGAGACCGAAATCCCGTGTGCTTTCGCGGCGCGTTCGGCGAATTCCAGGGCGCCGCTGTCCAGCGAAAGAGTGACCTTACGTGTTGCCATACCTTTTACCGTACCAGTGCCCCGGTCGCCGGGCGGGGCACTGGCGTCAGAACGTCGGCGAACGTCCCTCGAACGGCGTAGAGAGCACCACCGTGGTCCTCGTCGACACCTTCGCGGCCTCGCGGATCCGCCGCAGCAGGTCCTCCAGGGCCAGCGGCGACTGGACGCGCACCAGCAGGATGTAGGACTCGTCGCCGGCCACGGAGTAGCACGACTCGATCTCCTTGATGTGCTGGATCCGCTGCGGGTAGTCGTCCGGCGCCCCCGGGTCGTTGGGCGTCAGCGAGATCAGCGCCGTCAGGGGCAGGCCGATCTGCTCGCCGTCGAGCCGCGCGGTGTAGCCGAGGATGACCCCGCGCTGCTCGAGGCGGCGCACCCGCTGGTGCACCGCCGACACCGACAGCCCGACCCGCTCGGCGAGGTCGGTGAAGCTGCGCCGCCCGTCGGCCGCGAGCTCCTGGACGATCGACTGGTCCAGCGGCTCCAGGCCGCCGACGGTCATGCGTTCAGCACGACGAGCTCGTGCGGCTGGTTGTTGACCGATTCGACGCCATCTTCCGTGACGATCACGATGTCTTCGATGCGGGCGCCCCAGCGTCCCGGCTGGTAGATGCCCGGCTCGACGCTGAAGGCCATGCCCGGCTCCAGCGGCAGCGCGTTGCCGGCGATGATGTACGGCTCCTCGTGCACGTCCAGGCCGATGCCGTGGCCGGTGCGGTGGATGAAGTACTCGCCGAAACCGGCTTCGGCGATGACGTCGCGCGCGGCCGCGTCGACCGCCTCCGCCGTGACACCCGGCTTGACCGCGGCCACCGCGGCGGCCTGGGCGCGCTGCAGCACCGCGTACGTCTCGGCGACGTCGGCGTCGCGCGGCTCCCCCACCGCGTAGGTGCGGGTGGAGTCGGAGTTGTAGCCGGCCGGCAGCGGGCCGCCGATGTCGACGACCACGACGTCACCCCGCTCGATGACGCGGTCGGAGACGTCGTGGTGCGGGCTCGCGCCGTTCGGGCCGGACCCGACGATCACGAAGTCGGCCTGGACGTGGCCCTCCTCGACGATGGCCGCGGCGATGTCGGCGCCGACCTCCGCCTCGGTACGGCCGGGGCGCAGCCACTCGTGGACCCGGGCGTGCACGCGGTCGATGGCCGCGCCGGCGTCCCGCAGCGACGCGATTTCCGCGGCGTCCTTGCGCATCCGCAGCTCCCGCACCACCGGGCCGGCCAGCGTCTGCTCGGCCTCGCGCAGCGCGGCCCGCAGCGCCAGGACGTGCAGGGCCGGGGTGAAGTCGCTGACCGCGACGCGGCCGGGCTTGCCGAGCCGGTCCGCGACCAGCTTGTACGGGTCGTCGCCGTCCACCCAGGTGAGCAGCTCGACGCCGAGTTCGCCGGTCGGCACGTCGGCGTAGCCGGGCGCCTCCAGCTTCGGCACGACCAGCGCGGGCGTGCCGTCGGCCGGGACGACCAGCGTGGTGAGGCGCTCGAACGAGCCGCCGGCCTGGCCGATGAGGTAGCGCAGGTCGGAGCCGGGCGCGATCAGCAGGGCGTCGGTGTCCGCGGCGGCCGCGGCGGAACGGGCGCGGTCCAGGCGGGCGCGCAGCGCGGCGGCGTCGGGGGCGGGCGTGTGGAGGGAACGGCGCGACATGAGAGCGAGCCTAGTAGGGCGGGCGGGGTGGTCCGCCCGCCCGGGCCCACGACATGCCGGGCCGGGTGACCCGGCTCCCCCCGCGTCCACCGCCCGTCCGGGAAGCGCGTGGCTTGCCCCCGGGGACCCGCCGGGCGTGGCAGGCTGTGCGGGTGACCGGACCCCTTGCCCTGCTCGACTCCGCGAGCCTGTACTTCCGTTCGTTCTTCGCCCTGCCCGACTCGATGCGCGCCGCCGACGGGACGCAGGTCAACGCCGTGCGCGGGTTCGCCGACACGATCGCGCGGATCCTCACCGACCGGCACCCGGCCCGGCTGGTGTGCTGCCTCGACGCGGACTGGCGGCCGAAGTTCCGCACCGACCTGCTGCCGAGCTACAAGGCGCACCGGGTGGCCGAGGAGACCGGCGCCGCGAGCCCCGACGTCGAAGAGGTGCCCGACACGCTCACCCCGCAGGTCCCGATCATCCTGGACCTGCTGGAAGCGTTCGGGTTCGCCACGGCGGAGGCGGCCGGCTACGAAGCCGACGACGTCATCGGCGCACTGGCCACCCGCGAGAAGAAGGACCCGGTCGAGGTCATCACCGGCGACCGGGACCTGTTCCAGCTCGTGCGCACCGAACCGACCCCGGCGTCGGTGATCTACGTCGGCAAGGGCTGGGCCAAGGCCGAGGTGCTCGGCCCGGCCGAGATCGCCGAGCGCTACAGCCTCCCCCGCGAGACCGCCGGCCCGGCCTACGCGGACATGTCCATGATGCGCGGCGACCCGTCCGACGGGCTCCCCGGCGTCGCCGGCATCGGCGAGAAGACCGCGGCCAAGCTCATCACGCAGTTCGGCTCGCTCGACGCGCTCCTGAAGGCCTCGGCCGCGAGCGACCCCCGCGTCCCGCTCAAGACGCGCCTGCGGCTCGCCGACGCCGCCGGCTACCTGGCCGTCGCGCCGACCGTGGTCCGGGTCGCCGTCGACGCGCCGGTGGAGCAGTCCCGCCCCGACACCGTGCCGGCGACGCCCGCCGACCCGGACCGCGTCGCCGAGCTGGCCGAGCGGTGGAACCTCGGCAACTCGGTCGAGCGGCTGCTCAAGGCCCTGCCCGGCGCTTAGAAGTACGTGCCGCACCACGGTGCGGCGATCGTGGTGAACAGCTCGTCGGCGCTCGCGACGGCACCCGGGTTCCGGACCTCGATGCGACCGGCCTGCGCCAGCGCCGTCGCGCTCCACTGGCCGAGGTAGAGCATGCCGAGGGTGTCGGCGTCGAGGGCCAGGTCCGCGGCCGCGTCCGTCCGGCGGGCTCCGTCCGCGGTGACCTCGTAGTGCCCGGTGTTGGCCGGGAGCCGGCCGTCGGTCACCGCGAGCACGACCGGGTCGGCCGCCCGGTACGTGCGGGCGGCCAGCGCCGTGGCGACGTCGACGAGCCGCAGCCACAGGTCGTCCTCGACGTCGGTGGTGCGGGCGTCGCGGTGGTCGGCCAGCATCGCGGCCAGCGGCTCGTCGACCGGGCGGTAGCGGGAGCGCACCCCGGAGACGAGGTCGATCGACAGCAGGAACCGCCACAGCGCGGCGTGGGCCACCGGGTCCGCGGTCTGCAGCTCCCGGACCTTCAGCACGGCCCCTTCGTCGGGCGAGTCCAGCGTGCGGCGGTCCACGGTGTCGTACACGACGTACCCGTCGTCGCCGCCGGGTCCACTGTGGACGGCGACGACGTGGCTGCCGGCCGGTCCGGTGAGGCGGTCGTGCGCGATCGGCCACCACTCGGCGGGCCGGCCGATCATCCCGGCCCGGTGCAGCCCGATCCGGTGGTACAACCCCGGAATCTCCTTCACGGCCTCCTCGGGCGTGAGCATCCGGACGTCCCCGCCCACCGGCACGCGCTCGTGGAGCCGGGCCGCGGGCCTCGGCAGCCACACCGTCTTGCCCAGCGTCGCCGAGCCGTAGCCGAACCGGCCGTAGATGGTGGGTTCGCTGGCGTGCAGCGCGGCCAAGGGGATTCCGCGCGCGGCGAAGTCCGCCAGCTGGGTCGCCATCATCGCGGTGAGGACCCCGCGGCGGGTGCGGTCGGCGCGGACACCGACGCCGTCGACCGCCCCGAGCGGCAGGACAGCGCCGCCGGGTACCGCGATCTCGGTGTCGTAGGAGCTGGCGATCCCGATCGGGGTGTCGCCGTCGAACGCGCCGAACTTGTGCGCCGCGGGCCAGGAATCGCCGTACTGGGCCCAGGACTCGTCACTGATCCGGTTGGTGTGCAGCGAACGGCCCAGCAGGTCCATCGTGGCGCGGCGCTCGGCCTCGGCCACCGGGCGGACGTCGAAGTCGGTCATGCCGCCGATCCTGCCGTCCGGCCCCGGCCGCGGCATCTCCATTTCCCCGCCGGGTCACCCGGCGGCTCAGAAGTGCGTGCCGCTCCACGACGCCACCCGCGTCCCGAAGAGCACGTCGGCGTTCGCCGGGGCGGCCGGGTCACGGACCTCGATCCGGCCCGCACCGGCCAGCGCGGACGCCCGCCACGTCCCGAAGTAGAGCATCGCGAGAGTCGTGACGTCGAGCCGCAGCGCCGCCGGCTCACCGGTGCGCTCGGCACCGTCGGGGGTGATCCGGTACGCGCCCGAGTTTGCGGGCAGCAACGGGTCGGTGACCTCGACGACGACCGACGCGGCGGTCCCGTACTCGCGGGCGGCCAACGCCGCCGGGACATCGACGAGCCGGACCCAGTGCTCGTCGCCCACCCGCTCGACGGCGCTGAGGCGGTGGTCGTCGAGGATCAGCTCGATCGGCTCGTCGAGCGGACGGGCCTCCGCGACGATCCGGTCGACCAGGTCGATCCCCAGCAGGAACCGCCACAGCCCGGCGAACGCCGCCGGCGTGCCGGTGAACATGTCCACCAGCTCCAGGCTCTTCGTCCACGGGTGCACCTGCAGGCCACTGACGAAGTAGGTCGCGAAACCGTCCGGCCCGTCCGGGCCGTGGTGCACGGCGGCCTTGACCGGCTGGGGGTTGCGGCGCGCCTGGTTCTCGTAGAGCCGCCACAGCACCTCCGGGCGGGACATCATCCCGGACCGCCCCGCCAGGCGCTCGTAGACACCGGGACAGACCCGGATGGCCTCGTCCAGCTCGAGCAGCCGGATCTCCCCCGTCGCCGGCACGTCCGGACGCAGCCGCGCGCGGTGCCGCTCGACGCTGTACGTGCGGTACCGCAGGGCCAGCCCGTAGCCGAACCGGCCGTAGATCGGCGCCTCCGAGGCGAGCAGGCTCGCCAGCACGACCCCGCGCGCGGCGAAGTCCGCCAGCTGCGTGGTCATCAACGCCCGCAGCACGCCCCGCCGGGTCCGGTCCGCCCGGACCCCGACGCCGGTCACGCCGGCCATCGGCAGCCGCGCACCACCCGGGACCGTCATCTCCGCGTCGAACGAGCGCGCGGTGCCGATGAGCTCCGGCTCGAACGCCCCGATCGTCCCGCCGGGCTGGAACGCGCGGACCGCGCGCTCCCAGTCGGCGTCGTCGCTCGGCGGCACGTGCAGGCTCGCGCGGAACAGGTTGCTCGCCCCGCGGAGCTCGTCGTCGGTCAGCGTCCGGATCTCGAAGTCGCTCATCCCCGGATCATCTCCGGAAACGACGAAGTCCGGCCACCGCAATTCCGCGGCGGCCGGACCTCGTGCCCACAGCTACTTCGTGGCGGGCGGCGAAACCTCGTAGTTGCCGCCGTCACCCTTCACCGTGATCGGGATCTGCTGCGGCTTGCCCGCGATGGTCGCGGTGCACTCGAACTTCGCCCCGTCCTCGACCTTCTGCTCGGCCGGGCAGGTGACACCGGTGACGCCGTCGATCTTGTAGGTCTCGGTCAGCAGCTTCTGCACGTCGGTCTGCATCTGGGTGTTGTTGAAGACCTGCGTCTTGAAGAACCCGGGCGCCACGAACCCGAGGACGCCGACCACGGCCACCACCACGACCAGCACGATGATGCCGATCAGCAGGCCCTTCTTCGACTTCGCGGGCTGCTCCCCCTCCGGCGCGCCTTGGCCGGGGAACTGCTGCTGCCCGTAGTCGTACTGGCCGCCCTGCGGCGGCTGCTGCTGGCCGTACTGCGGCTGCTGCTGAGGCCCGCTCGGCGGGTAACCCCCGCCGGGCTGCTGCCCGTACCCCGGCTGGGCCTGCGGGCCGCTCTGCGGGTAACCCCCGCCCGGCTGCTGGCCGTAAGGCGGCGGCTGCTGCCCCCACTGCGGCTGCTGCGGCGGCGTGTACCCGCCGGGCTGCTGGCCGTAGGGCGGCTGCTGCTGGGGCGGTTGCTGCTGACCCCACTGCTGCTGGTTCGGGTCGTACGAAGGCGGCTGCTGGCCCCACTGCGGCTGCTCCTGCGGGCCGCTCGGCGGGTACGCGCCGCCCGGCTGCTGCCCGTACTGGGGCTGCTGTGGGTCGTTGCCGCCATACGGCGTGCTCATCTTCTGCCTCCGCCTGCTTCGCTCATCTAGCTGTCCACCCCGAAACCGCCGTAGTGTCGCGTACACACGGTCTTGCAGGCGATCCAACCACAGGTCGGAGCCGAGCACACGTGTCCACGCCTACCGGCGAGCAGGCCTAACACGGAGTTCACGCGGCACCCGCGGCGACGACGCCCCGCCGCAGCGCCTTCACCGCCTCGGCCGCCGCCGCGCCCACCGGATCGCCCTTGCCGAGCACATCGCGGATCTGGTCGAGCAGGTCGATGACCTGACGCGACCAGCGCACGAAGTCACCCGCCGACAGCTCCTGCCCGTTGGCCTCGGCCGCCGTGAGCACCTTCTCCAGCGACTCGCCACGCGCCCAGCGGTAGACCGGCCACGCGAACCCCGCGTCGGGCTCCCGGGTGCGGTCGAGCCGGTGCCGCCGCTCGTCCTCGGTGAGGTCCACCCACAGCTTCACCGTCTCTTCCCACGCCTCGGGCACCGCCCCACCGGGCAGCCGCGGCTCCCCCGCGGTGTCCCGGCGCGCCTCGAAGACCAGCGTCGAAACGACCGCGGCCAGCTCGGCCGGCCCGAGCTTGCGCCACACGCCGTGCCGGATGCACTCGGCGGCCAGCAGGTCGGACTCGCTGTAGAGCCGGGTCAGCCGCCGGCCGTGCTCGGTGACGCGGTCCTCGCCGTCACCCGCCGAAGCCGGCCCCAAATAGCCGCGCTCACCCAGGAGCGCCAGGATCCGGTCGAACGCCCGCGCCAGAGAGTGCGTCGTCGCGGCGACCTTCCGCTCCAGCTGCTGGGTTTCCGACGTCAGCCGCTCGTACCGCTCGACCCAGCGCAGGTTCGCCTCCCGCTCGGCCAGCCCGTGGCACGGATGCGCGCGCAGGGCCCGCTGCAGCGCCGCCAGCTCGCCGTCTTCGTTCGCGCCGGACCGCCGCCGTTGCCTGCCAGGCAACGAAATCCCGGCGTCGCGCAACGCCGAGGCGATGTCCCGGCGGCTCTTGGGCGAGCGCAGCTCGATGTGCTTGGGCAGCTTGATGTGCCCCAGCGCCTCCACCGGAGCCGGGAAGTCGGCCACCGACAACGGCCCCGACCACCGATCCTCGGTCACCACGACCGGGCGCGGCTCGCGGATCGGGTCCAGTCCCGGGTCGACGACCACGGCCAGCCCCGCCCGCCGGCCCGCCGGCACCGCGATCACGTCACCCTTCCGCAGCTTCTCCAGCGACTCGGCCGTCCCGGCGCGGCGCACCGCCGTGTTCTGCCGCGACAACGCCTTCTCCCGCGCCGAAAGCTTCGCGCGCAGCTCGACGTACTCGAGCATCTCGGCGAAGTCCCCGGTCACCGCGGCCGTGTAGCCCTTGAGCGCTTCCTTGTTCCGCTCGATCCGCCGCGCCGTGCCGACCACCGACCGGTCGGCCTGGAACTGGGCGAACGACTGCTCCAGCAGCTCACGGGCCTCGGCCGCGCCGACGCGGGCGACCAGGTTCACGGCCATGTTGTAGCCGGGCCGGAACGACGACCGCAGCGGGTAGGTCCGCGTCGAGGCGAGCCCCGCGACCTGCTTCGGATCGACTCCCGGCTGCCACGCCACGACGGCGTGGCCTTCGACGTCGATGCCCCGCCGCCCGGCCCGCCCGGTGAGCTGGGTGTACTCCCCCGGCGTCAGCTCGACGTGCGCCTCGCCGTTGTACTTGACCAGCCGTTCCAGCACCACGGTCCGGGCCGGCATGTTGATGCCCAGGGCCAGGGTCTCCGTGGCGAACACGGCCTTCACCAGGCCCCGGACGAACAGCTCCTCGACCGTTTCCTTGAACGCCGGCAGCAGCCCGGCGTGGTGACCGGCGATCCCGCGTTCGAGGGCCTCCCGCCACTCCCAGTACCCGAGCACCCCCAGGTCGCCCTCGGGCAGGCCCGACGTCCGCTCCTCGATGATCCGGCGGATCTCGTCCACCTCGTCCGGCCCGTTGAGCCGCAGCCCCGACCGGACGCACTGCGCGACCGCGGCGTCACAACCGGCGCGCGAGAAGATGAACACGATCGCCGGCAGCAGCCCGGCCCGATCCAGCTGCTCGACGACCTCGACCCGCGACGGCGGCCGGAACCGCGGCATCCGCGACTGGGGACCCCGGCGCCCGCGCGGCCCGCCGCGGAAGCCGGCGGGCGCGTACTGGCGGCCGATTTCCTCGGTGCGGCGCAGCAGGGTCGGGTTGATCCGCAGCTCCGCCCCCGGGGCGTGGACGTCCTCACCGGCGAACAGGTCGAGCAGCCGGTTCCCGACGAGCATGTGCTGCCAGAGCGGCACCGGCCGGTGCTCGTCGACGACGACGGTCGTGTCCCCGCGGACCTCGACCAGCCACTCGCCGAACTCCTCGGCGTTGCTGACCGTGGCCGACAGCCCGACCACGCGGACGTGCTCCGGCAGGTGCAGGATCACCTCTTCCCACACCGCCCCGCGGAAGCGGTCGGCCAGGTAGTGGACCTCGTCCATCACCACGTACCCGAGATCGGTGATCGTCGACGAACCGGCGTAGAGCATGTTGCGCAGCACCTCGGTGGTCATCACGACCACCTGCGCGTTGCCGTTGATCGAGGTGTCGCCGGTGAGCAGGCCGACCGCGTCCGCGCCGTACCGGGCGACGAGATCGCCGTACTTCTGGTTCGACAGCGCTTTGATGGGCGTCGTGTAGAAGCACTTGCGGCCCTCGGCCAGCGCGAGGTGCACGGCGAACTCGCCGACGACGGTCTTCCCCGCCCCGGTCGGCGCGCACACGAGCACGCCGTGACCGCCCTCGAGGGCCTCGCACCCGCGGATCTGGAACTGGTCGAACTCGAAGGACGCTTCCGCGGCGAAGCGCGTCAGCTGGGGGTACTTCCCTCGGCGCGAAGCGGCCGCATAGGCCTCGGCCGGGGACTGAGAAGGGCTACTGGCCACCTCGTCAGGGTTCCACATGCCTCCGACAGTTCGCACGCGGCGTGACGGTCCACGGTCGTTGCTTCTTTTTTGATAGGGCACCGCTGCGAGTAATCACCACGATCGGCCGCCGTATAGGTCGTTATACATTTGAGAGGCGGGGTGGAACCGGGGTGCGGGTGGCGGCGTCGGAGGCTGCATGAGTGAACCGTGTCCGAGCTGCGGACAGCTGGACCAGGTGCAGCATGTGCCGGCCGTCTACCACGGCGGGCACTCGTTCTTCCGTGGTCAGGGTTCGGTGGTCGCGGTGCCGGCCGGGGACGGTCTGCTTTATACGAACAGCCAGGTCAGCGGGGTTTCGGTGACCGCGGTGGCGCGGTCGCTGGATCCCTTCCCTCCCCCGCGCCGCGGTGGCGGCCTGGTGGCGGCGGTGGTCGCGCTGGCGTTGGTCGGGAGTTGTTTTCTGCTGTTGCCGTTGTCGGCGGTGGACGACCCGCCGCCGGGTGGCCCGGCTTCCCGGGTGCTGGGGGTCGCGCTGATCTCGTTGCCGTCGTTGTGCGTGTTCGTCGCGGCCGGTGTGCTGGGGTGGCTCTACGTCCGGCGGGTCCGGGTGCACCGGCGGCAGCGGCGCGGGGTGCCGGCGGCGACGCAGCTGTGGGAGCAGGGCTGGTTCTGCCACCGCTGCGGCGGGGTTTACTTCTCCGACGCCGGGCGGCTGCTGACGCCGGCGCACTTCCGGCAGCTGGTGGCGCGCGCGGGCGGCTACGAGCGTTAAGCCAGGACCGTCAGCGCGCCCGGGACGCAGGTGACCGTCACCGGCACGTTTCCCTGGGGCTCGCCGTCGGCGTAGGCCGGCCAGCTGTTGCCCGTCAGCGAGACCGACCGGGCGCGCAGGGTGCGGACCGCCGGGTGGGTGAGGTGCTTGCCGGTGCGCAGGCCCGGCAGCATGCGGATCAGGCCGCGGCGGGTCAAGTCCCCCACCACCGTCACGTCGAAGACGCCGTCCTCCGGGTCCGCGGTCGGGCAGATCGGGACGCCGCCGCCGTAGAAGCGGGTGTTTCCGACCGCCACGAGGGTCGCGTCGAGTTCCAGGCGTTCGGTGCCCGTGTCGACCACCACCGGGCGGGAGCGGAACGCCGCCAGCTCGGCGAGGATCGCGAGGTCGTAGCGGCGCGGCCCGGACGGCCAGCGCATCCGGTTGGCGCGTTCGTTCACGCTCGCGTCGAAACCCGCGCACAGGACCGTCGCGAACCACGTGTCGCCGGCGCGGCCGAGGTCGATGCGCCGCCGGGCCCCCGAGCGCAGGGCCGCCACCAGCGCGTCGACGGCGGGCAGCGGCTCGCCGGGCATGCCGAGGGCGCGGGCGAAGTCGTTGCCGGTGCCCGCCGGGACCAGGCCGAGCGCGACGTCGTGGTTCGCGCAGAACTGGACGCCTTGGTGGGCGGCGCCGTCGCCGCCGAGGACGATCAGGACGTCGAGGCCGGCGGCGTGGGAGGTCCGCGTCAGCTCGCGGGACTCTTCGACGGTGTTGGCGACCAGCACGTCGAGGCGGTCGACGGCCACGCGCAGCCGCTCGGCGACGGTGTCCGCGATGCGCGCGGCCGCGCCGTGCCCCGAGGCCGGGTGTACGGCGAGCGCGGCGTGGATCCCCACTAGGTGATGTCGTCGGTCGTCGAGCGGCCGCCGGACGCGGTCGGCGCGGACGGCTCGTCATCCACCTTGCTCGGCGTGTACTCGAACGGCGCGGCTTCGTCGTCGTCGAGCTGGTCCCAGCCCTCGTCGTGGCGTTCCCGGTCCTTCTTGCGGTCGTGGACGCGGGCGATCTGGATGGACAGCTCGAACAGCACGGTCAGCGCACCGGCCAGACCGAGCATCGAGAACGGGTCCGACCCGGGAGTGACGAAGGCGGCGAAGACGAACAGCCCGAACACGATGCCCCGGCGCCACTTCTTCAGCTGCCGGTACTTGACCACACCGACGCGGTTGAGCATCACCACGAGCAACGGAAGCTCGAAGCTGATCCCGAAGATGATCAGCAGCGACAGCATGAACGAGATGTACTTGTCCGCGGTCAGCGCGGTGATGAACTCTTCCTGCCCGAAGCCCATGAGCAGCTGCAGGGCGTGCGGGAACAGCAGGTACGCGAGCACCGCGCCGCCGGCGAACAGCACCGACGCGAACCCGACGAAGGTCAGCGCGTACTTGCGCTCCTTCGAGTAGAGGCCGGGTGCGATGAACGCCCACACCTGGTAGAGCCAGAGGGGCGAGAACAGCACGGCGCCGGCGGCGAGGCCGACCTTGAGCTGGATCATGAACGCTTCGAACGGCACGGTCTGCAGCAGTTGGCAGCCCTGGTAGCCGTTGAGACGGCGATCCGGCGGGATGGCGCAGTAGGGGTCCTTGACGATCTCGCCGAGCGACGGGATCGGGCCCACCTTGGTGCTGAACCAGAAGAAGCCGACGATCCCGCCGATGACGACCGCGAGCAGCGCGAAGCCCAGGCGGCGGCGGAACTCGTAGATGTGCTCGATGAGCGTCATCGTGCCGTCGGGGTTCTTGCGACGGCTGCGCTTGCGCCGCTTCGTCCGGCGGCTGGTGCCGTTTCCGGAGGCGGGTTCCGCCACGGGATGTTCCGTTCTCGTCGGAGTCCGCCGGAGCGCGCCGGACCGGCGCGCTCCGTGGACCAGGGACCGGGTGTGGCTTCAGGCGCTCAGCTGGCGTTCTTCTGCGGCTGGTCGGCCTGCTGCTTCTTCAGCTCGTCGAGCTGCCGCTGCAGGTCGGCGACCTGCTGGTCGGTCGCGGCGGGCGGCGTCACGGGGACGGGCGTGGCCGGGATCTGCTTCGTCTCGACCGGCTCGGCGTCCTCGTGCGAGGCGCTCTTGTCGCCCGCGAGGTCCTTGGTCTCGGCCTTGAAGATCTTCATGGACTTGCCGATCGACCGGGCCGCATCGGGAAGCCGCTTGGCCCCGAACAGCAGCACGACGAGCAGCACCAAGATGATCAAATGCCATCCTTGCAATCCGTTGGCGAACAAGATGGCCTCCTATCTGCGTCTGGTAGGGATGTTACTGGTTTTCCGGTTTCCGGCGGCGCTCCGCGAAGGCGACGCGCAGCGCGGCCGACCGGGCACGGATCAACCCCGCCCGGTCCTGGGTGTTCGTAGCCACCATGCTTGCGGTCCGCCGGAAACCACGCAAGACCTTGACGGTCCGCACCAGCAGGACGACGAGCAGCAGGCCGATCGCGGCGAGCACGACGGTGGGCAGGTACGGCACGTCGATCACCTTAGTGGTCGCAGGTTGACGGAAGGTGACGGGCTCGGGCCACCGCGTCGGCCGCGCGGCGTCCGACGTCGGACGCGAGGTCGGCCGGGCTCTCCACCAGCGCTTCTCCGCCCAACCCCAGCACGAGGCGCACCATCCAGGACTGGTCGGCGTAGCGCATCCGGATCCGCAGCCGGCCGCCGTCGAGCTCGTCGAGCTCCTCGCACGGGTAGTACTCGGCTACCCAGCGTGCGTCCGGGTCGAGGACCAGCACGGCCTCCCGCTGGTCGGGACGCTCCCGGAAGACGCCCTCGGAAATATCGGTCGGATGGGCGTGCGCGGGCGGCCGGGAGGGCTCGTCGAGGACCGTCAGCTCGTCGATCCGGTCGAGCCGGAACAGCCGGACGCCCTCGGCGCGGCGGCACCAGGCCTCCAGGTAGCCGACCGCCTGCACGATCAGCAGCCGCATCGGGTCGACCGTGCGCTCGGTGATCTGGTCCTTGGACGCGGTGTAGTAGCGGATCCGCAGGGCCCGCCCGTCCCGCAGCGCCCGGGCGACCTCCTCGCGGGTCCGCGCGGTCTTCTTGCCCTCGCGCACCCCGCCGCCGACGACCACGCCGGCGGGCTGGGCCTGCCCGGCCGCCGACTCGATCTTGGCGATGGCGCGGCGGACGGCGTCACCGTCGAGCACGCCGGGCGTCTCGGCCAGCGCCCGCAGCGCGACCAGCAGCGCCGTGGCCTCGCCGCCGGTCAGCCGCAGCGGGCGGTTCATCCCGGCGTCGTGGGTGACGACGATCGTGTCGCCCTCGAAGGACAGGTCGATGAGGTCGCCGGGGCCGTAGCCGGGCAGCCCGCACATCCACAGCAGCTCGAGGTCCTTGCGCAGCTGCTTCGGCGTGACGTCGAAGTCGTGCGCCGCCTCGTCGACGCGGATGCCCGGGCGCGCGAGCAGGTAGGGCACGAGCGCGAGCAGTCTCGGCATCCGGTCGGTCGACCCGCTCACCGGCCGCTCCCCTGCCGGGCCACGACGGCTTCGAGCCGGTCCTGGACGGTCTTGGCCAGCACGTCGGGTTCGAGCACGACGACGTCGGGGCCCTGCGCGGTGATCCAGTCGGCGGCCGACTCCGGGAAGTAGAGCCCGATCTCGACGAGGTCGCCCTCTTCGCCGTCGATCGCGCACCGGCCCAGGACGGTGCCGCGGCGGCGGACCCCGGCGGCGCGGCCGTCGGCGACCCAGAGCCGGGCGGTGGTGACCGGGGCGGGTTCGGACTCCCCCGTCACCGACACGAGTTTGAGCAGGTTGACACCCTCCGGACGCTGCACCGCGCCCGGCTTGCCGACCGGCTGGACCTGGCCGGTGACGCGGGAGAGGCGGAAGCAGCGGGTGGCGCCGCGGTCGCGGTCGTGCCCGACGACGTACCAGCGGGCCCGCCACGACACCACGCCCCAGGGCTCGAGGGTGCGCATGATGCGTTCCGGCGAGCCGCTGCGGCGGTACTCGAAGCGGACGGCCTGGCCGTTCTGCACCGCGGCCAGCAGCGGCCCGAACGCCGGTTCGGCGCGCACGCGCGGCTCGACGATCGTGGGGGCCTGGTCGTCGACCTCCAGGCCGGCGGCACGCAGCTTCACCAGCGCGCCCTGCGCCTGTCCGGTGAGCTCCGGGGAGTCCCACAGCCGGGACGCGAGCGCGACGGCGGCGGCTTCGTCGGGAGCGAGGTCGATCTCGCCGAGCTCGTAGTCGCGGCGGGCGATGCGGTAGCCCTCGATGGCGTCGAAGGCGGAGTTGCGGCCGGTCTCCAAGGGGATGCCGAGTTCGCGCAGCTCGGTCTTGTCCCGCTCGAACATCCGGAAGTAGGCGTCGTCGCTGGCCGCGTCGCCGTAGCCGGGCACGATGCCGCGGATCCGCTCGGCAGTGAGGTACTGCCGGGTGGACAGGAGGGCCAGTACCAGATTGACCAGCCGTTCGGCGCGTGCGGTGGACACCCGGTAGAGCCTAGCCCGCGCCGCCCGGCCCGATCGTGAGGTCCGGGGTGCGCGCGTCGTAATCGGTCCGGGCGGCGTCCACGGCTTCGAAGTTCGTCTCGGCCCAGTCCTTGAACCCGGCCATCAGCGCGCGGAGGCTTCCCCCCAGCGGCGTAAGGGAATAGTCGACGCGGACGGGCACCGCCGGGGTCACCTCGCGGCGCACCAGCCCGTCCCGCTCGAGCACCCGCAGGGTCTGGGTGAGCATCTTCTGGCTGACCCCGGCGATGCGCCGCGAAAGGTCGCTGTAGCGCCGCGGGCCGTCACCGAGCGCGACGAGGACCAGGCTGACCCACTTGCCGGCGATCTCGTCGAGCAGCTTCCGGGTCGGGCAGGCCGCGAGGTAGGCGTCGTAGGCGGCCTTTTCGGCCTGCCGCCGCTGTTCCGCCGTGCGCGTGGGCACCGGGCGAACCTCCTGGTACGTGGGGAACCTGCGGGTGCGTACTTCCCGATGGAGAGTAGCTCCCTTTACGTTCGCGGGGAAGGTTCGCTCGGGGTCAGGAGACGAAGATGCGTGCGGTGGTGGTCCGGAAGTTCGGTGGCCCGGAGGTCCTGGAGTCCGTGGCGGTCCCGGTGCCGGAGCCCGGCCCGGGTCAGGTGCGGATCCGGGTGACGGCGGCCGCGGTGAACCCGGTCGACGTCGCGACCCGCGCCGGGTGGCTCACCGAGGCCGGCGTGATCCCGCCGCGGGAGGTGCTCGGCCTGGGGTGGGACGTCGCCGGCGTGGTCGAAATCGGCTCCGGCTCCGGCTTCCGCGTCGGCGACGCAGTGATCGGCCTGCGCGACCGGATCGCGACCCCGCTGGGCGCGTACGCCGAGCAGATCGTGCTGGACGTCTCGGCCGTCGCCCCGGCTCCGGAAGGCTTTTCCCCCGCCGAAGCCGCGACCCTGCCGCTCAACGCGCTGACCGCCGCGCAGGCCCTCGACCTCGTCGAAACGGACGGAACCGTGCTGGTCACCGGGGCGGCGGGCGCGGTCGGCGGGTACGCGGTTGCGCTGGCGCACGCACGCGGGCTCCGGGTGGTGGCCGTGGCGTCCGGCGGCGACGAAGCGCTGGTGCGGGGGTTCGGGGCGGAGTTCGTCGCGCGCGGCCCGGCGCTCGGCGACCGGGTGCGCGCGCTGGTGCCCGGCGGGGTGGACGCCGTCCTCGACACCGCCCTGCTCGGCCTGGACGCGCTGGAGGCGGTCCGCGGCGGCGGCGAGTTCGTCGCCTTCGCCGCGGGCGCCGCACCGATCCCGCTGCGCGGGGTCCGCGTGCGCCACGTCTGGATCCGCGCCGACGGCGCACGCCTGGCCGAGCTGGCGAAGCTCACGGAGACGGGAGTGCTGCCGTTGCGCGTGGCCGGCGTGCTGCCGCTGTCGAAGGCCGCGGAGGCGCACGAACGGCTGGCGGCGGGCGGCCTGCGCGGGCGGATCGTGCTGACGCCGTGAATCTTCCCTAGCGTGGGGGCCATGGATGATCGCGTTCTTCTCATCACCGGTGCCTCGCGCGGCCTCGGCGCCGCGACCGCGCGGCTCGCCGCCGCCTCCGGGTTCAAGGTCGCCCTCGTGGCCCGCAAGGCCGGGTCCGTCACCGCGCTGGCCGCCGAGCTCGGCGAAGACCGGGCGATCGCGCTCGGCGCCGACGTCGGGGACTGGACGAGCGTCTCCGGCGCCGTCACGGCCGCCGTCGAACGCTTCGGACGGCTCGACGCCGCCTTCGCCAACGCCGGGATCGGCGTCGGGACGTCGTTCTTCGGCACCGACGACCCCGACCCGCGGGCCTGGGAGGAGATGGTCCGCACCAACATCCTCGGCGCGGCCTACACCGCCCGCGCGGCCCTGCCCGCGCTGCGGGAGTCGTCCGGGCACCTGCTGATCACCGGCTCGGTCGCCGGCCGCTACATCCGGAACGCGAGCCTGTACTCGGTGACGAAGTGGGCGGTGACCGGAATGGCCGGGGCGATCCGCGAGGAGGCCGTCGGCACCGGCGTGCGGGTCACGCTGATCAACCCCGGCATGACCGACACCGACATCCTCAGCGACGAGCAGCGGAAGAAGCCGAAGCTGGAGCCGGACGACATCGCCCGCGCCGTGCTCTACGCGCTGTCCCAGCCGCCGTCGGTCGACGTCAACGAGATCATGGTCCGCCCGACCGGTCAGGTCCTCTAGCGGCTCAGGCGGGCCACGCGACCCTGGACGCCACTGGCCCAGCAAGCCGCGCCGGCGCAGTCCACGCTGTCGAAGCTGCCGGTGTCGAACGACGTCCAGTGCCGGCCGCCGTCCGGGCTGTGGTCGCTGCCGCCCGGGCCGACGGCGAGCACGGCGCCGCCGCGCCAGGCCAGCCCGGAGCGGTACCCGGTGGGGTACTGCTCCGGGGTGCGCCAGGTGCGGCCGCGGTCCCTGGTCAGCGCGACGGCCGGGCCGGGCGCGGCAGGGTTCGCGTAGTCGCCGCCGATCGCCACGCCCTGGCCGGGGTTCCGGAAGGCGACGGCGAACACGCCGGCCGACGGGCTGCTCGGCAGCGGCGTGGCCGAGGCCGTCCAGTGGCGGCCGCCGTCGCCGGAGTGCAGGACGCGGGCGGTCGCGCCGCCGCCGGTCGCAAGCCACGCGTCGAACGGCCCGGCCGTGGTGATGCACTGGCCGCTGGCCGCGAACCCGGCCTCGCCGGGCAGTGCGGGCGGGAAGCCGCTGTCGGGGACCTGCCGCCAGCTGCGGCCGCCGTCGAAGGTGGCTTGCACGCGGAACCGGCCGTCGACCGGGTCGCTCATCGCGAGCCCGCGCCACGGGTCGAAGAACGCGAGGCAGTCGTAGAACGCCGCCGCGTCGGTGTTCCGGAAGGTCTGGCGCCAGTGCGCGCCGCCGTCGTCGGTCCGGTAGACGCGCGAGTCGGTGCCGGGGCCGATCGAGAGGGTCACGGCGTGGTCGGCGTCGAAGGCCTCGATGTCCCGGAGTTCGAGCGTCTCGGCGCCGGGCGGGCCGACGGACTTCCAGCTCGTCCCGCCGTCGGTGGTGCGCAGGACGGTGCCCTGCGTGCCGCTGACCCACGCGACGCGGGCGCTGACGGCGGACAGGCCGCGGAACTGGGCGGTGACGCCGGTGGGCTGCAGCTCCCACTTCGGCGGGCGCTCCCCCGCCGAAGCCGGTGCCGCGACGGAGACCAGCAGGGCGAGCACGAGCAGCACGACACGCATGCGCCGATCCTGTCGCAGTCCCGCCCCGACTTTCGTCGCGTCCCCGAAACGCCGTGAAGGCCACCTTGAGGAACTTGTAGTTCCTCAAGGTGGCCTTCACGGACCTGGCTAGAGGGAGCTGATCAGGCGTTCCACGCGCTCGTCGACCGAGCGGAACGGGTCCTTGCACAGGACCGTGCGCTGGGCCTGGTCGTTCAGCTTCAGGTGCACCCAGTCGACCGTGAAGTCGCGCCCGGCGGCCTGGGCGGCGGCGATGAAGTCGCCGCGCAGCTTCGCCCGGGTCGTCTGCGGCGGGGTGTCCTTGGCGGCCTCGATCTCGCCGTCGTCGGTGACCCGGCGGACCAGGCCCTTGCGCTGGAGCAGGTCGAAGATGCCCCGGCCGCGGCGGATGTCGTGGTAGGCCAGGTCGAGCTGCGCGATGCGCGGGCTGGAGAGGTCCAGGTCGTGCTTGTGCCGGTAGCGCTCGACCAGCCGGTGCTTGATCGCCCAGTCGATCTCGGTGTCGATCTTGCCGAAGTCCTGCTGCTCGACCGCGTCCAGGGACCGGCCCCACAGCTCGATGACGCGCTCGTTCGCCGGGGTCGTGCCGTTGTCCTTGAGGTGCTGCACGGCGCGGGCGTGGTACTCGCGCTGGATGTCCAGCGCCGACGCCTCGCGCCCGCCGGCCAGCCGCACCTGGCGGCGGCCGGTGAGGTCGTGGCTGATCTCGCGGATCGCCCGGATCGGGTTGTCGAGGGTGAAGTCGCGGAACTGGACACCGGCCTCGATCATCTCGAGCACCAGGTTCGCCGAGCCGACCTTGAGCATGGTCGTCGGCTCGGCCATGTTCGAGTCGCCCACGATGACGTGCAGCCGCCGGTAGCGCTCGGCGTCGGCGTGCGGCTCGTCGCGGGTGTTGATGATCGGCCGCGAGCGGGTGGTCGCGCTCGAGACGCCCTCCCAGATGTGTTCCGCACGCTGGGAGAGGCAGTAGACCGCGCCGCGCGGGGTCTGCAGCACCTTGCCGGCGCCGCAGATGAGCTGCCGGGTCACCAGGAACGGCAGCAGCACGTCGGCGATCCGGGAGAACTCACCCGCGCGGGTCACCAGGTAGTTCTCGTGGCAGCCGTAGGAGTTGCCCGCCGAGTCGGTGTTGTTCTTGAACAGGAAGATGTCGCCGCCGATGCCCTCGTCGGCGAGCCGTCGCTCGGCGTCGACCAGCAGGTCCTCGAGGATCCGCTCCCCGGCCTTGTCGTGCGTGACCAGCTGGACGAGGTCGTCGCACTCGGCCGTCGCGTACTCGGGGTGCGAGCCGACGTCGAGGTAGAGCCGGGAGCCGTTGGACAGGAAAACGTTCGAAGAACGGCCCCACGAGACGACCCGCCGGAAGAGGTAGCGCGCCACCTCGTCCGGGGAGAGCCTGCGCTGGCCGTGGAAGGTGCACGTGACCCCGAACTCGGTCTCGATGCCAAAGATCCGCCGCTGCATGCCACCAGAGTAGGCGCTGGACCCCCTTCGACGGTGCGCCGTTCGGGCGTCGACACGCCCTCGGTGTGCCACAGACGGTGAAAACTCCCCGATTCAGGCACGATTGGAGCACTGCTCTTGACTACTTGGGGAAGGCGACTCCTTGACGCACCAGCTCATCCAGGCCTTCCGGCGGGTCGGGCGCACCGATCGCGCCCTCATGCGGCGCAGCGCCGCCCTCCCGGCCACGAAAGCCGACGACGCGCTGATGGCGCTGTCCAGATCGGCGAACAAGTCCCGGCTCTGGTGGGTCGTCGCCGCGCTCCTGGCCGCGCAGAAGGGCTCCACGCGGCGGGGCGCGCTGCGCGGGGTCGTCGCGATCGCCGGCGCCAGCGCCGCGGCCAACCTGATCGGCAAGCCGCTGTTCCCCCGCCGCCGCCCGGCCGAGGAGGAGGTGCCCAGGCACCGCCGCCTGCGGAAACGCCCGACGTCGTCGTCGTTCCCCTCCGGCCACTCGGCGTCCGCGGCGGCCTTCGCGACGGCCGTGGCGATGGAGTCGCCGCGCGCCGGTCTCGCCGTGGCGCCCCTCGCGCTGGCCGTCGCCTACTCGCGCGTCCACACCGGCGTCCACTGGCCCTCCGACGTCGGCGTCGGCCTGAGCATCGGGGTCGGCGTGGGCCTGGCGACCCGGCACTGGTGGCCGCTGCACGACGACGTCCCGGGCCGCACCGCCCACCACGCGGACGCGCCCGAGATGGTCGACGGCGACGACATGCTCGTGCTGGTCAACCCCAAGTCCGGGATCGACGGCCAGGACCCGACCGAGGACGCCCGGCACGCCTGGCCCAAGGCCGAGATCCTCCACCCGGACCCCGACCAGGACCTGATCGCCCAGCTCGAAAGCGAGATCGACGCCCGGGGGACGGTCCGCGCGCTCGGCGTCGCGGGCGGTGACGGCACCGTGGCCGCGGTCGCCGCGGTCGCCGCCGAACGCGACCTCCCGCTCGCGCTGATCCCGGCGGGCACGCTCAACCACTTCGCCCGCGACGTCGGCGTCAGCTCCATGCCCGACGCGGACGCGGCGACCGAGCTCGGCAACGCCGTCGGCATCGACCTGGGCGAGGTCGAGATCGAGGAGGGCGGTGGGGACACCGCGCACCGCTGGTTCGTCAACACCGCGAGCCTCGGCGGCTACCCGGAGATGGTCCGGCTGCGCGAGAAGCTGCAGGAAAAGCACCCCAAGTGGCCCTCGGCCGTGATCGCGCTGACCCGGACGCTGCGGCACGCCAAACCGCTGACCGTGCGGCTCAACGGCAAGCTCACCCAGGTCTGGCTGCTGTTCGTCGGCAACGGCACGTACGCGCCGAAGGGTTTCGCGCCCAGCCGGCGCCCGGCGCTCGACACCGGCCTGCTCGACGTCCGCTACCTGCGCGCCGACCTGCCGTACTCCCGCGCCCGGTTCCTGCTGGCGATGGTCACCCGCACCCTCGCGGCCAGCCACGTCTACCAGGAGCTCGACGTCGCCGAGCTGGACGTGGAGCTCCTGGACGGCCACCGCCGCGTCGCCACCGACGGCGAGGTCGGCCCGCTCGGCAACCGGTTCCGCTTCCGGTCCTGCCCCAGCGCACTGACCATCTACCGCCTTTAAGGACGCATTACTTTCTCTCAACGAACCCACAGCGGCCCCTGGCTAGCGTCGTGCCCGAGATGCGGGCGATCCTGCCCGCGACCAGGGGACGAGCGGGGATCGAATGGGCGGGCACGGCCTGGCGGGCGGTATCCACCGGGCCGCCACCGACCCGGTGCTGCCCGGTGACATCACCGCGCGCGCCCGCGACCTCGGCCCGTTCGAGTCCCCGCTCATCTGGCTCGCCCTCGCCTCGGCCGCCGTCGCGGTCCTCGCCGCCGTCATCGCGTTGTGGCACCGGCGCCGGGCGCGTCGCTGGGGCTTCACCGCCTTCGGCGTCCTGCTGCTGCTCGCGGGGGTAACTGCCCTGAACAGCTACGTCGGGTACGTCCGCACCTCCGACGACCTCGCGCGCCTGCTGCAACGCGGCCCCGGCGTCGTCAACCTCGCCGGCCGCCTGCTCGACGACGGCGACGAGGCACCGTCCGCGCCGCACGCGGGCGCGGGCACCGCGGCCGCCGGCCAGCGGATCGACGTCGTGAGCCTGCCCGACCCCGCCCACGGCGTCCCGTCGGGCAGCAACTACGTCGTGCTGCCCCCGGGGTACGACGCGAACGCGGCCCGCCGCTACCCCGTCGTCTACCTGATCCACGGCTACCCGTTCGGCGGCCCGCGCGACTGGCTGACCTCCGGCGACGCCCCCGGAACGCTGCTCGCCCTGCAGCGCGCCGGCGTGATCGAGCCGATGATCGTGGTCAGCGTCGACCTGACCGCCGGCAACCCCGCCACGGACTGGGAATGCCTCGACGTCCCCGGCGGCCCGCAGCTGGAGACGTACCTGGCGCACACGGTGGTTCCGGCGATCGACCGGCGCTACCGCACCGCCGCCGACCGCGCCCACCGCGCGCTGGGCGGCATGTCCGGCGGCGGCTTCGGGGCGCTCAACATCGGCCTGCACCACGTCGACGAGTTCGCCACCCTGCTGATCGCCCTCCCCTACGACGACCTCAACGACTCCGTCGGCGTCCTCGACGGCAACCGGGCGGCCATCGCCGCCAACACCCCGCGCCGCTACCTGCCGGCGATGAACTTCCCCGCACCGGTCTCGGTGATGCTCGCGGTCGGCACCGGCGCACCCACCGACGTCACGACGGCCCACCGGATCGCCGACGCCCTGCACGCCCGCGGCCAGGAGGCGGTCGTCCACGCCGAACGCGGCTTCAACCACACCTGGCACACCGCCCGCGCGACGCTGCCGTATCTGCTGGCGTTCGCCGACCAGAACTTCCGGGTCTCCCCCGCGACCTCCTGAAATCCGGTTGCTCGCCGTCGCCCACCGGCCGGACTGACGAAATCGGGGGCGTGGCCCACCGGCCACGCCCCCGTTTCGCTCAGGAAGTCACTCGCCTTCCGGCTTGCCCTCCGGCTCCTCGCCCTGCGGGTCCGGGACCGGGAGCAGCGAGTCCAGCGCCGTGCCCGTCAGGCGGCGGAACGAGCGGCGCGGGCGGTCGCGGTCCAGCACCGCCACCTCCAGCTTGATCGGGTCGGCCTCGCCGTTGCCGTTCGGCGACGAGCTCGCCGCCGAAGACGAGGACGTGCCCGCCGACGAGGACGCCGTCGTCGTGGGCGCCGGCTGGGTCGGCGTGCGCAGGGCCGCCACCGCCACGCCCAAGGCCGCCTGCAGGTCCAAGCCCTCCTCGAACGTCTCCTTCAGCTTCGCCGCGATCTTTTCGTTCTGGCCGCCCATCACGGTGAACTGCGGCTCGTCGAAGATCGACCCGTCGTAGGTCAGCCGGTACAACTGGTCCTCCGCCGAGCTCGCCCCGACCTCCGCCACGCAGACCTCGACCTCGAACGGCTTCAGCTGCTCGGTGAAGATGCTGCCCAGCGTCGCCGCGTAGGCGTTCGCCAGCGCTCGCGCGCTCACGTCACGCCGGTCGTACTGGTAGCCCTTGAGGTCCGCGTGCCGGATCCCCGCCACGCGCAGGTTTTCGAACTCGCTGTAGCGCCCGACCGCGGCGAACCCGATCCGGTCGTAGATCTCGGACACCTTGTGCAGCGTGGCCGACGGGTTCTCCGCGACGAACAGCACGCCGCCCGCGTACTTCAGCACCACCACGCTCCGGCCGCGCGCGATGCCCTTGCGCGCCAGCTCGGAACGCTCCCGCATCAGCTGCTCGGGAGAGGCATACAACGGCATCGTCACGGTGTGCGCTCCAGGTTCTTCGGTGTTCCAACGTTCACTGGTTCAGCCCCGCGTCAGGAGAGCCGGCTCTGGTGGCGCTCGATCCGCCCCGCGACCACGGCTTCCGCGACCGCCGCCGTCGCCGACTCCGGCAGCTGGACGGCACCGCGCTCCGCGGTGATCGTCACGACACTCGGGAAGATCCGCCGGACCAGGTCCGGCCCGCCCGACGCCGTGTCGTCGTCCGCCGCGTCGTACAGCGCCTCGACCGCGACGCGCGTCGCGGCCTCGACGTCGGCGTCCGGATCGTGCAGCTTCTTCAGCGCGGATTTCGCGAACAGCGAACCCGAACCGATGCCCGCGTACCCGCCGTTTTCCTCGTAGCGGCCACCCGCGGCGTCGTACGACACGATCCGCCCGGCGTGCTTCGCATCCGCGGCCTCCAGGTCGTACCCGACGAACAACGGGATCGCCGCCAGCCCGGCCATCGCCATCTCGAGGTTGGCCTTGACCATCCCCGCCAGCTTGTTCGTCTTGCCGTCCAGCGACAGCCGAACGCCCTCGATCTTCTCGTAGTGCGCCAGCTCGACGGCGTACAACCGCACCATCTCCACGGCCAGCCCCGCCGTGCCCGCGATGCCGACCGCCGAATACTCGTCGGTGACGTGCACCTTCTCGATGTCCCGGCTCGCGATCATGTTCCCCGACGTCGCCCGCCGGTCACCCGCGATCAGCACACCGCTCGCGAAAGTCAGCGCGACGATCGTCGTCCCGTGCGGCACGCCCAGCTCGGCCACGCCACCGCTCACCCGCCGCTCCGGAAGCAACTCCGGTGCCTGCACCCGCAGGAAGTCCGAAAACGACGACGTCGCCGACGAGAAGTACGCGGCCGGCAGCGCGGGACCCGAGATGCCCCTGGTGTTGTCCATACGTGCTCAAAAATCCCATCTGTGCGGGCCACGCGGACCAGAGCCCCGCGCCCGGCACCCCCGGCCCGCACGGACCACGGTCACCACCACGCGGAACCCCGGCCGCCGGCTGAACGGTCGGCAAGGGCGCAACGCCCCCGGCGGCTACTCGCCGCCCTTCTGCACGTAGGCCCGGACGAAGTCCTCGGCGTTCTCCTCGAGCACGTCGTCGATCTCGTCCAGGATCGTGTCCACGTCCTCGCCGAGCTTCTCGCGCCGCTCCTGACCCGCCGCGCCGGTGTCGTCGAACTCCTCGTCGGAGTCACCACCGCCGTGCTTTTCGATCTTTTCCTGGGCCATCTCGCCTCCCGGTGTGGCTGATGTTTCCTAGCCTACCCAGCGGCCCCGACATTCGGGGTCACGCCGCGATCGCTGGTGCGTCCCGCCTAGTCCGAACCGGTGAGCGCCTCCACCAGGTCCTCCGCCGTCGCCGACTCGTCCAGCAACTTGCCGACGTGCGCCTTCGTGCCGCGCAGGGGCTCCAGGGTCGGGATCCGCACCAGCGACTCCTTGCCCACGTCGAAGATGACCGAATCCCAGGACGCCGCCGCGATCGACGTCGCGTACTTCTCCAGCGCCCGGCCCCGGAAGTAGGCCCGAGTGTCCGACGGCGGCGTCGTCACCGCGGTCAGCACCTCTTCCTCGGTCACCAGCCGCTTCATCGACCCGCGCGTCACCAGCCGGTTGTACAGGCCCTTCGCCAGCCGCACGTCCGAGTACTGCAGGTCGACCAGCCGCAGCCGCGGCGCGCCCCAGGCCAGGTTGTCCCGCTGCCGGTAACCCTCCAGCAGGCGCAGCTTCGCCGGCCAGTCCAGCCGGTCCGCGCACTCCTGCGGGTCGCGCGCCAGCGCGTCCAGGACCTCGCCCCAGACCCGCAGGACCTCCTTCGACGCCTGGTCCGCGCCCGTGCGCTCCAGGTTCTGCGAGGCGATCTCGTGGTAGGCGAACTGCAGGTCCAGCCCGGTGTACTTCTTCCCGTTCGCCAGCGCCACCTGCGCCTTCAGCGTCGGGTCGTGGCTGATCTGGTGCACCGCGCGCACCGGCTCGTCCAGCTTCAGGTCGTCGAACCGGATCCCCGACTCGATCAGGTCGAGGATCAGCGCCGTCGTCCCGACCTTCAGGTACGTCGAGTACTCGGACATGTTCGCGTCGCCGATGATGACGTGCAGCCGCCGGTACTTGTCCGCGTCCGCGTGCGGCTCGTCCCGGGTGTTGATGATCCCGCGCTTCAGCGTGGTCTCCAGGCCGACCTCGACCTCGATGTAGTCCGCACGCTGGGAGAGCTGGAACCCGGCCTCCTCGCTCTGCTGGCCGATGCCGACCCGGCCCGAGCCGGTCACCACCTGCCGCGACACGAAGAACGGCGTCAGCCCGGCGATGATCGCGGTGAACGGCGTCGACCGCGCGCACAGGTAGTTCTCGTGCGTGCCGTAGCTCGCGCCCTTGCCGTCGACGTTGTTCTTGTACAGCTGCAGCTGTGGCTGTCCGGGCACGGACGCCGCCTTCAGCGCGGCCTCCTCCATCACCCGCTCGCCGGCCTTGTCCCAGATGACGGCGTCGCGCGCGTTCGTCACCTCGGGTGCCGAGTACTCCGGGTGCGCGTGGTCGACGTACAGCCGCGCCCCGTTGGTCAGGATGACGTTCGCCGCGCCGAGGTCCTCGACGTCCGGGTCGTGCCCCGGCCCGCCGGGCCCGGTCAGGTCGAACCCGCGCGCGTCCCGCAGCGGGCTCTCCACCTCGTAGTCCCACCGCGCCCGCCGGGCGCGCGGGATCTCGGCCGCCGCCGCGTAGGCCAGCACGACCTGGGTCGAGGTGAGTACCGGGTTCGCCGTCGCGTCGCCCGGCACGGAGATGCCGTACTCGACTTCGGTTCCCATGATCCGCCGCATGTCCACCACCCTACGGGGTCGTCCTAGTGGAACGATGCACCCATGCCAGGCAGTGACGAACTCGTTGCGCTCTATGACCAGGCCGGCTCCGAAGTCGGCACGACCACCCGCTCCCGGGTCCGCGCCGAGGGCCTGTGGCACGCCGCCGGCGTCGTGCTGGTCCGTTCGGGTGACGGCAAGGCCGTCTACGTGCACCTGCGCACCGCGGTGAAGGACGTGTGGCCCTCGACCTGGGACTGCTGGGCCGGCGGCGTGGTCGCCGCGGGCGAGTCACCGGCCGGGTGCGCCCGCCGCGAACTGGCCGAAGAACTCGGCGTCCACGGGGTGGAACCCGTGCCGCTGTTCACCAAGGTCTACGACGACGGCCGCAACCGCTGCCACAACTTCGCCTTCGAGGTCCGCTGGGACGGCCCGATCCACCACCAGGCCGAAGAGATCGTCGAAGGCCGTTGGATCCCCCTGGAAGAACTCCGCGCTTGGATCGACGACCCGGCGCCCGAACTCCCCTTCATCCCCGACGGCCGCGAAGGCGTCCAGGAGTGGTTCCGCCGCTACGGCTGAGCGGTGAGCTTCGCCGTCATCGCGGGCAGCAGGCGCTTCGCCGCGTCCACCGCGCGGGTCTCGGTGCTCGCCGAGACCGTCAGCTCGGACACGAGCCTTCCCTTCGCCAGCAACACCGTGCAGGTCTTGCCGTCGCCCCAGGCCTGCTGCAGCTCGACCCCGGGCTGGACGGGGACGCTCACCGTCTTGCCCGCGCACTCGTTTTCCGCGACGGCTTGGGCGGCCGATCGGTCCGGGAACGCCACGACACGGTGGCTCAGCACCGACCCGCTGGGGTAGCGCCAGGTCGCGGTCCGGCTGCCCGCCGACGGCCCGTCCGCCAGGCATCCCGAAGCCTCACCCGAGCCCGGCTGCACGCCCTCCTCCGCGACGTCCGCGTCGGACAGCAGGGCCCGCTCCGCGAGCAGGCCGGGATCGGGCGGCGTGACCGGAGCAGCCTTCGCGGGGCTCACCGGTGCTTCTTCCGCCGAGGGCGTGACCGGCGACGACGTGGGTGTCGGATCGTCGTAGTACGTCTCGAGGTTGTTCGGGTCGGGCCCGTCGCAGCCCGTGAGGCCGACCAACGCGACCGCGGCCAGGGCGACCACCTGCCGATGACGCACTGCTCCGGCCTCCCTGTCGTCCGCTGGTGCCTGCGAAGGGTAGTGCAGCCGCTCAGTCCCACGCCAAGGAGGACCGGTGTCGCCAGTACGCACCGGGCTCCTCGGCGAGGCCGGCCAGCGCATCCCGGTCCGCCGCACCCAGGCCCACCGTCGTGGCGCGCAGGTTCGCCTCGAGCTGAGCCGGGCTCGCCGGGCCGATGACCGCCGTGCCGGCCCACTCCTGCGCCAGCACCGCGGCGACGGCGACGGCGTCCGGCCCGATCCCGTGCGCCGCCGCGATGTCGCGGACCACCTTCGGGGCTTCGACCGCGAGCCGGCCGTTGGCCAGGGTTTCCTTGACCAGCACGCGCTTCCCGGCCGTGTGCGCCGCGGCGAGGGCCGGCCCGGCGGACGGTTCCAGGACGTTCCACGTCGACTGCACCGCCGAGAACACCGGCCGCCCGGCCACTTCCAGCGTGAACGCCCGCTCGATCGCGTCCGCCTGCGCCGGCCCGGACGTCGAGAACCCCACGGCGACGCCATTCGCGGAAAGTTCGGCCAGCGCCTCGACCAACGGCTCGTCGGTGAACAACGGACTGTCCACAGTGAGCGAATGCACCTGGTACAGCCCGACGCGTTCCCCCAGCAGCGCCAGGGTTTCGGCCCACTGCGCGGCGAACCGCGCCGCCGAATGCTCCTTCACCTCGTGCACGTCGGCGTCGAGCCGCCAGTCCCCCACGTACGCATAACCCCACTTGCTGGAGACCTCGACGCCGTCGTGCCCCCGCTCGGCGAGCCAGCCGGCCAGGAACTCCTCCGAGCGCCCGTACGACCGGGCGACGTCGACGTGCCGGATCCCCGCGGCGTAGGCGTCGTCGAGCACCGCGAAGGTCGCGGCACGCATGGACTCCACGTCCCGCTCCGCTGGCAGCGCGCCGTCGCGGCCCAGGTTGATGTAGGCGGGCCGGCCCAGCGCCGCCAGGCCGAGCGCGACGCGGTTCACGCGGTCTGCTTGTGCCGCAGGATGGCCAGCCACTGGTCCGAGTTCTGCGCCTGGCGGTGCAGCTTCTCGAGCCGCGCGGCCGGGGCCCGGACGTACCCCTTGCCGAAGACCGGCGCGATCTGACGGAGGCTCGCACCGCCTTCGCGGGCGGCGAGCAGGGCCCAGTCGGAGGCGTCGGCGCAGGCGGCGGAGGCGCGGCGGAGCTCCCCGAGGATGTCGATGAGCTCCTGGGCGCCCACCTCCCCCGCCTGGACGGCGGCGGCCGTCGTCTCCAGCCAGGCCAGGACGTCGTTTTCGGTGATCGGCGCGCGAGGCCGGCGGGTTTCTTCGGTCACGGCCAGGAGTATAGGTCGTTATACGTCGATATACTGGATCCAGCCATGACGACACGCACCGAATCCCAGCCGGACGCCGAGCAGCTGCTCGAGGTCTTCAAGGCGCTCGCGAACCCCGTGCGGCTGCAGGTGCTGCGGTGGCTGCGGGAGCCCGAGCGGCACTTTTTCAATGAGCAGAGCCCGGTCGACCGGGCGATCGCCGACCCGGTCGAGGTCGGCGTGTGCGTGAGCCACCTCCAGGAGAAGCTGGGCCTGGCGCAGTCGACCGTGTCGGCGTACATGGCATCGCTGCAGCGTGCCGGCCTGGTGCGCGCGACCCGCGTCGGCAAGTGGACGCACTACAAGCGCGACGAAGCCCGGATCGCCGAGTTCGTCGCCGTGCTCGGCCACACTCTCTGACCGCTCCCCTCCCCTGCCCCGGCGGACAGCCGGTTGACTCATATCGTGATTCTGCGATACTTCGATTCATGGGCATGATCGAGAACATGCGGCTCGGCCGCTACGGCATCTGGACGTTCGACTTCGAGGACCAGCCGGCCGGGCTGATCCGGGACTCCGTGCAAGAGCTGGAAGAACTCGGCTGGCCGGCGGTCTGGATCCCGGAGAGCGACGGCCGGGAAGCCCTCACGCACGCCGGGTTCCTGCTGTCGGCCACTGAACGCCTGACCGTCGTCAACGGGATCGCGCGGATCTGGTCACGCGAACCGCGCTACACCCGCACCGCGGCCCTGCTGCTGGCCGACGCCTACCCGGACCGCCACCTGCTCGGCCTCGGCCTCGGCGCCGGGAAGCCCGGCACCAAGCCGCTCCGGGCGATGAGCGACTACCTCGACGCCATGGACGCCGTCCCGAGCGCCAACCCCGCACCGCGCGCGCCGATGCGGCGCCTGCTGGCGGCGTACGGCCCGAAGATGCTGGAACTGGCCCGCGACCGCTCGGCGGGCGCGCACACCTACCACGTGACGCCGGAACACACCGCCCAGGCGCGGGAAGTCCTGGGCGACGGCCCGTTCCTCGGCGTCGAGCACGCCGTGCTCTTCGAAACCGACGCCGCCAAGGCACGGGAGATCGCCCGCGAGCACCTCCACCGGTACCTCACCTCGGAGTACAACGTCGCGAAGTTCCGGCGGCTCGGCTACACCGAAGCGGACATCGACGGCGGCCGCGGAAGCGACCGGCTCGTCGACGACCTCGTCGTCCGGGGCGACCTCGACACGATCACCGGCAAGCTGAACGCCCACCTCGACGCCGGTGCCGACCACGTCGGCATCCAGGTGATCGGGACCGAACCCGGCACTTCGGCCATGCCGCACTGGCGGCGGCTCGCCGAAGCGCTGCTACCCGCCGGCGTCACCGCGTAGGCCGAACCGCGCGGTGCAGTGCCAGACACGCTTGAGCACCTGGGGGTCGTGCCGGCCGGCACGGACGGCGTCGCCGATGATCCGCGCGTCCAGCCACCCGTCCTCGGCGATCTCCTTGCCGGCGCGCACGACGTCCTCGCCCCGGTAGTCGGCGTGCTCGGCCAGAACGTCGACCGGCAGCCGGAACCCGTGGTGCCAGTGCGTGGGAAACGGCAGCTCGGCGGCCGCCGCCTCGACGTCGGTGCCCCGGAACGCCGGGTCCAGCACGAGCGCCTCGACATCCGTCGCGAGCCGGAGCGGGCCGTGGACGTGGGCTTCGATGTGGTCGTCAAGTTCGTCCTGCGTGTCCGCCTCGGCGAGCGCCACCAGCGACAGGTGTTCAGCGGTGCCGAAGTCGTCCGGCTCGCCGAAGCTGTCCGGGTAGCAGAACGTCGTGCGCGTGCACACTTCCCGCTTCAGCCGCAGGTGGGACGAGCCGAACCGGACAGATCCGCCCGCCGGGCGGCGGCGGTAGTTGAGCGAGCCGTACTTGGGCCGCGCCGACGGCGGCAGGTAATCGTAGGCGCCGCCGAACATGCGGTTCTCCCAGCGCCACCGGTCACCGCCGGCGTGCGCGGTCAAGCCGCCGTTGCTCGTGCCCGTCTCGAACTGGGAACGGTAAACGCCGTCCGTGACGAGGTGCCGCAGCAACGACACCTCGCCCACCAGGCGGTCCGGGTGGAAGTGCACGGTGACGGCCAGGTCTTCGGGCAACGGCGGCCCCGACACGCGGCTCGCGACGTGCGCGACCGCTCGTTGCCACGGTTCTTCCCCCCAAGCCATGGGTGGCATTCTACCTCGGCACGTATAGGTCGTTATACATATTGGAGGTCCGAAACCCGCTGGCTTTGCGCCCGGCGTCCCCGGTTGACTGCGGGCATGGGGTTCGGAGCAACGGGGTTCGGCGTCACGGTGCGGTTCGCGCTGCTGGCCGTCGTCTGGGGTGCGAGTTTCCTGTTCATCAAGGTGGGCCTGAACGGGCTCTCCCCCGGCCAGGTCGCCCTGGTGCGGGTCGCCTTGGGCGCGCTCGCGCTGGCTGCCGTGCTGGTCGTGCGCCGGCGCCCGCTACCCCGGGATCCCGTGCTGTGGGGTCACCTCGCGGTGGTTTCGGTGCTGTTGTGCGTGGTGCCGTTCCTGCTGTTCTCATGGGCGGAACAGTATATTTCGTCCGGTTTGGCCAGTATTTTCAACGCGACGACACCGCTCGTCACGATGCTGCTGGCCGCCGCGGCCCTGCCGGAAGAGCGGTTCACGCCGCCGCGTGTGCTCGGCCTGTCGCTCGGCTTCCTCGGCGTGCTCACGATCGTCGGGGTGTGGCACGGCGTCGACGTCTCGCACCAGCTGACGGCACAGCTCGCGTGCCTCGGCGCCACGACGTGCTACGGCGCGTGCTTCGTCTACATGCGCCGTTTCGTCTCGCCGCGCGGAGTGGACCCCGTCGTGGTCGCGTTCGGCCAGACGGGGTCGGCGACGGTGCTCCTCGGCCTGCTGGCCCCGGCGGTCGCGGCGACGCCGGTCCGCCTGGACCTCGCGGTGGTGGCGAGCATGGTGGCGCTCGGCGTCTTCGGCACGGGCATCGCTTATGTCTGGAACGTCCGCATCATCGCGGCCTGGGGCGCGGCCAACGCTTCGGCGGTGACCTACCTCACACCGGTGGTCGGGGTGCTGCTCGGCGTGCTCGTGCTGGGCGAACCGGTGAGCTGGAACCAGCCGACCGGCGCGCTCCTGGTGGTGCTGGGCATCCTCGCCGCCCACGGCCGCCTGCGCGTGCGCCGGGCCGCCGAGCCCGAAGCCGGGCTCGTCCGCCGCTAGACGCGCCGATGGGGCGGTCGCCGAAGCGGCCGCCCCATCGAGCACTCGGACTTACAGGTACTGACCGGTGTTCGTGGCGGTGTCTATCGCCCGCCCCGAGTCCTGGTTCTTGCCGGTGACGAGCGTGCGGATGTAGACGATCCGCTCGCCCTTCTTGCCGGAGATCCGGGCCCAGTCGTCCGGGTTGGTGGTGTTGGGCAGGTCCTCGTTCTCCGCGAACTCGTCGACGATCGCGTCGAGCAGGTGCTGCACGCGGAGACCCGGCTGCTGGGTCTCCAGCACCGACTTGATCGCCGACTTCTTCGCCCGGTCCACGATGTTCTGGATCATCGCACCCGAGTTGAAATCGCGGAAGTACAGGACTTCCTTGTCCCCGTTGGCGTAGGTCACCTCGAGGAACCGGTTCTCGTCGCTCTCCTCGTACATCCGCTCGACCGTGTGCTGGATCATCGCGTCGAACGTCGCCTTGGCGTCGCCGCCGAACTCGGCGAGGTCATCGGCGTGGATCGGCAGGCCTTCGGCCAGGTACTTGGAGAAGATGTCCTTCGCGCCTTCGGCGTCCGGACGCTCGATCTTGATCTTGACGTCGAGCCGGCCCGGCCGCAGGATCGCCGGGTCGATCATGTCCTCGCGGTTGGAGGCGCCGATGACGATGACGTTCTCCAGGCCTTCGACACCGTCGATCTCCGACAGCAGCTGGGGCACGATCGTGGTTTCCACATCGGACGAAACGCCCGATCCACGGGTCCGGAAGATCGAGTCCATCTCGTCGAAGAACACGATCACCGGGGTGCCCTCGGAGGCCTTCTCCCGCGCCCGCTGGAAGATCAGGCGGATGTGCCGCTCGGTCTCCCCGACGAACTTGTTGAGCAGCTCGGGACCCTTGATGTTCAGGAAGTAGGACTTCCCGTCCTCGTTGTCGCCCCGCGCCGCGGCCACCTTCTTGGCCAGCGAGTTCGCGACCGCCTTGGCGATGAGCGTCTTGCCGCAGCCCGGCGGGCCGTAGAGCAGGACGCCCTTGGGCGGGCGCAGCTGGTACTCCTGGTACAGGTCGGCGTGCAGGAACGGCAGTTCCACCGCGTCCCGGATCTGCTCGATCTGCCGGGTGAGGCCACCGATGTCCTCGTAGCGGACGTCGGGCACCTCCTCCAGCACCAGATCCTCGACCTCCGCCTTCGGCACGCGCTCGTACGCGTAGCCGGCCTTGGAGTCGACCAGGAGCGAGTCGCCCGGTTTGAGCGGCTGCTCGGCCAGCAGGTCGGAGAGCAGGACCACCCGCTCCTCGTCCGCGTGCCCGACCACCAGCGCGCGAAGGCTGCCGCCCTCTACGTCGGCGGCGAGCACCTCACGCAAGGCACACACCTCGCCGGTGCGTTCGAAGCCGCCGGCCTCGACCACGGTGAGCGCCTCGTTGAGCCGCAGCGCCTGGCCGCGGCGCAACGACGAGAGCTCGACCGCGGGCGATACCGACACCCGCATCTTCCGGCCGGCCGTGAAGACGTCCACCGTGTTGTCCTCGTACGCCTCGACGAAGACGCCGTACCCGGACGGTGGCTGGGCCAGCCGGTCGACTTCCTCACGCAGCGCGAGGAGCTGTCCTCGTGCTTCACGCAGGGTTTCGACCAGTTTGGTGTTGCGTTCGGTGAGCTGGCTCACCCTTTCCGAGGCCTCGGCGAGCCGCTGCTCGAGCACTCGGTTCTGCCGTGGCGAGTCGGTCAGTTTGCGGCGCAGCAGCGCCACTTCCTCCTCGAGAAAACGGATCTGCCGAGCCTGCTCGTCCGCCGTCGTCCCAGCTCCGGATGTTGCTGAAGGGTCGGCCTCCTCGCGCCGACCTCCGGGAAGGTCATGATGCATCGGGCACCTCCTCGGAGTGCTTTTCATTCCACGGTACCGGCGATCACCGACAAGAAAAGGCCTTTCCGGATCACAAGATCGGCGCGTCGCGGTTTCCTCGCCTGGTCCAGCACGGACATTCCCGCAGCGCAAGCGGCCATTTCGGTGCCGTGGCCCCGGCGCGTCGCGGTCCCTTCCGGGCCAAGACGAACCAAGCACGGCGGGAGTACCCGCTCCCTGAACGGCCCAACCCCGCCCGCGGATGACGATTCGGGCGAGTTCCGCCCTAACCGCGCGGGGCCCCCGCCCGATGGCTAGCATCGGGCCGACGTCGGCCGTCTCGGGGCCGGAGTCACCGTCGAAGGAACGCGAGGGGGCACCACCCATGACCTACCCGCCGCAGCAACCGGGCGGCTACGGGCAGCAGCCCGGCGGCTACGGGCAGCAGCCCGGGCCGTACGGCCAGCAGCCCGGCGGCTACCCCCAGAGCGGCCCGCAGCCCCAGCCGGGCTACGGCGGCACCCAGCAGTTCGGCCGGCCCGACCCCTACGGTCAGCCGCAGCAGGGCGGTTACCCGCCCCAGACGGGCCCTCAGCCCCAGCAGGGCTACCCGCAGTACGGGCAGCAGGACCCGTACGGGCAGCAGGACCAGTGGGGCCAGCAGCCGCCGAACCAAGGCGGTTACGACCCTTACGGGGGCGGCGGCTTCGGTGACGCTCCCCCGCCTGAGAAAAAAAAGACCGGGCTCATCATCGGCATCGCGGCCGCCGCGGTGATCCTCGTCGGCGGCGGCGTGACCTGGTTCGTCCTGGCCAACGGGGACGACAACAACACCGCCGCACCGCCCGCCAGCAGCAGCTCGGCGGCCCCCACGTCCGCGCCGAAGCCGTCGACGCCGAAGAGCAAGACCTCTTCGCCGACGAGCCCGTCGACGAAGAGCAGCAAGCCCGCCGGCGGCCCCGCCCCCGCGGGCAAGGGCAGCTCGCAGGAGCTGTTCGACACGACGATCGCCGCCTACAACGCGGGCGACGAGAAGGCGCTGGCCGACACCATCTGCCGGAGCGTCTTCGAGGGCACCACGGGCGACATCCCGAAGGTCACGGTCAAGCTGACCGCCTCGCCGCAGGACACCGGGGACAAGTCCACCGTGCGCTACTCGGCCACGGACGGCAGCAAGACCAAGGTCGGCACGATGTCGGCCCAGAAGGAATCCGGCCTGTGGTGCCTGTCCAACGTGAAGGCGGACGGCTCGTGAGCCCGCGCCGGCGGTGAACCGCGCGCTCGCCGCCGGGCTCGTGCTGCTCGGCGTGGCCGGTGCGGGCGCGGTGCTGGGACTGCTGCTCGTCGCGCCGTCCGGCTCCCCGCCCGCGCCCTCGACCCCGGCGGCTCCGCCGACTCGCGCGTCGACGTCCGCCGTGCCCTCGGCGGTCGACACGGCCGCGGTGACCGTGCTGGCCCGCGCGATCGTCGACGCGATCTCCCACCACGATTCCGCGGCGTTCGGCAAGCTGACCTGCCGCCCCCAGAGCGCGGAGGCCCTCGCGGGGCTGCAACGGACGTGGGACGCGGCCGGCCCGGTGACGGCGACCCTGAAGGAGCCGCCGGAGGTCCGCGGCGAGTCCGCGACGGCGAAGGTGCACGTCGAGGCCGCGGGCGGGACGAAGGACACGCCCTTCCCGCTGCACAAGGAGTCCGGCCGCTGGTGCGTTCCGGGCTAGTCCGTCCATGCCCCCGCCGCCACCCTCAACGGAGGCGCTCCGCGCCACTCCGCCGATTCAGCCCTTGCCCTTGGCGGGCCGGCGCGACACGCGCGGGGAGACGGTTCCGTCCGCGAGCCGCCGGGCGGTGAGCAGGAACGCCGTGTGCGCGACCATCCGGTGGTCCGGGCGCACCGCCAGGCCCACCACGTGCCACGGCCGCATCAGCGTTTCCCACGATTCGGGCTCGGTCCAGCACTGCTGCTCGCGCAGGGACTCCGTGACGCGCGAAAGCTGCGTCACGGTCGCGACGTAGACCGTCAGCACGCCGCCCGGGACCAGGTGGGCCGCGACGTTCGGCAGCTGGTCCCACGGGGCCAGCATGTCCAGCACGACCCGGTCGACCTCGCCCTCGTGCGAGGCCAGGTCCGCCACCGTCAGCGACCAGTTCGCCGGCTTCTCGCCGAAGAACTTCACGACGTTGTGCTCGGCGTGCACCGCGTGGTCGTCGCGGATCTCGTAGGACTGCACGCTCCCGGCCGGGCCGACCGCGCGCAGCAGCGAGCACGTCAGCGCCCCCGAGCCCGCGCCCGCCTCGAGCACGCGGGCGCCCGGGAAGATGTCGCCCCACATCACGATCTGCGCGGCGTCCTTCGGGTAGATCACCTGCGCGCCGCGCGGCATCGAGAGCACGTAGTCCGGCAGCAGCGGGCGCAGCGCGAGGTAGGTCGACCCGCCCGCGGACGTCACCACCGAGCCCTCGGGCCTGCCGATCAGGTCGTCGTGGGCGAGCCCGCCGCGGTGGGTGTGGTACTCCCCGCCGTCGGCCAGCGTCAAGGTGTAGTGCCGCCCCTTCGAGTCGGTCAACTGCACCCGATCACCCGCGCGAAACGGTCCGCTGACCGACAACACTTCCTCCAGTACCCCGAATGGCCGACGACAGATCTTCGCAGGCCGCCCGGGCCCGTACCTCAGCGGGTACGGCGGTTCAGCGCGGCGCGCAGATCGTCCCGGCGCAGCACGCCCGCCGGGCGGCCTTCGTCGTCGACCACCAGGAACTGCCACGCCGGGGTCTCGCGGACGCGCTCGACGACGTCCTCCCCCGGTTCCGAAGCCAGCAGCACCGTCTCGGCCCGGATCGGCTCGGCCGCGAGCTCGGCCGGCGCGTGCGGCGACGTGCCCGCCAGCCGCTCCGCCGCGCCCGTGTCGAGCAGGCCGGCGGCGACGCCGTCGGCGCGGACCAGCACCACGCCCCGGCCGGCCGACGCGGCCAGCGCGTCCGACACCGGGCTCTCGGCGGGCAGCTGCAGCACCGGCCGGACGAGCTCGGCGAGGTCCAGCCCTTCGGGCCAGGTGCGGCGCGCTTCGGCGGCCAGCTCCGAGCGGGCGCCGAGGATCACGAACCACGCCGTGACGACGCAGACGCCGAGGCGCAGCCACCGGTCCGGGCTCCCGGTCGCCAGGCCCCACAGCGCCCACACGAGCAGCCCCGCGGCCACGACGGCGCCGCCGGCCACCGCGGCGCGCGTGCCCTTCGCGCGGATCCCCGTCGCCGCCCAGACGCCCGCGCGGACCAGCCGGCCGCCGTCCAGGGGCAGGCCGGGCAGCAGGTTGAACACGCCGACGGCGAGGTTCGCCACCGCGCACTCGGCCACCAGCATCCAGACCGCGCCGTCGGGTGGGACGGCGAACATCAGCAGGCCGCAGAACCCGCCCAGCAGCAACGACACCGCCGGCCCGGCCGCGGCGACCAGGCCTTCGTGGACCGGCCGCTTCGGCGTGCGGGCCACTTCGGACAGGCCGCCGAGCAGGAAGAGGCGCAGCCGCCGCACCGGGATCCCCAGCCGCAGCGCGGCCAGGCAGTGCCCGAGCTCGTGGGCCAGCACCGAGAGGCCCAGCAGCAGCGCGAACGCGCCGGCCAGCAGCCACGACGTCAGCGTCGAGGCGTCCGGGAGCAGCCGCCCGACCAGCGGCGCGTAGAGCACGACGACGACCAGCGAGCCGACCCACCAGGACGGCGCCAGCAGCACGGGCACGCCGGCGACCCGGAACAGCACGAGGCCGCCGTCCGAGAGGACGGCCTGCCGGGTGCCCCCGGTGCCCTGCTCACTGGTCGCGGCCATGCGGGAGAGCCTAGAGCCCCCGGTGTGGGTACCGGGTGATCCGGTCCGGGTGGTGTCGCGCACGGCCGCCACCCGGACCGGATCAGCCGACACGCGTACCCAGGTGGACGACTCGCGTACCCAGAAGGTCGGCTCACGTACCCAGAAGGTCGGCTCACGTACCTGGAGGGTCGGCTCACCTGCCGGGCCGAGCCGACCCTCCGGGTACGCGAGCCGACTGTCCGGGTACGCGAGCCGACCTGCCGGGTACGGGGTTGTCCGGACCTGTCGGGTCTGGCGGGCGTTGCGGTCGCCGGAACTGTCGTACCCCGGCGTTACGCTCTGCCCATGCCCGACGCCGACACCGTCACCACGGAACCCCCAGCCTCCGCCGTCGCCACGCAGGTGCGGCGGCGGCCCGCGTTGTCGCCGTCGAGGGCCAGCGACTTCAAGCAGTGCCCGCTGCTCTACCGGTTCCGCGCGGTCGACCGGCTGCCGGAGGTCCCGACCAAGGCCCAGCTGCGCGGCACGCTCGTCCACTCGGTGCTGGAGCGGCTCTTCGCGCTGCCGGCCGCCGAGCGCGTGCCCGCACAGGCGCGGGAGCTGCTCGGTCCGGCGTGGACCCAGCTGTCCGAAGACCGTCCGGAGTGGACCGAGCTGTTCGACGGCGAAAAGCCCGACGACCACGCCGACTGGTTGCGGTCGGCGGAAAAGCTGCTCGACGCCTACTTCGAGCTGGAGGACCCGCGGCGGCTCGAGCCGGAGGCGTGCGAGCTGCACGTCGAGATCGAGCTCGGCTCCGGCGTCCTCCTGCGCGGCTACATCGACCGCGTCGACGTCGCGCCGACGGGCGAGATCCGGGTCGTCGACTACAAGACCGGCGCCGCACCGCGCGAAATCGGCGAGGCCAAGGCGATGTTCCAGATGAAGTTCTACGCCGTGGTGCTGTGGCGGCTGCGCGGGATCGTGCCGCGCCAGCTGAAGCTGATGTACCTCACCGACGGCCAGTCCCTCGCCTACGCCCCGGACGAAGCCGAGCTGCTCCGCTTCGAACGCACGCTGGAAGCCATCTGGCAGGCCATCCTCAAGGCGGGCAAGACCGGCGACTTCCGGGCGAACAAGAGCAAGCTGTGCAACTGGTGCGACCACCAGGCGCACTGCCCCGAGTACGGCGGCACGCCACCCGCCTACCCCGGCTGGCCGGAACCCGACGCGGGCGACGAGACGCCGCTGGACCGGGCCGACTGATGGCCGACGCCTTCTACGTCCCGCGCGGCGAGGGCCGGTTCTCGGCGACAGCCCACACGGCCGGCCCCTGGTCGTCCGACTCGCAGCACTTCGGGCCGCCCTCGGCGTTGCTGGTCCGGGCCCTCGAAAACGTCGAACCGGCGCACCCGGCGGAGCTCGCGCGGGTCACCGTGGAGATCCTCGGCCCGGCCCCGGTCGCCGAGCTCACCGTGCGGGCCCGGATCGAACGGCCCGGCCGGTCGGTCGAGCTGCTGCAGGCCGAACTGGCGAGCGCGGACCGCGTGGTGGCGCGGGCTTCGGCGTGGCGCATCGCGACGTCCGACACGGCCGAGGTCGCCACGGACGGCGGGCCGCTGATGCCCGCGCCGGACAGCGTCACGGAGTCGCCGTGGCCCGAAGGCTGGCAGGCCGGCTACCTCGACGCGGTGGAGTGGCGCGCGGTGCGCGGCGGCATGGACGTGCCCGGCCCGGCCGCCGTCTGGGCCCGCCAGCGCGTCCCGCTGGTCGACGGCGAGGAGCCGAGCGGGCTGCAGCGGCTGTTCGCCGTCGCCGACTCCGGCAACGGCGTGTCGAACTACCTCGACCCGCGCCAGTGGTGGTTCATCAATTCCGAGCTGACCGTGCACCTGCGGCGGCCGCCGTCGGGCGAGTGGATCGGCCTGGACGCGGTCACGCTGGTCGGCAAGCACGGCGTCGGCACGGCGACGAGCATCCTGCACGACGGCGACGGCCCGGTGGCCACCGGCGCGCAGGCGCTGATGGTGCGATCGCGACAGGCCGGGGGCGGATAGCCACCCACAACGGGCCCGCATCCAATAACCTTCGCGGAACGACCGACTTGAGGAGCGCTCCGGCATGCAGATCACCTCGGTGGTCAACCAGAAAGGCGGGGTCGGCAAGACCTCACTGAGCGTCGGCACCGCGGCGGCGCTGGCCGAGCAGGGCCGGCGGGTGCTGCTGGTCGACCTCGACCCGCAGGGCCACGCGACGACCGAGATGCTCGGGTTGGCCGAGGTGCCCGCGGACCGGCCCAGCCTGGCGAAAGCGCTGGCCAAGACGTGGAAGGGCGCGATCGAGGAGCTGATCGTCCCGCACCCGCGCAGCAACCTCGGCAAGGGCGGCGCCCTCGACGTCGTGCCGACGTCGCCGGGGATGTTCGACCTGATCCGGCGGCTCGACTCGTTCCGCGTGCCCGGCTGGCAGCTGGCGCGGGTCATCCAGTTCGCCAACTACGACCACTGCGTCATCGACTGCCCGCCGGCGCTGGACGTGCTGACGAACAACGCGCTGGCGGCGTCGCACGGCATCCTGGTCCCCGTCCAGCCGGACAAGACGAGCATCCGCGCGCTGCGGCTGCTCGCCGACCAGGTCCGGTACGTGGAGCAGACGGTCGGGCGGCAGCCGCTGTCGTGGTTCGGCCTCGTGCCGAGCCTCTACCGGCGGCCGATCTCGCACTACGCGGCCGCGGCGCTGCAGGAGATGTACGAGTTCGGCATCCCGATGCTCTCGCACCTGCCGCTGGGCGTGGTGATGAACGAGGCGGCGGCGCACGGCGTCCCGGTGACGACGTACGCCCCGGAGACGCTGCAGGCGCTGTCGTTCCGCGAGATCGCGACCACGCTGGACAGCTACCTGGAGCAGAACCAAGCGCCGGCGGTCGTGCCCGCCGACGAGGAGTTCGTCTTCGAGGACTTCATCTCCGAGGTGGCGGTGGCCCGCAACGTCAACGACAACGGCGTCCGCAAGGGGCTCTACGACCTGCTGCCGAAGAAGCCCCACCGCCCTCGCTGAGCAGTCTGCCGCGGCCGGGGGGGGGGGGGGTTGGGGGGGGGGGGGGTTGGTGGGGGGGGGAGAGGGGGGGGGGGCGCCCGGGC
>NZ_JBFBBZ010000004.1:0-344929 GCF_040682935.1 Amycolatopsis sp. NPDC051061
GCGGCGGGGCGCCACCGGCCGGGGGGGGTCGTGCGGGAGGACGATCCGGCGACCGCCGACCGGCTGGCCGTCCTGTGCCGCGCGGCCGGCCGTCCCGTCCGCGTGCTGCCCGTGCGCCCGGACCTCGTGGAGACCGCCGCGAAACTGGCGGCGGGGCTGCCGGACGGCGAAACCGGAGCCGGCTCGTCGGTGGTGGCGGTGGCGCCCCGGCGCCACGGGCACGACGAGCTGACCGCGGCCGTCGGGGTGCTGCCGGGCGACGCCGTGCTCGTGGCGGTGGTGCTGGCATGAGCGTGCGACAGCGGGTCGTGCTCGTCGTCGCGGCCGTCGCCGGGGTGCTGGGTGCCTGGCACGCGCTCGCGCCGTCGTGGCAGGTGCCGCTGCCGACGCCCGCCGACCTGGCGGAGGAACGGCTGCAGGACTTCCGCGACGCCCTGTACTTCCCGATCCGCGAGTTCCTCGCCGGGGGCAACCCGTACGACCCGGCCGCGATGTTCGCGCACTGGCCGGTGCGCCAGGACTTCAACCTCTACCAGCCCTACCACCTGCTGCTGCACGCGCCGTTCGCGCTGCCGGGCTACCGCGTCGGCGCCGTCGCCTTCTCGGTGTTCTCGTTGCTGCTGCTGGTCGCGCTCGCGGCGTTGACGGCACACTCGGTCCGGCGGCACCTCCAGGTGTCCTTTGTGGTCACCACGGTCGTCGTCTCGGCACTCCTGGTGACGAGCCAGGTCGGGAAGGCGCAGCTCTACGTCGGCCAGATCAACCCGCTGATCGCCCTCGGCGCGGCGGGCGCGTTGCTGGCGCGGCGGGACCGGCCGGGGTGGGCGGCGGTGGCGCTCGCGCTGGCCTGGCTGAAGCCGCAGTACGGCTTCCCGCTGGCCGTCCTGCTCTTCGCCCGCGGCTCGCGCGGGGTGGCGGTGCGGGGCACCGCGTTCGCGGCGGTCGCCAGCCTTCCGGTCGTGGCGGTCCTCGTGGTGCGCGGTGGCGGGATCGGGCCGTTCCTCGACGTCGTCGCCGCGAACCTCACGCACGCGCGCGGCACCGGCTACGGCGCCGTGGACTCCCTGACCGCGCAACGGATCGACATGGCCGCGGTGCTGTTCCGCGTCACCGGCTGGGCACCCTCCGGCGTCGAGCTGGTGGTCCTGGCCGCGGTGCTGGTCACGAGCGTGCTGCTGGCCCGGCGCCTCGACCGGGTCTCGGCGACGCCGGTCGCCGACCTGGTCACGTGCCTCGCCGTGGTCGTCTGCGTCGTGCACCAGCCCGGCGACGTGCTCATCGCCGTACCCGCGATGGCGGCGACGGCCGCGCTGTGGTGGCGCCACCACGCCGAGCCGGGCTGGGGTCCGGCGGGCTTCGCGGTACTGACGCTGGCGATCCCCTTCGCGCATCTGTACACAGTGGACACCGCGATCGCTTCGCCGCTCGGGCCGCGGGCGGCGGTCACGCTGGACGGCGCCGCGGTCGTCGTCGCGTGGTGCCTGCTGGTGTTCGCCGCCGTCCGGCTCACCCGCGGCTCCGCCGCCCGGACCCCGGTGGCCGCATGACCGGCACGCTCGGGAGCCGCGCGGTCCGCGGTTCCCTGTGGCTCGGCGTGGTCAACCTCGTCAGCAAGAGCAGCCAGATGCTGGTCACGCTGGTGCTGGCGGCCCTGCTGACCGAGGGGCAGCTCGGGGCCGTGGCGCTGGCGGTGGCGCTGGTCAACCTCGGCCAGGTGGTGCAGTCGATCGGGGTGTACGACGTGATCGGCCGCACCGAGCTGGACCCGCGCCGGATGGCGGGCACCCTGCTGACGCTGAGCGTGGGCGCCGGGCTGCTCCTGGCCGTCGCCCTGGTGATCGCCGCCGGTCCCCTCACGGTGCTGCTCGGCACCCCGGAGGCCGCCGATCTGGTGCGCCTGGCCGCGCTCGGCCTGCCGTTCTCCGCAGCAGGCGGCGTGCAGATGGGCTTGATGCACCGGGAGCTCGACTTCCGCCGCCGGATCCTGCCCGACGGCGGTGGCGCGGTGCTGGGCGCCGGGCTGACGGTGGTGCTCGCCCTCTGCGGGGTGGGACCGGTCTCGCTGGTGCTCGGCCTGGTCGGCACGGCGGTGGCGCAGCCGCTGCTCGGGACGCTCGTCCGCGGCGGGGTGCGCCCGCGCTGGGACATCGCGGCGGCCCGGGAAGCCCTGCGGTGGGTCGCGGTGGTCGGGCCGGCCGCGATCGTGTCCGCCCTGCTGGTCAACCTCGACTACCTCGCGGTGGGCCACGTCCTCGGACCGGCCGCGGTCGGCGTCTACTCGCTGGCCTACCGCCTCGCCTGGGTGCCCTACATCATGGTGGCGGTCGTGCTCGGCGCGGTCGCCTTCCCGGTGTTCACGCGGTTGCGGCGCGAGGGCCGACCGCTCGGTGAGGCCGTCGCCCGGTTCACCCGCGCGGTGCTCGTCGTGACCGGCGGCCTCTACCTCGCGCTGGCCCTGCTCGCCGACCGCGTCGTGCTGCTGGGCGCCCGGTGGGCGGCCGCGGCGGGTCCGCTCGTGCTGCTGTCGGGCTACGGCGCGGGGATCTGCCTGCTGCAGATCTGGTACCAGGCGGTGAAGGCCACCGGGCACGTCCGGCGGTACCTGGCGCTGGAAGCGACCCACCTCCTCCTGCTCGCGGCCGGGCTGGCGCTGCTGACCTCCGCCGGCATCGGCGCCGTCGCCGGCGTGCAGCTCGGCGCGGCGTGGCTGGTGGTGCCGCTCGCCTGGCTGGTCCTGGACCGGAGCGGGGTGGCCCCGTCGCGGGCGGAACTGGCCGGCGTGGCCGCCCGCGTCCTGCTCGCGGGCGCCGCCGCGGCCGTGCCCGCCGTCGCGCTGGCCCACGCCGGGTGGTTCGGGGCCGCGGGTTCCCTGCCGGGTGCCGTCGCCGAGGCCGCCGTTCTCGTCGCGGGCTACGCGGGCGCGACCTGTCTGCTGCAGCGGAACGCTCTCGCCGAACTGCGCCGGGGTGGCCACGGATGAGAGTCGTGCACGTTTCGCAGCCGGTGACGGCTGGCGTCGCCGTGGTCGTGCTGGAACTCGCGGTGGCGCAACGAGACCGGGGCTGGTCGGTGACCGTGGTGTGCCCGCCTTCGGGACGGCTGGCCGAGCACGCCCGCGAACTCGGCATCGACGTCCGCGGCTGGCCGGCGAGCCGCTCCCCCGGCGTGCGGTCCGCCGGCGAGACGCTGCGGCTGCACCGGCTCCTGACCGGCCTGGACCCCGATGTCGTGCACCTGCACAGTTCGAAGGCCGGGCTCGCCGGCCGGCTGGCCGTGCGGGGCAGCCGGCCCACCGTCTTCCAGCCCCACCTGTGGTCGTTCGAGACCGCGAAGGGACCGCTGCGCCGGGTGACCGCGGCGTGGGAGCGCTTCGCCTCCCGCTGGACCGATCTCGTCGTGTGCGTGAGCGACGACGAGCTCGTCGCCGGCCGGGCCGCCGGCGTGACGGCCGGAGCCGAGGTGGTCTGCAACGGCGTCGACACCGTCCGGTTCTCCCCGGGCGACCGCGCGGCGGCCCGCCGGCGGCTCGGCCTGCCCGGCCAGGTCCCGATCGCGGTCTGCGTCGGCCGGCTGGCCGAGCTCAAGGGCCAGGACCAGCTGCTGTCGGCCTGGCCCGCCGTGCTGCGGCGCGTACCGGACGCGAAGCTCGTCCTCGCCGGCGACGGGCCGATGGGTGTCGCGTGGCGGGAGCGGCACCCCGTGGCGAGCCACGAATCCGTGCGGTGGCCGGGACACACCGACGAACCGGCGGCGTGGTACACCGCCGCGGACGTCGTCGTCCTCCCGTCCCGCGCCGAGGGCATGGCCCTCGTACCGCTGGAGGCGATGGCGTGCGCGCGGCCGGTGGTCGCGTTCGACGTCGGTGGCGTCCGCCAGAGCGTCTCCACCGCGGGCGCGGTGCTGCCACCCGGGGACCTCGACGGCCTCGCGGACGCGGTCGCCGCGCGCCTCGCCGACCCGGAACTGGCCGCGCTCGAAGGCAAACGGGGCCGCCGCCGGGCGGAGGAGTCCTTCGACCGCGGCCGCATGACCGACCGGATCGCCACCCTCGCCGACCACCTCTACCGCTCGGAGCATGCCTCGTGACCCGCATCGCCTACCTGCTCACCCAGGACCGCGGCGGCCCGGTCGACGTCACCGTCCGGCTGGCCGCCACGCTGGCGGGATCCGGCGTCGAGGTACGGGTCTTCGGACCCCCGCCCGCCCGCGGCGCCGAGCTGATCGAGGGCCGGCACCAAGAGCTGCGGGTCGCCGACAAGGAAAACCTCGCGGCGGCCGGCCGGGCACGCGACGCGATCCGCGCGTGGCGGCCCGACGTGGTGCACGCGCAGGACCGGCGCGCCGGGCTCGTGATCGCGGGCCTGCGAGCCGGCCGCGGCCCCCGGCCCACACTGGTCCAGACCTATCACGGCGTACCGGACGACGTGGCCGAGCCGTGGTTCCGCGGCGGGCGCGCGGCCGGCCCGTCCGCGTACACGAGGACCGTCCTCGCGGCGGACGCCGTGGTCGCCCGCCTCCTCGACCGCACGATCGTGCCCGCCGAGGCGATGGGCGGGTTCCTGCGCCGCCGCTTGAAGGTGCCCGTGGCCCGGCTGGCGCACATCGACAACTGCGTCGAACCCGCCGAGCCGGTCCCCCCGCGCGGACCCGTGCGGAACCTGGTCTTCGCCGGGCTGCTCGTGGAACGCAAGGGGATCCTCGACCTCCTGGCCGCGTTGGCCGTTCCCGGCGTGCTGCCCCCGGACGCCCGGCTGACCGTGGTCGGCGACGGCCCCCAGCGCGCCGAGGCGGAGCGCGCCGCGCGGGCGGCCCCGCTGGCCGGTCGGGTCACCTTCCTCGGCTTCCGGCCGGACGTCCCGGCGCTGCTGGCCGAGGCGGACGCGCTGGTCCTGCCGTCCTCGATGGAGCAGCAGCCGCTGGTGGTGGCGGAGGCGATGGCGGCGGGCAAGCCCGTCGTCGCCACCGCGACCGGCGGCGTGGCCGACATGCTCGACCTCGACGGCGGACCGTCCTTCCTCGCCCCACCCGGCGACGTCACGGCGCTCGCCGACCGGCTGCGCGCCCTGTTCGCCGAACCGGACCCCGGCCGCGTCGGGCGGCTTCTGGCCGAGCGCGCCCACGCGCGGTACCGGCCGGAAGCCTGCGCGCGACGGCACCTGGCCCTTTACGAAGAGCTGGCCCGGATCCGGTCTCGAGCGTGACCGGACCCGGCCGGATCAGGCAGGCACCGGCCGAGCACGCCCCCGCGCACAGTCGGCCGGAACCCTGCGCACCCCCGCGCTCGCCAAGATTTTCGCCGGCGAGACGAGCACGATCCCGTCCGCGGCCTCGAGCGTGATCGGGGCGGGTGCCGGGCTCGGCGTAGTCGGCGGCGGCGAGGTCGGTGGCGAAGTCGGCGGCGGCGAAGTCGGTGGCCGCGAGCCGGGTTCCGCCAGCCCCTCGGGCGGAGTGACCGTCTGCGTCGCCGCGGTGGTGTTCACCGCGACCCAGCCGTGGCTGAACGTCCGCGTCCAAACGCCGTTCGGCAGGCGGCCGGCCGCGTCCACCGCCTCGCCCAGACCGCTGTCCTGCAGGGCCGACCACTCGGGGTCGCGGTAGTCGTCGGTGGTGGCCCGGGTCCAGCAGGTCCGGGGACCGGCGAGCAGGGCGGCACTCGCGTACCCGGCCCGCTCCTCCCGCGTGTTCCTCGTCCGCGTCACCAGCAGCAGCATCGACTCCCCCAGCGCCGCCTGGGCGCGCAGCTCCTGGAACTCGTTGCCCCGGAACGTCAGGAGACCACCGGTGCCGCCGTCTTCGCGGAACCCGAAGTTCTCCTCCATCGCGCCGCCGAAGCGGGAATGCGCGGTCCAGCGGCCCGGCACCAGGTGCGTCTCGGACACGTTGGGCACGAGGAGCTTCCCCGCTTTCGTGAAGGCGTCGCCGACGCGGGAGAGGAACGCGTCGAGGCCGTCGCGGAGCTTGCGGTCGGTCTCCGCGACGTTCGCCGTCCCGGCGAGCACCGCCGGCGAGTAATGGCTCAGCGAGTTGAAGTCGTTGTCCGCGAGGATCCCGTCCCAGCCTTCGCGGGTCGTCTCCCCGACGACGGCGTCGGTCCAGGCCTGCTGGTAGTCCGGGTTCCAGACGGCCATCTGCCAGTGCTTCGGGTAACCCTGCCACTCGATGCGGCGGCCGCGGTCGTCCGTGGCGAACCAGTCCGGGTGCTTCTCCTGCGCGGCGACGTAGCCGATGCCGCTGGGCAGGAACGCGGCGTCCCGGCCGCCGTCGACGGCGCCCGGGTAGTTGCGGGTGCTGGAAAGGTCCTTGTACACGAGCACCTTGACCGCGGGGTTGAGCTCGTGCAGCCGGTGCATCGCCGCGCTCTGGTCGGCGTTGAGCACGACGACCTGGTACCGCTTGGCGGCCAGCTCGATCTCGCGGGACGTCGGCGGCTGACCGATCCCGTACCACCACGCGCACGGCGCCAACGGCTTCGGCGGCGGCACCGACACCTCCTGCGCGGAGCTCGTCACGCACCCGGACAGGCAGCCGGCCACCAGGACGAGCACGCCGGCCCACCCCCGGAGGCGGGTGGTCGCCGGGATCCGGCGCATCAGCGTTGCCTTCGGCACAGCAGTTCTCCCACGGTGAGGATGATGATCTTCACATCCAGCCAGAGCGACCAGTTGGCGATGTAGTAGTTGTCGTAGCGCGCCCGGTCGGCGATCGAGGTGTCGCCGCGCAGGCCGTGCACCTGAGCCAGCCCCGTCAGCCCGGTCGGGACGCGGTGCCGGGCCTGGTAGAGGTCGTGGACGGCGGAGAACTCGTGCACGAACACCGGTCGTTCCGGCCGGGGTCCGACCAGCGACATGTCGCCGCGCACGACGTTCCACAGCTGGGGCAGCTCGTCCAGCGACGTCCGGCGCAGGAGCCGGCCGACGGGACCGACCCGGCTGTCCCCGGCGACCGACCAGCGGACCTGCGAATCGTCCACAGCGGACGGCCGCACGCTGCGCAGCTTGTAGAGCACGAAGGTGCGGCCGTCCATCCCGACCCGCACCTGGCGGAAGAAGACCGGGGAGCCGCTCTCCACCAGGACGGCCAGCGCGCAACCGGCGATCACCGGGGCGAGCACGAGGAGCGCGGCCGCGGCCAGCGCGGTCTCCACGAGGCGCTTGACCCACCAGCTGAGCCGCCGGGTCGGCGCGCCGCCCAGCCACACCAGCGGGTAGCTGCGAAGCCGGTCGACCCCGGGTCCGTCGGAACAGAGTTCGAACAGGTGCGGCAGCACCAAGGTGACGCACCCGGACCGGTGGGCGCTGATCGCGGCGTCGACGACGGCGCCGTCGCGGTCGTCGCCGGGGGCGAGGATCACCGTGCCCGCGCCCAGCCGGGAGATGGCCTCGGTGAGGTCGTCCCCGATCGTCTCGATCGGCAGGCCGGCCGGCGCCGGATCGCCGCCGGACACGGCGATACCGACCGGGAGCAGCCCGAATTCCGGGTGCTCGAGCATGGTGCGGACCAGCTCACCGGCGAGCGGCCCGGATCCCACGACGACGGCCCGGTCGCACCGCCGCAGCCGGCGGCGCCCCCACCGCCCGAGCGCGAAGACCAGCGGGCGGACGCTTTCGCCGAGCGCGAAGAAGAGCAGGACGACCTCCTGCATCTCCGCCGTGCCGGTGCCGTCCATGCCGGAGGCGAGCCCCACGCCCGTCACGAGCGCGAACGCGAGGGCGGCGGTGGTGACCGACCGCGGAAGGTCCTGCAGCCAGGAAAGCCACAGCCGGCGGCGGTGCACCCCGCCACCCACCCGGACGCCCGCGAGCGCCACGGCGGTCACCACGGCACCGGCGAGGCCGGGGCCCGTCCGCACGACCGCGACCAGCCAGGCGGCGCAGTCGACGGCGACCAGCAGCACGGCCACGGCGTTGATCCGGGCCAGCAGCGGGCGCGGGCGCGCCGGTTCCCCCGACCGGGTGGTCGGCCGGGGGCGGCGCGGCAGCGGCGGCACGCCGGCGAGGACCGGGTCCTTCAGTTCGGTCATCGGCCTTGGCCTCTTCGGGAACGAACGGGGGCGGTGGTGGTCATTTCTTCCTTTTTCTTCACGACTCATCCATTCGGGGAGATCCCTGTTCTTTCGAGTGAATTTCGCGTCCGCGGGCGCGCTTTCCACCCGACCGGGGAGCCAGGGAAACCCATTCCGGTGACCCGGAGAAACACCGTGTAGTTCTGATGACGTCCATCCTTCCGGGGGACCTTCGAGGCCGCTAAAGAAAGCACACAACATAGCCGAATACGTCGTGACGGCCGCGCGATGCTCGACGCCGGTCGGGTGACAACACGATCGAACAAAGGAACCGTGGTGCACGAAGAAACCACCTTGGCCACGCCGGCGGAACCCGACCGCGCCACGAGACGGACCGTCGGACGGGCGCACGTCGTGTTGCCCGCGTACAACGAGGAAGCGTCGTTGCCGGCGTTGCTGCGGCGGCTCGCCGAGGTGGCCCGCACCGAGCAGCTCACCGTCTGGGTCGTCGACGACGGCTCCGCGGACGCCACGGTCGCGGTGGCCGAGTCGGGCGTCGACGGCCTCGACGTCCGCGTGGTGCGGCACCTGGTGAACCTCGGCCTCGGCCGCGCCGTGCTGTCCGGGCTCCGAGCGGCGCTCGAGGAGGCCGGTCCCGGCGACTCCGTCGTCGTCATGGACGCCGACGACACCCACGATCCGGCGCTGATCCGGGCGCTGCAGGCGGAAATCGACGCCGGCGCGGACGTCGCGATCTGCTCGCGGTTCGTCCCCGGCGGCGACGACCGGACCGCCCCGCTCGGGCGGCGGGTGCTGTCGCGAGGCGCGGCGAAGCTCTTCCACCACGCCCTCGACGTCGACGGCGTCCGCGACTTCACCAGCGGGTACCGCGCGTACCGCGCGTCCCTGCTCACCCGTGCCTCCGCCCACTGGGGCGAACGGCTCATCGAGGAACAGGGTTTCGCGTGCATGGTCGAGCTGCTGCTCAAGCTCCGCCACTGCCGGCCGGTCATCACCGAGATCCCGCTGGCCCTGCAGTACGACCGCAAGCAGGGGCCGAGCAAGCTCAAGCTGCGGCGGACCATCGTGCAGTACCTGAAGTTGCTCGCCCGCGACCGGCTCAGCCCGGCGCCCTTCCGAAAGCTGTGACCCACCGGTGACCCAGTCGACCACCACCCCGCACGTCGTCGTCATCGGCGGCGGCATCTGCGGCCTCGCCGCCGCCCACCGCCTGGCCCGCCGCGGCGCCGAGGTGACCCTCCTGGAGGCCGGCGACCAGCTCGGCGGCCTCGGCACGTTCTTCCCCCACGGCGACCGGTGGGTCGAGCGGTTCTACCACTGCATCATGCCGTCCGACGCGAGCTTGCTGGCGTTGCTGGACGAGGTGGGCCTGAAGGATTCGGTCCGGTGGCAGGACACGACGATGGGCATGGTCGTCGACGGCCGGCGGTACCCCTTCAACTCCGCCGTCGACCTCCTGCGGTTCACCCCGCTGCGACTCCACGACCGCGTCCGCTTCGGCGTCGTCTCGCTCCTGCTGAGGCGCCTGGGCCGAGGACGCGACCTCGACGAGCTCCGCACCGAGGACTGGCTTCGCAGCCTCTACGGCGATGTCGTCTGGGAACGGCTCTTCGCGCCGATGTTCGGCTCCAAGTTCGGGCCGTCCTTCGGCGACGTGCCCGCCCTGTACCTGTGGCAGCGGCTGGGCCGCGAGCGCAACGTGGCCGAACGCGGCTACCCCGCCGGCGGCTACAAGGCCGTCATCGACGCGATGCGCGCCGCCATCGAGCGCGCCGGCGGAACCGTCCGCACGTCGACCCCGGTGCGCCGGCTGCACAGCATGGGCGACAGCTCCATCCTCACCCTGAACGGAGGCGAGGTGCTCGGCGCGGACCACGTGGTCTCGACCGTGCCGCTGCCCCTGTTGCGGCGCATCGCCGACGAGGCGCTCGCCGCCCGGCTGCCCCGCACCGACCTGCCCTACCAGGGGGTCGTCACCGCCGTGTTCTTCCTCCGCCGGCGGCTGACCGAGCACTACTGGACCCCGGTGCTGCGTTCGGGGACCGAGTTCGACGGCGTCGTCGCGATGTCCGAGCTGGCCGGCACGGAGGCGAACGGCGGTCACCACCTCGTCTACGTCATGCGCTACACCGATCGCGATTCGCAGCTGTACATCGACGACGAGGCCGGGATCGCGGCACGCTGGACGGCTCAGCTCAGGGGCCTCTACCCGGAGCTCGGCGCCGAGGACATCGAGGACGTGCGGGTGTTCAAGGCGCCGTTCGTCGAGCCCGTGTACCCGCTGGGTTACCTGTCCCGACGTCCCGTCGTCGCGGTGGAGGACACGAACCTGCTCCTCGCGACGACGGCCCACGTGTACCCGGAGGTCACGAGCTGGAACTCCAGCGTCGCGCTCGCGAACGACGTCACCGGCCGGATCACGGCCGGGCTCGATCAGCCCGCGGTCACCGAACCGGTCCGGTGAACCAGGACTTCGCCGAGCGCCGCCACGATCCGGGCGGCGGCCGTCCCGTCCCCGTACGGCGACGGGTGGTGCCGAAGGCGCTCGCGGTGGCCGGCGACGTCCTCGAGCCACCGAGCGGCCTCCTCCCCGATCCGCGGTCCGGCCGGCACCAGCACGCCGAACGTCCCGGCGATCTCGGGCCGCTCGGTGCTGCGCCGGACCACGATCACCGGCCGCTTGAGCACGCTCGCTTCTTCTTGGATGCCCCCCGAATCGGACACGATGACCGCCGCTTCCGCGGCCAGGGCGAGGAACGTCGTGTAGGACTGGGGTTCCAGCACGACGAGGGGTTCCAGGAGCCGGCCCAAGCCGAACCGGTCCACGCTCTTCGCGGTCCGGGGGTGCAGCGGGAACACCACCGGCACCGGCAGCCGGCCCAGCTCGCCGAGGATCACCGCCAGCCGTCCGGGATCGTCGACGTTCTCCGGCCGGTGGATGGTGGCCAGCGCGTAGCGGTCCCGCGCCAGGCCCTGGCCCGCCAGGACGGCTTCGCGCTCGCGGTCACCCGGGAGCGCGGCCCGCAGCGCTTCCACGACGGTGTTGCCCGTGACCGCTATCCGGTGCGGGGGCACGTTTTCCGCCAGCAGGTTCGCGCGGTTCAGCTCGGTCGGCGCGCAGCACAGGTCGGCCAGGTGGTCGATCAGCACCCGGTTGTGCTCTTCGGGCATCGCGCGGTCGTGGCTGCGCAACCCGGCTTCGACGTGCACCAGCGGCAGACCGTGCGTGTTGGCCGCCAGCGCGCCGGCGAGGGCCGAGGTCGTGTCGCCCTGCACGACGACCACCCGGCCGGGGTGCGTCGCGAGGACCTCGTCGACGGCACTGATCGTCCGGCCGAGCTGGTCCCCGCGACGGCCGCCGCCCACGCCCAGCTCGTGGAACCGGTTCGACGGCGGGAGATCCGCGCGGATGCGCGAGTAGAGAGACTCGTCGTAGTGCTGTCCTGTGTAGACGACGGAACATTCGTCGCCGAACAGCCGCATCAGCGGGGCCAGCTTGATGAGTTCCGGGCGGGTCCCGCACACCAGCGTCGCACCCCCGACGGCCGCCAGGACCACCTCGGGACAACTCGTGACCACTTCCCGGAAATCAGCGGTTGCCGACATGAACTTCCTTTGCGACGACGATGGTTCGCCCGCACGTTACTCACCGAACCCCCGAATCCGGTGGCGACTCAGTCCATTGAGTGACCCGCGTGCGTCGTTGCCCGTCACGGCGACCTAGGCACTCCTAGAATCACCCCGATCGGAACACCGGACAGGACGGTCCAGCTCTTGCTCAAGAAACTCGTGGTACTGGCGGCCGTGGCGATGGTGGCCGCGGGCTCGTCGTCGGCTCCTCGCGCCGATGCGTCGCCCACACTGCTCCTGCCCGATCTGCGCCAGGTTCCCCCCGGCTGCGCGAGCGGCGAACCGGGCGACCTCTCACGGTGCGGCAACTGGGACGTGTGCCTGGTCGTCGACCCGGCCGCGCCCAACGGGCGCTGCGTTCCGCCCACCGCGGCGAAGGCCGCCCGGCTGCGGTTCACCAGCTCGGAAGAAAACATCGGCGACGGGCCCTTGCTGCTCTACGGTCGCCGCGACAGCACGCAGCAGGACAAGATGTCCGTCCGCCAAGCGCTGCGCAACAGCGGTGACGGCTCCATACCGCAGGACTACGCGTCCGCGCAGCGTGCCACCGGAGCCTTCACCTACTACGAACCCGCTCGGGCGCACCAGCACTGGCACCTGATGAACTTCGAGCACTTCGCGCTGGTTTCCCCGGCGGGCAAGACGGTCGTCACCGACCGCAAGAACGGCTTCTGCCTCGGCGACCGGTACCCGGTGGCCGACATCGACCGCCTGGCCCACGTGCCCGGCGACACCGGCGCGGACGCCGAACTAGCCGGGCGCCTGCACGACAACATGTGCCGCCACCACGAACCGACGGCTCTCGAAGTGCTGGAAGGCATCTCGGTCGGGTCGGGCGACGACTACAAGTACAACGTCGATTTCCAGTGGCTGGACATCACCCACGTGCCTTCGGGGACCTACGACCTCGTCAACACGGTGAACGACGACCGGACGCTGGCGGAGAAGAACTACCGGAACAACTCTTCTTCGGTCTCGGTGTCGATCCGGTGGCCACAAGGCGCGCCGGGACCGAACCAGGCGATCACGGCCGCGCCGGTCGTCGAATTCCTGCGCGCGTGTCCCGGTGAGCCGCGCTGTCGGTGACAAAAGGAAGCGGCGGTCCCGGAGCCCGGGACCGCCGCCGCACGTGTTCGTGATGATGTCGGGTGGGGCCGGTCCCCATCTCCAGGCGGAGACCGGTCCCACCCACACCGGCGTTGCTTCGCGTCGATGCGAACGCCGGATTTCCGTGCTCCCGGCCGGCTTCCGAACACACAACGGGCAGCCGGGGCACGGAGGATCAGTTGCCCTGGCTCGTTCCGCCGTCGGCCACGCCACCCGAGGCGCAGTTGTACGGCGACTCACCGCTGGCCTCGTGCTCGCCCGGCGACAGGATCGGCACGCCGATGCCGTTGAGCGAGTGACGGATCGGCACCTGGACGCCGAGCACGTTGACGTCGTTGTCGCACAGGCCGACCGTGCCGTTGACGTTGTGGAGCGCGTCGGTGTTGTCCAGGTTGAGCAGGCCGAGCTGGCTGGTGACGTCGCGGCCGTGGCCGTGGTCGTCGTGGCCCGACGGCGTGCCGGCGGCGGCGACCCCACCGGCCAGGAACGCGCCCGCCGCCGTGGCGGCGACGACGAAGCCGAACTTCTTCAGCATGAATTACTCCTCGATTGGCGATTTGGTGAGGCGGTCCGGCGGCGAAAGGTGTGTTCACCGTCCCGCCTGACGGAAATTACTGACGTGGCCCCGATCACTCCACTTGGTTCACCAATCGGGTGGGTCCCGCGGGCCGCCGACCGGGAATAGTTGACTCGATTGGGGCCGGGCGGTTTATCCCGGCACGCGCGGCCGGCACCGAGACCGGCGTCACACGATCAGGTCGTGACGATCACCGGCCGGCCGGGTCTGGACAGCGAGGACTTCCACCCAGGCAAGCAGATCCGGCCCAAAGGAGCACACGATGTCGACCCAGGCAGCCACGAAGACCCCCGTCCCCTCCACGCAGGGCTCCACCAGCATCGCCGACACGGTGGTGTCGAAGATCGCCGGACTGGCCACGCGCGAGGTGTCCGGCGTGCACGCCCTGGGCGGCGGCGCGGCCCGGGCGTTCGGCGCGCTCCGCGAGCGCATCCCCGGCGCGACCGCCTCGGCGAGCCAGGGCGTATCGGTCGAGGTGGGCGAGCGCCAGGCCGCGGTCGACCTGCAGATCCTCGTCGACTACGGCGTGTCCATCGCCGACCTGTCGCGGTCCGTGCGCCGCAACGTGATCACGGCGGTGGAGCAGATGACCGGGCTCGAGGTGGTCGAGGTGAACATCACGGTGTCCGACGTGCACCTGCCAGGCGACGACGAGGGCGGCGCCCCCAAGCCCGACCGCGTCCGGTGACCTCCGGCTCAGGATCAGCAGCGCCGCGACGGCACGGCCACGTCGAACCGGTTGAAAGAGGCTGATCGAACCCTTAAATACTTGCATGTCTCATGTCTTCCTCAGCTACTCCCGGTCCGACCGAAGGCTCCTCGACCAAGTGCGGGACGACCTGCGTACCTCAGGCGTGGAAGTCTGGTCTGACCGTCGGCTGGGTCTGGGTGGCTCGTGGATTGCCGAGATCAGTGCCGCGATCGGCGACGCGCGAGCGGTCCTTCTCCTGGCCACCCCGGCAGCCCTGGCGTCACGGTGGGTGATGCGCGAGGTGGAGGCCGCTCAGTTGCTCGGGAAGCCGATCGTGCCGCTCCTGGCCGAGGGGAGCCGGTTTGGTGACTTGCCTGCCGGCCTGGCCGGAATCAACGGGGTCGATTTGGCTGACGGGTACGAAGAATCGATGAAGGTGGTCGTGGGCGCGTTCGCGAACGTGGAGCCGGCCTCCGAAGGCGAAAAGTTCCCGGCGACGCTGCCCGTGTTGTTGCTGCTGACCGCGGCCGACACCCTGGCAAAAGTCGTCACGGAGGTCGCCCGGTCGGTCGGGCTCGCTGTAGTGCGCCCTGACCCGTCGGCCGCCGATGTGCTCGAGATCGCTGCCGGGGCGCATGTGATGGTGATCGACGGGCGATTGCCCGTCGACTGCGGATTCCTTGCCGGTTACGTCGCGGGCAAGGGCGGACGAGTGGTCTGTGTGACCGAGCCGTCCGGACGCGGGTCAAGGTGGACTGGCGTCAGATTTTGCGGGCGCGACGTCGTAGAACTGGAACGGGAGATCTGCGTTGCGGCCTTTCTGCCGGTTCTCGGTAGGGCTTAGCGGACCCGGCTCGCCAACGGCGCTGCGCAACAGCACCGCTAGGGCGCGCGCCGCCGGAATGGGCAGTTCGCCGCGCCGTGTCGCCCGCTGCCCGCGGGCCCGGGACGCCACTATCTGATCGTTGGCCCCCGGGACGGTTCTGCCGGCCAGGAGGGTGATCGTCGGTCCGGTGGACGCCGGGGTCGAACGGTGGAAAACGCCCGCTCGGAGGCAGTAGTAGGTATCGCCTGCCTCGTACAGTGTTCGTTGCTCGGTCTGCACGGTGACGGTCCGCCCGGTTGCCGCTATCCGGTCGAGTGGCCCGGTGCTCTCGACGTCGAGAAGGTGCTGATCGCCTTCAGAAGAGTCAGTCACGGCGAAGACCTCGTTGAAGAGGGCGCCGGCGATGACTTCGCTGGTGAGGTGCCAACTGTGGCAATGAACCGTCGGGGCGGCTTGGCCGTCCTGCCAGATGTGTCCGCACACGCCGAGCCCGGGGGTGCGCAGGAGCGGGATGCAGACGAACTCCAGCGGGTGCGCGACGGCGACCGGTTGCCGGTCTCCCGCGAGTACGGTGTCGAGGATCGCGCGCGCCAGCGCCCGCAGGTCGGGAGACGACTTCGCGCTGGCGGAATCACTCATCCGATGTCCTCCAGCGCCTGCCGGGTCAGGGTGACGTCCGGATGTTCGGGTCCGAGGATGCGGCCCTGATCGTCCAGCAGATGCGTGAGGACGGCCCGCTGGGCGGCACGGTCTCCGGCGGCGCCGGTCCAGTGCGCGAGGTTGTACCGGGTGCGCAGGGTGTGCGGGTGGTCCTTGCCCAATGCGCGGGTCTGATCGGCCAGCAGGTCCGCGGTCAGGTCGCGGGCGCGGACGAGTTGTCCGCTGTGACCCAGTGACTGGGCGAGGCTGTAGCGAGTGCGCAAGGTATGTGGGTGGTCGTGGCCGAGTATGCGGGTGCGAATGGGCAGCAGTTCCTCGAGCATGGCGCAGGCCGCGACATAGTCTCCGGTTTGTCCCGTCCGGTAGGCGAGGCTGTGTTTCGTCCGCAGCGTGTCGGGGTGTCCGGCACCCAGAATCCGTTCTCGCCGCGCGAGTACGTCTCGAAGACGAGCGCAGGCGCCGTCCGGGTCGGCCGCCTCGCCGAGCCAGTACGCGGAGCTGTGTACGGCCCGGAGCGCCTCTGGGTGATCCGGCTCTGCTGTCTGCACCCAGAGTGCGACCACCTCGTCGAACAAGACGACCGCCGTCGAGAAGTCGCCGGACTCGCCTGTCCACTGGGCTTGGCTGTGGCGCGAGCGCAGGGCGTCCGGATGGGTCTCATCAAGGACCCGGGCCTGGTCCTCGATCAAGCCGGCAAACGCGGCCAGGGCCTCGAGCGGGCGCCCGATCTCGCCGGTCCATTGGGCGCTCCAGTGCCGCAGCCGCAGAGACCGGATGCTCTCCGGCGCAGGAGTGATGCGCAGGTGGTGCTCGATGTGCGGGCGTAGCCGCAGCCAGGTCGCGATCTTGTCGGCGTCGGCAGGCGGGGTCGGGACGGCTGCCAGCAGGAGCGCGGCGGCGGCCCCGGCCCAGTCGGTGGCCGCGCTCTCAGGCTCGGTGCTGTCCCGGGTCACCGCTTGGATCAGCCGGTGCACCGTCGCGTCCCGGCCGGTGACCGTGGCCAGCCCGTACCCGGAGAGGGCACTCACGGCGTCCAGGTAGACGATCTCAGAAGCGAAGACGGCGCCGACCCGATCGGCGACCGGCCGCGGAACGCCGTCGACCGGCTCCCTGCTCAGCAACAGGTCCAAGGGCACCATCTCCGGTCCCAGCCACGCCAGGACGTTGAGGACCGTTTGGGCGTTCTCGGGGATCATCTGGAACGAGACCTCCCACGTCGTTCCGACCCTCAGGTCGTAGTCCGGTGCAAAGCCCAGCTGATTGAGCCGGGCCCGGTGCTCCCGGTAGAGCCGCAAGTACTCGGCCAGGCCGATCGGGTTCTCCGCGACGTAGGAGCCTGCCTGGTGCAAGGCCAGCGGCAGGCCTCCCAGTTCTTTGACCAGATCGCGCGCGGCCGGCGCATCGTCGTCGCGGCTGGTGTCGAGCAGGAGTGCCGCACCGACGTTGTCCGGCAGTGGGGGAACCGGCAGGACCATCCTCGGGTCGCTCCACGACTGCGTTCTACTGGTCACGATGACGTCCCCGGTTCCCTCGGGGGGAATCAGACCCCGCAACCCGGACTGGCGGGGCACATTGTCGAAGATCAGCAACCATCGGCCGCCCCGGTTGGCCAGCAGCACGTGGGCCAGCTGGACCGGTTGCTCCAGCCGCTGCACCTCCGATATCCCCAGGGTGGTCAAAAGCCCGCGGAAGTCGTCCACTGCCAGCTCGGCTGTCTCCGACCGGATCCACCAAATCAGGTCGTAGCGCACCTGGTTGTGCACGCCGTACGCGCGGGCAAGACTGGACTTGCCGATGCCGCCGATGCCGGTGAGAACACGGATCACAGGGGGTGCGACCGCATTGCGGGCCACGCTGAAGAAGCTGTCCGACAGCCGCGCCAACTGGCCATCGCGGCCGACAACGCGCGCCATGCCGAAAAGCTGACTGGTGATGACCCGATCGGCTGATGGGACATCAGGCCCTGCGGGCCGATGGTTCGGCCGGACGTCCCCTTTCGGGGCATAGGTCAGCAAGTCGATGGTCGGGGTGCCGCGTACCTTCGCGATTACGAGATCAGCCACCTGCTCGGGTGTCAGATCAACGGCGTTCAGGTAACCCACGGTGTCGAGCAGACCGGGAATTTCGGTCTGGTCGAAGCGCACTGGCAAAATGTACTCGGTCGCGCTGCGGATTGCCCGCGCCTGGATACTACGGCGTTCGTGGGTCGTCCAGATCTTGTCGGCGTAGTCGGAAGACACGAACATCACGCAGAAGCGCGCTTGTGTGCGGAACACTTCGTCCAGGTGGGCTACAAGGTCCTCGCCCCATAGTGCTGCGGTCTCGTAGCGGTCGTAGAAGACCCGCACCGCCTTTCGGTGCAAATGAGCAGCCACCTGGTCGACGTAGCCACGCTGCTCCCCGGCGAAGGACAGACACACGTCATATTTCGTACTGCCCTCAGGACCACCGGAAACGCCCATCGCAAGCCCTACCTCCCAGCCCATGGTCTCCGCGAGGACCACCTCGGGTCAACCATCACCGGACTCCGCCGCGGCTGTAACCGACGGCGCCCGTGTGACGACTGACGCGCCGTGCTGCTCATGACTTGCGGGCGAGCGGATCGGATGAACGAATGACCGAGCTGGCCGCTACAGCGTCCACATCGGACACAACCTGCTGCAACGGTTCGACCGGCTGCTGAACGACCTCGCGGCCGAACTCGCCAGAGCGCTTCGAGTCACCACGGAGAGATCCCTTTCGCGTCGAGGAAGCTGCCGGTCGGATCCGCCGGGGTGAACCGCGCGGCCCGCACGATCGGCGCCGCACCGGCCTCGACGGGCTGCACGCCGGGCAGCGAGTTCATGCCGGTCGCCGTGGGCCCGGGTCGACGACGTTCGAAAGGGCCGCTTTCGATGCCGTGTAAGGGATTTCGACGAGACGAGACTCCAGCGACGACGCCGTGGGCGGACTTTTCCAGCAGGGCAGGAAGGCATGCATAGCCTGGACCACGCGATGATGTTGGTGTCGAAGACCGTCCGCGCGTAGGCGGCGGTCACCTAGGCCACCGGCTTCAGCGCCGGTCGGACAGCGGCGTTGTTGACGAGCACGTCGAGGTGCCTCTGTTCGCGCTCGACGAGCGCGGCCGCCGCGGCCACGGAATCGTCATCGGTGACGTCGAGGGTGAGGGGCCGCACTCCCAGCTTCGCCGCCGCGTCGGCGGCTCGCCGCCTTGCCCGGTGGCCTCCGGGGCTACCTGGTGCTGATGGCGATCGTGTCGGGACCACCCCGGTCGCAGCTCGCGGTCGCCCAGCCTCTGGCGCTCGACAAGACTGTGACGACCTACCTCCTCGAAGCCGAGGGATTACTCACCCGGCGGCCGGACCCCGTCGACCGCCGAGCGCGTCACGTGCTCACCACGGAAAGGGCACCCAGGCGCTGACGGAGGCCCGGGAGCGTCTGGGCAAGGCCGAGGCCCAGCTGCTGGCCGATCTGGACCCGGCCGAAGAACAGCAGCCGCGGACACTGCTGGAGCGGGACCGGTCAGTGGACGATCGTCAAAATCGACACCACATCGCCCCGGACCCCGGACACAAAGAAGCCCAGGCCGCTGGCCTGGGCTTTTGCTCCCCCGCTTGGACTCGAACCAAGAACCCTCCGGTTAACAGCCGAATGCTCTGCCAGTTGAGCTACAGGGGAATGTTGCTCACTTCCGGTGCCGGTCTCTCCGACCGACGAGAAGAACTTTAGCCCATGCCCGCACACCCTCCGCACCCACCCCCCACTTGGCGCAACCGCGCCCTGCGGCCGGTTTTCCTGGACAATGGACAGTCGGACGACCTACCGACGGAAGGCGTGGACGCGGATGAAGAAGTTCCTGCTGGGGGCAGGCCTGGGGTACGTGCTGGGCGCCAAGGCAGGCCGGGGGCGGTACGAGCAGCTCGTGCGCACCTACCGCCGGGTCGTCGACCATCCCATGGTCCAAGGTGCTGCCGGTGTTGCGCGGGCCAAGATCAGCGAGAAGGTGCGCCGCTAGACCTGGCCCACGACGAACACGCGGCGGAACTCGAACCACGTCGTGCCGTCGGGGCGGGCCGGGTATGCCGAAGCCAGCCGCGGGGCCAGCTCGGTGCGGAACTGCTCCCACTCCGCGTCGGACAGGACCGCGCGGATCGGGCGCAGTGCCGTTCCCGTGATCCACTCCAGCACCGGCGACGGGCCCCGCAGCGGCTGCACGTACGTCGTCTCCCAAGCGTCGACGCCGCAGCCCTCGTCGGCCAGGAGGTTCGCGTACTCCAGTGGGCTCGAGACCGCGTCGTCCTCGCGCAAGACGACCTCGGCCAGCCGGGACGACCACGCCGGGGACGCCGCCAGTTCCCGCGTCAGCGAGTGCGACGGCGCGTTGAAGTTGCCCGGCACCTGGACCGCCAGGTACGCCCCCGAGGGCAGCGAGGAAGCCCAGCGGCGGAGCAACGAACCGTGGTCCGGCACCCACTGCAGGACGGCGTTCGACACCACGACGTCGGTGTCCGGCGCCGGCTTCCAGTCGCGGACGTCGAGCAGCGACGCGTCGAGACCTCGGGCGCGCGCGGCCGTCACCATTTCCGGTGAGCTGTCGCCGCATTCCAAAGCAGCCGAAGGCCAGCGTTCCCGCAGCGAAACCGTCAGGTTCCCCGGACCGCACCCCAGGTCGACCACCCGGCGCGGAGCGGGAGCGCCGATGCGGGCGACCAGGTCGTAGAACGGCCGGGCCCGCAGATCGGCGTAGTCGAGGTACTTCTCGGGATCCCACACGGCCGCCTCCAAAAAGTACGCTTGTACTGAGTACGAGCGTACTGTTACCCGGCGGGGTTGACCAGCTTCGCGGCGGCCTGCTCGGCGATGACCGCGACCAGCTCGGCGTCGGTACCCGGGTCGGGCCGGACCTGCAGGACGCTGCCGTCGCGGCCGGGCACCTTGCGCTGCACGAACCACGCGCCCCCGGCCCCGATCTCCTGCCGGTGCCGCGACCGGATCGAGCCCTCGACGCGCTGGTAGGCCTCGCGCGGCACCTTGCCCGGCGCGGCCAGCCGGAAGCGGACCGGCGGCAGGTCCGCCAGCAGGATCGCCGCGCCCGCCGCGCCGACCTCGGCCGACTCGGTCAGAGTGAACACGCCGTCCGCCCAGGCCGCCTTGCCGACGAGGTGCCAGCCGACGCGCCGCGCCCCGCCGTCGGAAGGGACCCACAGCCCGAGCTGCGTCACGACCAGGTACCCACCGCCCTCGACGGGGGCGCTGTCGACGACCTCTTCCCCGGGCGAAAGCGAACCGGAGAAGTCCGAAGGCGTGCGGTCGCCCAGCAACCGGCGCAGGAAACTCATCTCAGCCCCACGCGCCGGCGGCCGCCTGCTCGCCCAGCGACTTCTTGTACTGCTCCAGCGCGACGAGGTCGCCGAACAGCGCGCGGTAGTCGTCCGGCGCTTCGACCGGCGAGAGCCGCTGCAGCTTCCCCTTGATCTCCGCGATCTGCCGGCCGACGAGCCCCTCCTGCAGCCGGGCGAGGATCGAGGAGATGTAACGGGAGTCGACTTCGTCCTTGGCCTGCAACGGTTCCACGGCCAGCTCGGACAGCACGCGCCGGACCGTCCCTTCCGGACAGTGCGGGGCGGCCGCGTCCAGCAGGGCCGGGCCGGTCAGGCCCGAACCCGCGCCGCCCGCCTTGAGCACGGCCTCGTGCACCGCGACGTACACCGGGTGCGTGAACGCCTCCAGCGGCAGCGCGTCGTACTCCGGCCCGGCGATCGCCGGCTGCTGCAGCGCCGCCTTCAGCGCCTCGCGCTGGACGGCGAACCGCGGGTCCTTCGGCGCCGGGCGGGCCACGTCCTGGGGCGCCGGAGCGTCCGGGGCGGCGCCGACGCGCGCCGGCTGCTTGAGGGGCGCGCCGCCGCGCCGGTCGGTCGCGCCCGCGCTGCCGCGGACCCGGTTGACCACCTGCGCGACGTCCTGCCAGCCGACCCACCAGGCGAGCTTCGACGCGTAGCCGTCGCGGGCCGCGCGGTCCTTGATCGATGCGACCATCGGCACGGTCTTCTGCAGCGCCGAGACCTGGCCGTCGACCGAGTCGAGGTCGTAGTTCTTCAGCGTGCTCCGGATGACGAACTCGAACAGCGGGGTCCGCCGCGCGACCAGGTCCTTCACCGCGCTGTCGCCCTTGGCCAGGCGCAGCTCGCACGGGTCCATGCCGTCCGGCGCCACCGCGATGTAGGTCTGGCCGGCGAACGTCTGGTCGCCCTCGAAGGCCTTCAAAGCAGCCTTCTGGCCCGCTTCGTCACCGTCGAAGGTGAAGATCACTTCGCCGCGGAAGGCGTCGTCGTCCATCATCAGCCGGCGAAGCACCTTCATGTGGTCTTCGCCGAACGCCGTGCCCGACGACGCGACCGCCGTCGGCACGCCGGACGCGTGCATCGCCATCACGTCGGTGTAGCCCTCGACCACGACGACCTGGTGCCGCTTCGCGATCTCGCGCTTGGCCAGGTCGAGGCCGAACATGACCTGGGACTTCTTGTAGATCGGCGACTCGGCGGTGTTGAGGTACTTCGCCGAGATCCGGTCGTCGTCGAACAGCCGCCGCGCGCCGAAGCCGACGACCTCGTTGCCGACGTCGCGGATCGGCCAGACCAGGCGCCGGTGGAAGCGGTCCATCGGGCCGCGCTGGCCTTCCTTGGACAGCCCCGCCGTCAGCAGCTCCTTGACCTCGAAACCCCGCGTGAGCAGGTGCTTCGTGAGCTTGTCCCAGCCGCCGGGGGCGTAGCCGCAGCCGAACGTCTTCGCCGCGGACGCGTCGAACCCGCGCTCGGACAGGAAGTCCCGCGCGGTGCGCGCCTCGTCGGTGCCCAGCTGCTCGGCGTAGAACTCCTGGGCCGCGCGGTGCGCCTCGATCAGCCGGCTGCGGCTGCCGCGGTCACGCTGGATCGTCGCGCCGCCGCCTTCGTAGGTGAGCCGGAAGCCGATCCGGTCGGCCAGCCGCTCGACGGCCTCCACGAAGGTGATCAGGTCGATCTTCTGGACGAACTTGATGACGTCGCCGCCCTCGCCACAGCCGAAGCAGTGGAAGGTGCCGTGCGTCGGGCGGACGTTGAACGACGGGGTCTTCTCGTTGTGGAACGGGCAGAGGCCCTTCAGGCTGCCCCCGCCGGCGCGGCGCAGCGCCACGTACTCCCCGACGACCTCGTCGATCCGGTTCCGCTCGCGCACCTCCGCGATGTCGCTGTCCCGAATCCGTCCTGCCACGTCACCCACTCTAGCCGCGCCGTTTGCGGCACACTCGGGGCATGGTCTCCACGCCCACCGCCCAGGACACGCTCGCCGAGGAGTTCGCCGCCCACCGCGGTCACCTGATCGGGGTCGCCTACCGGCTGACCGGCACGCGCGCCGACGCCGAGGACGCGGTCCAGGAGTCCTGGCTGCGCCTGGCCGGCCTGGACGATGCGGGCCGCGCGGCGATCCGCGACCTGCGGGGCTGGCTGACCACCGTCGTCGGCCGGATCTGCCTCGACCGGCTGAAGTCGGCGGCGGCCCAGCGCGAGAAGTACGTCGGCAACTGGCTGCCCGAGCCGGTCGTCACGCCGTTCGGACGCCCGGTGAGCGAAGACCCGCTCGACGTCGCCGTGCGTGACGACGGGCTGCGGATGGCCGCGCTGGTCGTGCTCGACAAGCTGACTCCGGAGCAGCGCGTCGCGTTCGTGCTGCACGACGCCTTCTCGGTGCCCTTCGCGGAGATCGCCGACGCGCTCGGCGTCTCGGTCGACGCCGCGCGCCAGCACGCGTCCCGCGGCCGCAAGGCCCTCGCCGACGCCGACCCGGCGCCGCGCGTGCCGCTTGAGGAACAGGCGAAGATCCTCGAGAAGTTCGTCGTCGCGTTGCAGGCCGGGGACATCCGGGCGATGACCGAACTGCTGGCCCCGGACGTCGTGCTCGTCGGCGACTCGAACGGCAAGGGCCGGACCACGCGCCAGCTCATCGTCGGCGCGGACAAGATCGCCCGGTTCTTCGTCGGTCTCACGAGCAAGTACCCGCCCGGGGTGCTCACCGGCGGCAAGCCGGTGCTCGTCAACGGCGATCTGGGGGTCTACCTCGCTCCGCAGCCGGGCCAGGACGGCTTCTTCGCCCTCGACGAGCACGTGCAGGCGATGACCGTCCGCGACGGGAAGATCGTGGCGATCTACGACGTCGTCAATCCGGACAAGCTGACCCGGATCACGCGTCCCGCCGCCGCGCCTGAGTGATCCCGGCGGCCAGCAGCACGGCGGCGAAAGCGCCGAAGTAGGCCAGGGCCCAGCCCGGGCTCAGCGGCGAGTCCGACAGGACGGCCGCGTTCCCGCCGTCCCGGCCGGCGTTGGCCTCCCCGCTGCCGCTGAGAAACTTCGTGACGGCGTTCAGCGGCATCCACCGGTGGATCGCCTGCCCCGCCCGGGGGATCAGCTGGACGACGTTCTCCGCCATCAGCGGATAGGCGACGAGCAGCGCGACCGTGCCGGCGGTGTGGCGCACGAGCAGGCCCACCCCGACCCCGCAGACGGCGGCCAGCGCGAACACCGGACCGGTGCCGGCGACGATCGTCCAGTCCGCGACGCTGTCCAGCGCCAGGTCGGCGTCCGGGGCGAGGACCCGCGCGACCAGCCAGGCCGTGAACGCGGCGGCCTCGCCGAGTCCGAACGCGAACCCGGCGACGACCACGGCTTTCGCGACCAAGGCCGGCCACCGGCTCGGTACGGCCTGGAAGGTGCCGTGGATCGTCCCGGAGTGGTACTCGCTCGTCACGGCGAGCGCGGCGGCCACCAGGACGGCGACCATCCCCAGCTGGTAGCCGAACTGGGTGCTCGCGACGGTGGGCGGCAGCCGCGACTCGGTCGCCGTGAGGGCGGTGAGCGCGGCGGGGGCGGCCAGCGCGACGAGCGCGAAAACGCCGCACACCCAGGGCGTGGCGATGCTGAGGAGCTTGATCCGTTCACTGGCGACGAGGTGCATGCCGGAACGGTCCCGCGGCGGACCCCGGTTCCGCGTCCGCCCGGGGTCCGATTCCCGGGGTCCTACGGGAGCGGGACGCGGCAGGCGTCGCCCGAGGTGAAGCCCTGGTCGACGATGCCGAGCGCGCTGTTCATCCGGGCGCGCGAGTTCTCCAGCGCGATCTGGTAGGTCAGTTCGACGACGCCGTCGCGGCCGAACTCGCGCTCGAGTTCGGCGACCTGCTCGTCGGTCACGGTGGTCTGCTCGCCGGACATCGCGTCGGCGTAGGCGATCGCGAGCCGTTCCGGCCGGCTGAACGCGGGCGAGGTCGCGTAGTCGTCGATCTTCTTGAGCCGCTCGATATCCAGGCCGTCGTGCTTCTGCAGCATCGTGCCGAAGTCGACGCACCACGAGCAGCCGATCCGGGTCGCGACGCGGTAAACGGCGAGCTCGCGCACGTTCGCCGGTACCTTCTTCGACGCCCGCTCCACCATCAGCTCGTGCACAGCATTGGCCCGCAGCAGGCCGGCGTGGTGCGCGGCGACGGCCATCGGCTCGGGCACCGCGCCGTAGCGCCGCCCGGCGATCCGGTAGACCAGTTTGAGGAACGGGCCGGCTTCGGACGTCTTCTTCGCGGGAATGCGAGGCATCAGCGTTCTCCTTCGTTCGCGGTCACGAGGAGGACGAGACCGCTTCGGGAGACGTGACAGCGGGAGCGGTGACGCAGGCCACGAGCATGATCGCGGCCGCCGAAGCGAACACGACGGTGAGGCCGGCGGCGCCGAGCCCGCCGGTCGTGGCCAGCGCGAGCCAGCCGAACACCGCCGCGCCGGCCAGCCCGCCGGCCTGCCGGGCGAAGGTCAGCGAACCCAGAGTGACGCCCATCAGGTCGCGCTTCGCCCGGGTCTGGCCCAGGACGGTGTACGCGGACGTACAGACCGCGAAAGCCGCGCCGATCGCGAACAGCCCCGGCGCGAGGAGCCACGGACTGCCGTCCAGAGCGGCCGCGACGGCGACCGCGGCGAGCCCGGCCAGGCCGAGCAGGCAGCCGGACCGGCCCCACGCCGTCATGTCCGGGCGTCGGCGGGCCAGCGCGGCGAAGGACGCGGAGAGCGCGAGCTGCCCGGCGGTCATCGCGACGAGCAGCAGGCCGGTCCCGGCCGCATTCGCGCTCAGCGCGGCGACCAGCGCCACGTAGGTGAAGGTGCCGTAGAGCGCCGCGCCGGCCAGGCCGTTGACGACCACCGCGCGCGCCAGGACGGCGTCCGCGAAGACCTTCGGCGAGATCAGCGGGTTCGGCGTGCGGCGCTGCCTGCGCACGAACAGGAACCCCGCGCCCACGGCGACCACCGCCAGGATCGGCGTCCACAGTGGACTGCGGGCGAGGGCGTCGACGGTGCCGAGCGCGACGACCGCCGACCCCGCGGTCACGAGCACGAGGCTGCTCCCGGCGTCGAACTTCTCCTTGGTGCGGTGCGGTTTCGCGGGTAGGCCGCGCAGGCCCAGCACCAGCGCGGGCACGCACAGCGGGAGGTTGACCAGGAAGATCCACCGCCAGCCCGGGCCGGCGGCGAGCAGCCCGCCCAGCGGCGGTCCGCCGAGGGTGGCGGCCGCGAAGACCGCCGTCTGCCAGCCCTGGCGGCGCAGCAGCTCGTCCCGCTCGAACAGCTCGCCGAGCGCGCTCATCGCCGTGACGATCAGCCCGCTCCCGCCCAGGCCCTGCAGCGCACGGGCGGCGATCAGCGAGCCGAGGCCGGGCGCGGCGGCACACCACGCCGAGGCCGCGGCGAACACGAGAACCGAGCCGGCGAAGGAGATCCGGCGGCCGTACAGGTCGCCGAGCCGGCCGTGCAGCGGCGTCGCGACGGTGAGGGTGAGCAGGCCCGCGGCGGTCACCGCGACGAGGCCGGTACGGGCGTGCAGGTCTTCGCCGACCGACGGCAGCGCCGCGGTGACGATCAGGCCGTCGAGCTGGGCCATGGCCATGCCAAGTAGGAGGCCGGTGAAAGCGAGGTTCCGAGATGCGTGCATAAAGCACACGTTATAGTGTGCCTTATGCACGCATCAAGCCCCGACGGCGGCCCCGCCCTCTTCCGGCTGGTCCGGCACTGGGCGCGCCAGTGGGCTCCGGACGTCGTCGAGCGCTTCGCCGCCGACGCGCCACCGGCGTGGACGGTGCCGAACCTGTTCGTCATCCAGGCGATCGACGGTGCGGCGAGCGACGAAGTGACAGTCGCCGACGTGGCCCGCCAGCTGGGTGTCGACCGCTCGGTGGCCAGCCGGATGGTCGGCGAAGCGGGGCGAGACGGCTTCGTCGTACGCTCGACTTCGGCCCGGGACGCGCGCCGCGCGGTCCTGACGCTCACCGACGCGGCGAAGGAGTTCCTCGCGGCTTCGCAAGCCCACCAGCGTCAGGCGTTCGAGGCACTGGTGGGCGACTGGCCTCGCGAAGACCGCGAGCGCTTCGCGGGCTACTTGAGCCGGCTCGCGGGCGAGGTCCTCGGTTAGGCCAGGATTTCGTTCAGGACTTCCCAGGCGTGCCAGGCCCGGGTGACGCCGAACTGCGCGTTGAACCGCAGCGCGGCCCGCACGTCCTCCGGCGACGCACCGCCCCGCAACGCTCGCCCGACGTGCGTGCGGAAGGTGTCGGCCAGCGTCCGGTAGTGGACGTCGACGCTGAGGCTGACCAGGCCGCGCTCGCGTTCGCTGAGCGTGCCGGGCCCGTGCCCGGTGCGCATCCGCGACTGCAGGTCGAAGTACCCGGTGAAGTGCGGGTCCAGCTCGTTCAGCCGGGCGCGCGTCGGCTCCGGGAGCGGGCTGGGCGCGGCGTCCGGCCCGGTCGAGAGCAGCTCGGGTGCCAGCGGTTCGGCGTCTTCGGGGGAGATCCCCAGTTCCGCCTCCAGCTCGACGATCCGCTCGACACCCGCCGTCGCGGCGTGGTAACCGCAGTCGTACGAGACGAACCGCAGCAGCTCGCGAATGTCCGAAGTGGACACTCCGGCGGCCAGGCCGGCCCGCACGTGGGCGCTGAACGCCATACCCAGGCTCGCCTGGCAGACGTCGGCCGTGACGCACAGGAACGTCTTCTCCCGGTCGGTCAGCTCCGGGATCGCCCGGACGTACTTCGCGGTGGCGCCGGCCATCTGGGCGAACACCGGGTCGAGCGCGGCCAGGCGCTCGAGGCTGGTCGGACTTTCGGTGGTGGTCAAGATCGTGCTCCCTCAGTGTGGTGAACATTCGTAGCGCTACAGCTGTAGTGCAATTGAAGCTACACCTGTAGCGCAATGGGTGTCCAGCTACACTGGACCGACCATGACCGAGAACCGCCGCCGTCCCAACGCCCGCGGCCAGGGCGAGTTGCTGCGCGAAGAGATCGTCACGGCCGCCGTGCGGATGCTCGACGAGCTGGCCGACGACGAAGCGCTGTCCCTGCGGGCCGTCGCGCGGGAGGTGTCGATCGCGGCGACGTCGGTCTACCTGCACTTCCCGGACCGCGACGCGTTGGTGCTGGCCGCGATGCGGCGGTGTCACGAGGAGCTCGTCGGCACCGGGGACGCCGCGGCCGCGGAGGCTTCCGACCCGGCGGCCGCGTTGCGCGCCCGGATCCTGGCGCAGGCGGCGTGGGCGCGCGAGCACCCCGGGCTCTACAAGGTGCTACACGAGAGCAAGGTCCACCGACGGCTCGGCATGCCGTTCAAGGAGGTCATGGTCGCGCGCACGATCGACGCGGTCCGGGCCTGCATGGAGGCGGGCCTGGCGCCGTCCGACGACGCGGCGACCGTCGCCATCGACCTGCGGACGGCGGTCAACGGCATGCTGGCGCAGCGGATCAACGAGCCCGACCTGCCGTGGCCGCCGGCCGTCGAGCAGGTCGACCGGTTCCTGGTGAAGCTGGTCGGCCTGCGGCGCTGACTTGTGATCACGCGCGGAACCGGCTTGGCCGACGGCGGCCGGCCCGCCGAGATCCGCATCGGCGACTCGCTGATCCTGGTGTCGGCCGAAGGCGAGCGCGAGCTGTTCCCCGCCCTACGGCGACCGGTGCGCGATGGTCCGCGACCCGTTCGGCAACGTCTTCCAGATCGCGCACCGCCGTGGCTGAGCGCGTCCCGCGGCTGCGCCAGGTGGTCCTGCTCGACGCGTCCGGCGTGCCGCGGCTGGCGTTCCAGCAGGTCGACACGCTGCCGCCGCCGACGTGGCCGTCCGGTCCGCGGCCGCAGATGCTGCACCTGGACCTGATCGTGGAGACGGTCGCCGAGCTGGACGAGCAGCACGAACGAGCGATGTCGCTGGGCGCACGGCTGCTGGCGGACCGCGCGGACGACCCCGAGGAGCCACTGCGCGTCTACGCGGATCCGGCGGGCCACCCGTTCTGCTTGTTCGTCGGCCCGACTCCGCCCTGACGAGCCACTATTCCCCGGTGCTGCCGTCGATCGATTCGCGGATGAGGTCGGCGTGGCCGTTGTGGCGGCAGTACTCCTCGACCAGGTGGACCAGGATCCAGCGCAGGCTCGGCGAACTGCCGTCCCGCCGCGTGTGCTTGGAGGCCTGCGAAAGGTCGCCGTTCGTCAACGCCTCCGCGTAAAGCTCCCGGGACCGCGCCACCGCTCCCTGCCAGAGCTCACGGAGCTGCTCGGGCGAGTCCTCCGCCGCGGAATCCCAGTCCCAGTCCGGGGTTTCGCGCCAGTCGACGGTGTTCCACGGCTTCGCCGGCTCGCGGTCGAACAGGACGCACGAAAACCAGTAGTCCTCGACGTAGGCGAGGTGCTTGAGCAGCCCGCCCAGCGTCAGCGTGGACGGCGGGTGCGTCGCGCGCAGGCCGGCCGCGTCGAGTCCGGCGCACTTCCACGCCAAGGTGTCGCGGTGGAAGTCCAGGAAACCGAGCAGGATCGCGGCTTCGTCGCCATCGACGGGCGGCTCGGTCCGCCCCTGGTCGTCCACTGAGGTCACGGGCGCCGACTCTACCGAAACTGTCGGACCCCTCCACTAGGTTTCCGGCATGGCTGAATTCGTACTGGTGGCAGGCGCTTGGCTCGGTTCGTGGGCGTGGGACGACGTCGTCCCGGGGTTGCGCGAAGCGGGCCACGGCGCACACGCGGTGACGTTGTCCGGGGTCGCCGAAAAACGCGACGCGCCCGGCGGGCAGCAACGGCAGGTGCAGGACATCGTCGACGTCGTCTCGCAGGGCGACCTGCGGGAGGTCGTGATGGTCGGGCACAGCTACTCGGGCATCCCGGTGGGGCAGGCGGCCGAGCGGATCGGCGACCGGCTGAAGCGCGCGGTGTTCGTCGACTCCAACGTGCCGGCCGACGGGGAGTCGTTCACGTCCGCCTGGTCCGAGGCGCAGGCAGCGGCACTCACCGAACGCGGCTTCTGGCCGCCGCTGACCGCGGAAGACTTTGCGGACCAAGGACTTTCGGACGCCGAGATCGCCCGGATCGTCGAGGGTTCGACCCCGCACCCGGCCGCGTCGCTCACCGAGCCCGCGGTGCTTTCGCGTCCGCTGGGCGAGCTCCCGGCGACGTACATCAAGTGCCTCCTCGACGGTGAGACACCGTCGCCGGATGTCGCGAAGCTGCTCGAGAGCGCCCGCTGGCAGCTGGTGGAGATGACCACCGGGCACTGGCCGATGCTCTCTCGACCGAAGGAGCTGATCGCGATCCTGCTCGACGCCGCGAAGGCCTGACCGACGCCGGGCGCGCGCCGGGCGCCGGTCACGGCGTCAGGGGCCGCACGTCCCAGACCCACACCCCGCCGACGAACTCCGCCGGCTTGCGCAGCAGGAGCTCCACAGTGGACTTCAGCGCTTCCTGGTTCTGGCGGGGGCCGACCACCAGCACGTCCGCGTTCCAGGCGCGCAGGTCGGTCAGCGCCTGGGTGCGGTCGGCTTCGGTGACGTCCGCGGCCTGTCCCGTCTTCTCCACCTCGGCGAACAGGTCCGAGGTCGGCAGGGGCACCGCGCCGTAGCGGCCGCGGCGGTCGTCCGGGGAGGTCGGGCCGACGAAGTAGCCCTCGGGCATCGGGTAGCCGAGGCCCGCGTCGACCTGCCAGTGCAGCGGCTCGGCCTCGCCGGTGCTCGGCAGCGGGACCGGCACGAGCGAGCCGCCCGGGGCGATGTACTGGCGCCAGATCCCGTCGGCGAAGAAAGGAGGTGAGAGCGGGCGTTCGTGCGTCACCAGCTCCGTCGGGGCGATCGGCAGCAGCACCGCCACCACCGCGCCGATCCAGATCATGCGCAGCGGGAAGCGGGGTTTGCCGTCCAGGGGCTCGGGCTGCTCGGCCGCCGCCGCCCAGACGCGGTGCGTCGCGATCGCCAGGAGCCCGCCGACCACGGGGATGCAGCCCATCGCGAGCCGGGATTCGAGCAGCGAATCCAGCAGCGGCAGTTGCCCGAGCCACTTCCACGGCCCGGCGATGCCGGTGTCGTCGTGCGCGACGGTGATTTCGACGCCCAGCGAAAGGAGGGCCATCACGTACATCGTGATCGCCAGTGCGCGCGAAACGACGTCGCGCCACAGCCAGATCGTGAGCACCACCATGAGCACGATCAGCGGCCAGCCGAAGAACGCGTTCTCCTCGGTGCGGTTCATCGACACGTCCGCCGCCGCCTCGGGCGCGCCGGCGATCGACTGCGTCGCGAAGCGCGTGAACGCCGCCGTGTCGTTTCCCGCCGGACCGTGCAGCAGCGAGTGGAAGCTCTGCGGACCGAAGAACTGCCAGTACAACGGGAACCCGGCGATCAGCAACGCGACGACCGCGCCGATGCCGATCCCTTTGGCCAGCGGCGCCAGCATGCCGCGGATCTCCGCGCGGTGCGGGATCAGGTACGCGACGGCGAACACGAGGAAGGTCAGCGCGAAGATCATCAGCGGCTCTTCGCCCAGCAGGATCTGCCACGCGACGAGCAGCCCGAGCACGATCCCGTTGCGCAGCGGGCGTTCGCCGTGGGCGAGCTGGATCGTCTTGAGCGCGATGAACGGCAGCACGAACAGCACGACGAAGTTCGGGTGCGCGTTGCCGTGCGAGATCATCGGCGGGGCGAAACCGCAGAACGCGCCGCCGATCGCGGCCGCCGTGCGGTTCGGCACCAGGTGGCGGGAGAACACCCAGTACCAGCCGGCGGCGGTCCCGGCGAGCCCGGCGGTGAGCACGATCGCCCACGTCAGCGTCGCGCCGAAGGTCAGCGTGAGCGGGGCGAGCGGGACGTTCAGGCCGAACATCGCCGCGTTCGCCGCCATGTTGACGCCGTGCGGGTAGTTCTGGAGGTCCGTGGTGAACGGGTTCTGGAAGTGCAGCACGGCCTTCGCGACAACCGTCGAGTACCACTCCCACTGGCTCTGGTCGGCGGCGCCGTTCCAGAGGTAACCGCGCTTGAGGTCGAACCAGAGCCCGTTGTACAGCAGGATCGTGAACAGGAGGAAACCGCCGGTGATGGCGGAGTCCTGCCACGCCCAGCGCTTTGGGCCTTCGGGTGGTTCGGGGGCGGGTGGGACGAGATCGGGGACGGCTTCGGACTTCAAGCTCACGGTTCGACCACCCTGGCGAGGAAGTGGAGGGCCCCGGTGCCGGCGTGCCGGACCAGCAGCAGGAACGGCCGGTCGACCGTGACGGTGACCGGGTCGTCGATGATCATCGAGGTGAGGCGCATGGTCAGCGCGGTCGCCGCGGCCCCCTCGAACCCCTGTTCGTCCACCCGCAGCACGGCCTGGTGCAGCACCTCGGACACGGTCAGCCGCGGGTCCGGGGAGAGGCCGCTCAGGTCGGCCTCGTCGGTGAACATCGTGCGGACGCCGAGGCCGCGCAGCACGCCGGTGAGCGAGCTGGGGACGTCCAGCGAGATCTTGGGCAGCGCGAGCTCGACGAGCTTGAAGCCGATTTCGCCGAGCAGGCTCGTCAGGGTGGCCTGGTCGAGGGCCGCTTCGGCGTCGGCGAGGTCGCCGTCGGGCAGCAGCACCACGGCCTGGAAGCCGCCCGCCGCGACCAGCTGCACGGCCTGCCACCCGGCGGCGTGCGCGTAGCCGACGCGCTCGCTGAGCCACATGGTCGGGACGTCCCGGGTGCCGGACGGCGCGTGGAACGGCGCGTCGCCGGTGTTCGCCTCGCGGAACGGCAGCTTCCACGCGGCTTTGAGGTAGAGGGCGTTGACCAGGACGGCCGCGACGTCCCGGTCGATCGAGCCGGGCGGGAGCAGCTGCGGGATGAGGCCGCGCGTGGTGCGCCCGACATCGTCGTTGATCAGGGCGCGCGCGGCTTCGGGCTCCTTCTCGAAGGGCGCGCTCGCCACGGCGGCGCCGGGCCACCCGGCCAGCTCGGCCTTGAAGGAATCTTCGAGCGGGAGCCGGTCGTCGGCCCACAGCGTGTTCGAGACGGCGACCTCGGCTTGCTCACCCCGGCCCTCTTCGACCGGCTGCGCGGCTTCCCGCAGCAGGACGGTCTGCTGGTCGGGATCACCGAGCAGGGCGACGAGCTCCTCGCGGGTGGTCCCCCGGGCGGCCCGCGCGGCCAGGATCAGCGCACTGGCCACCGAATACGGCGAGAAACAGGAGTTCCCGCCCGCGGCACCGAGGGCCGCGTGGACGGCGAGGGCGAACCGGAGGTGGCTGTCCGTGGCCATGCGGGCGAGAGTACCGGAACGGTTCACCCCACCGGGCGGCCACGCGGAACTCCGCCCAAGGGTGACAAATCCCCCACGCGGAACCGCGCCGCCGGATGCCAGAACCACTCCGCGACCAGGTCCGCAAGGTCGGCTCGCGTACCCAGACAGTCGGCTCACGTACTCAGCCGGTCGGCTCGCGTGCCCGAACAGTCGGCTCGCGTACCCAAAGGTTGGTTCACGTGATCAGGCGGGCATCTCGCGTGGTTGGGCGGGCATCAGCCGTGATTGAGGGGGCATCAGCGCGGATGCCCCTCCAATCACACGCGATGCCCCTGCAGACACGCGTGCTGCTCGTGCGTGACCGTCAGCGGTGGTGGCGGGTCACGTGCCAGGAGTACCACGTGTGGGCTTGGGCGTCCGTGAGCGAAGCGACCTGGTCGATCACCACCCTCAGCAACCCCGCGTCGTCGCGAGCCGACTTCCAGGCCGGGGCGAACAGCGGGTCCAGGGACTCCGGGGCCCGGCGGGCCAGCGCGTGGACCAGCTCCACCAGCAGCTCGCGCTGCCCCTCCTGCATCGCCAGCCGGCGGCGGTCGCTCATCACGTACCGCAGCGCCAGCGCCTTCAGCAGCGCAACCTCCGCCGCGACCTGCTCCGGGACGCACAGCCGCGCCCCGTAGCGGCTCAGCGGCCCCTCGCCGAACTCGGCGCGGGTGCCCGTGACCGCCGCCGTCGTGAAGCGGCCGACCAGCTCGCTCGTCAACCGCTTCAACGCCACCTGCGCGCCCGGGGAACCGTCCGGCTCGGCCGAGGCCAGCTCCGCCACCACCGGCAGCGCCAGCAGCTCGGCCGCCGCATCCTCCAAAGTGGACACCGACTGCGCCGAGAAGTGCTTGGCCGCGGCCTCGGCGACGGCCGCGCGCTCGTCCGGGTGGGCGAGCACGCGCAGCTTGATCCGGCCGGCCAGCACGCCGTCCTCGACGTCGTGCACCGAGTACGCGACGTCGTCCGCCCAGTCCATGATCTGGGCTTCCAGGCACGTCCGCTCTTCCGGCGCCCCTTCCCGCACCCACTCGAACACCGGGACGTCGTCGCCGTACACGCCGTACTTCGCCTGCCCCGGCCTGCGCGGCCACGGGTACTTCGTGGTCGCGTCCAGGCACGCGCGGGTCAGGTTGAGCCCCACCGGCTCGCCGTCGGCGGACAGCAGCTTCGGCTCCAGCCGGGTGAGGATGCGCAACGTCTGCGCGTTGCCCTCGAAGCCGCCGCACGCGGTGGCCACCTCGTCGAGCGCGCGCTCGCCGTTGTGCCCGAACGGCGGGTGCCCGATGTCGTGCGCCAGCCCCGCGGTGTCGGCCAGGTCCGGGTCCGCGCCCAGCTCGTCGGCGATGCCCCGGCCGATCTGCGCGACCTCCAGGGAGTGCGTCAGCCGGGTGCGCGGGACGCCGGTGATCTCGGCGCCCTCCCCCGGCCCGACCACCTGGGTCTTGCCGGCGAGCCGCCGCAGCGCCGCCGAGTGCAGCACGCGGGCCCGGTCGCGCGAGAACGCGCTGCGCCCGTCCGCGCGCGTGCCGGGCAGCGCCGCGCCCTTCGCCGGCTCCGGCAGCAGGCGGGCGGTCTCGTGCTCGGTGTAATCCACCCGGCCAGCCTAAACGGCGGGACCGACAAAAACTCAGCCGAGGAAGGTGGCGAAGAGATCGTCGGCCGGGGTCTTCGTCAGCCGGTAGTACAGCAGCGCGCCGGTCTCGCGGATGATGTAGCGCACCTGCGTGACGCGCTCCTGCACGATCGGCCCGCTGTGCGTCGGCGCGGTCCAGGCGTCCAGGCCCAGGTCGTCGGCCATGGTCCGGGCGCGGAAGGAGTGCCACGGGTCGCTGACGAGCACGGCCGAGTGCCAGCCGCGTCCCTGGACCTCGTCGGCGACCGCACGGAGGCTGCGCAGCGTGTCGCTGCCCTCCCCGACCGCCAGCGTCGCGGACGACGGCACGCCGTGCCGGGTCAGCCACAGCTGGCCGGCCCGGGCCTCGGTGAAGTTGTCCTCGGCCTTCTTGCCGCCCGCGGTGACGATCGTCTTCGCGACGCCCGCGTCGTAGAGCTGCTTCGCCTTGACCAGCCGCGCCGCGTAGATGTCCGACGGCTTGCCGTTGTACTGCGCCGCGCCCAGCACCACGATGACGTCGGCGGGCGTCCGGTCGTTCTCGCGCGCGACCTGCCAGACGCGGAACGCCGTGCCGCCGACGAGCGCGAGCAGCATGAGGACCGTGCCGAAGGCGATCCGGCGCGCCCAGCTCGCGCGCGTCGGTTTCGTGCGTTCAGCGGTACCCACCCGGCCCATCTTGTCAGAAGGCCGGCGGCCGCTCAGAGCCAGCCGCGCTCCTCCGAGACCCGCACCGCTTCGGCCCGGGTCCGGGCGCCGGTCTTGCCGATCGCGGCGGACAGGTGGTTGCGGACGGTCCCTTCCGACAGGTGCAGCGCACGGGCGACGTCGGCCACCGTGCTGCCGTCCTTGGCTTCCCGCAAGACATCCCGCTCGCGCCCGGTGAGCGGGCTGGCGCCGGTGGCCAGCGACTCGGCGGCCAGCGCCGGGTCCACCACGCGGAGTCCACTGTGGACTCGCCGGACGGCCTCGACCAACTGCTCGGGCGGGGCGTCCTTGACGACGAACCCGGCCGCGCCCGCCGCCATCGCACGCGCCAGGTAGCCGGGCCGGCCGAACGTCGTGCAGATGATGACCCGGCACGACGGCAGCGCGGCCCGCAGGTCGGCCGCCGCCGCCAGCCCGTCCTTGCCCGGCATCTGCACGTCCAGCAAGGCGACGTCCGGCTTGGCCTCGCGCGCGGCGGCCACCACCTCGTCGCCGGAGCCGACCTGCCCGACCACCTCGATGTCCGATTCGAGGCTCAGCACGGTCGCCAGTGCGCCGCGCACCATGGCCTGGTCGTCGGCCAGCAACACCCGGATCAAGCGAGTCCTCCCGCGGGTTCGGCGCGCACGGCCGGGGCGGCCGCGCGTGGTTCCGGCAGCGGGATCTCCGCCCGCACCAGCAATCCTCCCCCGGACCGGGCCGACGCCCGCAGGGTGCCCCCGACGGCGGTCAGCCGCTCGGTGAGCCCGCGCAGGCCGTTGCCCGGGACGACCTCGGCCGCCCGGCCGTCGTCCTCGATCTCCAGCCAGGTGTCCCCCAGCTTCACCTTGACCTGCTTGGCGCCGGAGTGCCGCAGCACGTTCGTCACGGCCTCGCGCAGCACGTACCCGAAGACGCTCTGGAACTCGGGCCGCACGTTGTCGACCGCGTGCGGCAGGTCGGCGTCGATCTCCGCGGCCCGCAACGCGGCCCGGGCGCCGACGATCTCGGCCGACAACGACACCTCCCGGTACTCCGAGACGGTGGCGCGGACGTCGGACAGCGCGCTGCGGGTCAGGCCCTCGACCTCGCGGATCTCCTCGACCGCGCGCGGGATGTCCGCCGAGCTCTCCAGCACCCGTCGGGCCAGCCCCGCCTTGACGGTGATCGTGGTGAGGCTGTGCCCGAGCAGGTCGTGCAGGTCGCGGGCGACGCGCTCGCGTTCGTTCGCCACCGCGAGCGTGGCGATTTCCTCGTTGGCCAGCTGCAGCCGCCGGACCGCCCGGACCAGGCTGGACATGAAGAACATCGCCATCGTCACCGACGCGACGGTGACCAGGTCGCCCCAGTTGCCGCCGAACCGGCCGTCCACCAGCAGGATCGCCGCACCGATCAGCAGCGCCGCGCCGTCGAGGAGCACCACCCACGCCAGCGGCAGCAGGAACACCAGCGCGGCGGTGCCGTAGAGCATGACGAACGGGTTGGCGTGCGTCGCGGCGACCACGGCGAGGCCCAGAAAGAGCATCCACACGCTGTAGGCGAAGCGGAACGGGCGGCCGCGGTCGAACGCGACCGGGAACAGCGCGTAGGACACCGCGACGCCGTAGACGAGCACCCACAGCACCACGACCCAGGGCGTCACGCGGTCCACGGCCAGCAGCGACTTCGTCACCGGGATGAGGTAGGGCAGGGTGAACACGATCGACAGGAGCGGCCACCGGAACTTGTCCGGCCCGCTCTTGCCCCGGCTGCGCGGGGGGTCCTCCCACCACGTGTCGTGGTTGCTCAGCCCGTGCTGCTTCGCTTCGTCCTTGGCCATCGCCGTTCCCATTTCCCCTGTCCCGGCCCTCAGACCCGGGCGCTGTCCTTACGGTAACGCCTGATCACCAGCACCCCCAGGACCGCGGTCCACGCCGCGAGGACGCCAACGGCCTGCGGCAGCGAGACCACCATGTCGCTGGTCACGGCCGGTCGCGCGACCTGCAGCACCCAGTACGTCGGCATGATCTGCGCGACGTCGTGCATCCAGGACGGCATGCCTTCCAGCGGGATCCACAGGCCGCCGAGGAAGCCCATGCCGAGGGTGACGATCATGCTGATCGGCTGCATCGAGTCCGGCGTGCCGAACTGCCCGATGAGCAGGCCGAGCAGCACCAGCGGCAGCGTGCCGAGGAAGATTCCGACGAGGATCCGGACCCAGCCGGCGGCGTCGAGGTGCACGCCCTCGACCGTCACGGCCAGCACGGGCACGAGGATCAGTGCGGGCAGCCCGACGAGCATCCCGGACAGCGCTTTGCCGCCGAGGTAACCGAACCCGGTCAGCGGGGTCAGCCGCAGCTGCCGCTGCCAGCCCAGCGCCCGCTCCAGGGCGAGCCGGCCGCCGCTGGTGTTGGCCGCGGCGAACGTCCCGAAGGTCATCATGTTGATCATCACCACGGCCGCGAACTCGGCGTGCTGCGGATCGCCGGCCTTGACGAAGACGCTGGCCTGCAACAAGAACATCAGCACCGGGAACGCGATGACGAAGACCAGGAACCGCGGCGCCCGGAAGTTCCGGCGGATCTCGGTGAGCAGGTAGGTGGCGTTCATCGCACGGACTCCGGGGTCTCGTCGGCGGTCAGGGTGAGGAAGGCGCCTTCGAGGCCGACGGCGCTGATCTCGACGTCGTGGACAGCGGGCACGGCGGCCTTCAGCGCCCACAGCGTCGCGTCGGAGTCGCCGGTGGAGATCGCGACGCGGTCGCCGCGCAGCTCGAACTCCTTGACGCCGGGCAGGGCCGCGACGACGGCTTCGGTCGCGCCCGGGACGGCCGCCCGCAGCGTGCGGCCACCGGCCAGCGCGCGGACCTCGGCGACACTCCCGTCGGCCACGACGCGACCGCGTCGCATCAGCACCACCCGGTCGGCGAACTCCTCGGCCTCTTCGAGGTAGTGCGTGGCGAACAGGACCGTGCGGCCGGACTCGGTGAAGGAGTACATCGACCGCCAGAACTCGCGCCGGGTCCCGACGTCCATCGCGGCGGTCGGCTCGTCGAGGATCAGCAGGTCGGGGTGGCTGACCAGGGCGACGGCGAAGCGCACGCGCTGCTTCTGGCCGCCGGAGAGCTTGTTGGCGCGACGGCCGGCCAGCTCGTCGATCCCGGCGGCGCGCAGGGCCTCGGCCACCGGCATCGGCCGGCGGTGCAGGGCCGCGACCATGCCGACGGTCTCCCCGACGGTCAGGTCGTCCATCAGGGCGCCGCCCTGCAGCATCGCGCCGATCAGGCCGGCGCGGACGGCGTCGAGCGGCTTGCGGCCGAACACGCGCACGTCGCCCGCGTCCGGCGTGGTCAGGCCGAGGATCATGTCGACGGTGGTGGACTTGCCCGCGCCGTTGGGGCCGAGCAGGGCGACCACTTCGCCCGGGGCGATCGTCAGGTCGACGCCGTCGACCGCATGGACGTCGCCGTAGTGCTTGCGCAGGCCGGCGAGGTGGACCGCGGCCCCCGCCGCCACCGCCTGGGTTTCTGTTTCTCGCATGCCCCCAGACTGCCGCCCGGCGGGCCCGGGTCCCCAGACCGTGCGTCACGACCTGACCGTGACAGGTGTCAGGGGTACCCGGGCCCCGGGTGGTTCAGCAGCCGATCAGGCGGCCGGCCAGGTAGGACTCCAGCTTGTCGATCGCGACGCGTTCCTGCGCCATGGTGTCGCGGTCGCGGACCGTGACGGCGTTGTCCTCGAGGCTGTCGAAGTCGACCGTCACGCAGTACGGCGTGCCGATCTCCTCCTGGCGGCGGTAGCGCTTGCCGATCGACCCGGCGTCGTCGAAGTCGATGTTCCAGTGCTTGCGCAGCAGGTCGGCGACGGCCTTCGCCTTCGGGGTCAGGTCGGCGTTGCGCGACAGCGGCAGGACCGCGGCCTTGTACGGCGCGAGCCGCGGGTCGAGCTTCAGCACCACGCGCTTCTCGGTGCCGCCCTTGGCGTTCGGCACCTCGTCCTCGCGGTAGGCGTCGATCAGGAACGCCATCATCGACCGGCCGACACCGGCCGCCGGCTCGATCACGAACGGCCGGAACCGCTGCTTCGAGGTGGGGTCGAAGTACGACAGGTCCACGCCCGAGTGGTTCGAGTGCGTGGTCAGGTCGAAGTCGGTGCGGTTGGCGATGCCTTCGAGCTCACCCCACTCCTGCCCGGCGTTGAACGCGAACCGGTACTCGATGTCGACGGTGCGCTTCGCGTAGTGCGAGAGCTTTTCCTTCGGGTGCTCGAAGTGACGCAGGTTCTCGGCGTTGATGCCGAGGTCCGTGTACCACTTCGTGCGCTCGTCGATCCAGTACTGGTGCCAGGTCTCGTCCTCGCCCGGCTCGACGAAGAACTCCATCTCCATCTGCTCGAACTCGCGCGTCCGGAAGATGAAGTTGCCCGGCGTGATCTCGTTGCGGAACGACTTGCCGATCTGGCCGATGCCGAACGGCGGCTTCTTGCGGGCCGTCGTCTGCACGTTGAGGTAGTTGACGAAGATGCCCTGCGCGGTCTCCGGACGGAGGTAGTGCAGGCCCTCTTCGGACTCCACCGGGCCGAGGTAGGTCTTCAGCATCATGTTGAAGTCCCGCGGCGCGGTGTACTTGCCGCGGGTGCCGCAGTTCGGGCAGGGCACATCGGACAGGTCGTCCTCGGTGGTCTCCTTGCCGGTGCGGCCCGCGTACTCCTCGGCGAGCTGGTCGGCGCGGAACCGCTTGTGGCACGAGAGGCACTCGATCAGCGGGTCGGTGAACACGTTGACGTGCCCCGAAGCCACCCACACCTGGCGCGGCAGGATCACCGAGGAGTCGAGGCCGACGACGTCGTCGCGGCCCTGGACCACGGTCTTCCACCACTGGCGCTTGATGTTGTCCTTGAGCTCGACCCCGAGCGGCCCGTAGTCCCACGCCGAGCGGGTACCGCCGTAGATCTCTCCGCTGGCGAAGACGAAACCACGGCGCTTGCACAGGCTGACTACGGTATCGATGGTGTTCGTGGGCACTCCACGCTCCGGAAGCATGCGGGGACGGTTATCGGACTAGAACGTCCAGGGTATCCGCCGGGACCCAGCGCTTTTCGCGCAGGCTACGGCCGGGTCACCAGCGACGCCGTCACGACGCGGTTGTCCTCGTATCCCTCGGTCCCGCCGACGTACTCGCCACCGCAGGTGACCAGGAGCAGCTTGTGCGGGCCGGCCGGGTCGAACAGCTGCTCCGAGCGGCCGGCCAGCTCGGACTTGTGGATGGTCTCGGTCGCGTCGACCCGGTAGACCCAGGCACCGCCCGCGGCGTCGGTCAGCTTGACCTCCTGACCCTGCTTGACCTGCCAGAGCTCGTTGAACGGCCCCTTCTTGCCCTTCCAGTTCACGTGCCCGGACAGCAGCGCGACACCGTGGTCGGCGCCGAGCTTCGCGCCCCACCAGGCGGCTTCGTCGAGGCCCTCGGGGATCTTGAGGGCGCCCGCCGCGTCGAGGTCCTCCTGGACGAGCTTCGCGGCACCGCCACCGGGCAAGGACAGCTGCGACGGCGCCTGACCGGTGTCCTGCTTCGCCGGCTGGTCCGCTGCCGCGACGGGCGTGGTGGCGCCGTTCGCGCCGGCGGGTTCATCCTTTCCGGTGAAGATGAGCAGGGTGGCGACGAGCGCCGCGACCAAGAAGGCGCCGGCGACGCCGGCGATCCACCAGCGGCCGGGGCCCTTCTTCCGCTCCGCCGGGTTCTGCTCCTGCATGCGCCTGTGCTCCTTCGCTGTCGTGACCAGTGCACAGGCAGACATGCCGCGAAGGGTGCGGGAGGTTGCACCGGATCCGGCGAGGAGCGGGAACGGCGGACGTCATGAACGACTCTTTCATGACGTCCGGCGCGGTGAACGACTCGTTCATGACGTCCGGGGGCGCCGGGTCAGCCGGTCGGGCGCGTCACCAGCTTGGCCGTGACCAGGCGGTTCTCGTCGTACCCCTCGGTCCCGCCGACGTAGTCGCCGCCGCAGGTCACCAGGACCAGGCGGTGCGGGCCGTCCTGGCCGAACCACTTCGCGGCCTGCTCCGGCAGCGTCTCCTTCGGCAGCGTCGTCACGCTGTCGACGCGGTAGACCCAGCGGCCACCCCTCGCGTCGACCACGCTCACCTCGTCGCCGTCGCGCATGCGCCAGAGCTCGTCGAACGGCCCCCGCTGCCCTTCCCAGTTCACGTGCCCGGACAGCAGCGCCGCCCCTTGGGCCGCGCCCAGCTTGGCGCCCCACCAGGCCGCGTCGCCCAGGCCGCGCGGGATCGGGAGCACGCCGCGGTCGGTGAGCTCCGTGCGGACCAGGCGGGCGGTGGCGCCGTCGGGCAGCCGGACCGTGCCCGGGCGCTGCTGCGCGGCGGACTCGCTGTCCGCGGGCAGCACGGCCGGGGCCGCGTTCTCCCCCGGCAGCGAGCCGGGCGGTGGCGCGGCGAGCGACGTCGGCTCGGGTGGCAGCCAGGTCAGCACGATGACGCCGGCCGCGAAGGCGGCCACGGCCAGCGCCGCCGAGACGGCGGCCAGCCCGGTGCGCAGCACCTAGTCCGTCCCGGACTTGCGCCGCCTGCCGAGCAGCAGCGCGACGGCCCCGAAGAACACCCCGCCGAAGAGCAGGCCGAGGCCGAGCGGGACGCGCGAGCCGTCGCCGCCGGTGTCGGGCGCGGCCGCGCCGAGGTATCCGGCCGGGACCTGCGTCGGCACCGCGGCCTGCGTCGCGCTCGTGCCGCCGCCGGTGCTGCCGGCGGCCTTCGCGACGAAGCCCTTCGGCACCGAGCAGCTGACGCCGCCGAGCACGATGGTCGTCTGGACGTCCTGCAGCGCGGTGCCCGCCGCGTCCTTGACGTGGGTGGTGATCTCGACGCGCCAGCCGGCGACGGCGGTGAAGTCGCCGCCGCGCCAGCCGTCCTGCCGGATCAGCTGGTCGAACGCGCCGACGCGGGTCAGCTTGAGGTCGGAGACCGTCGTGTCCTTGCCGGCGTTCGCGATGTCGCCGGGCGGGCCGAGCCGCAGGTTCTGCAGCTGGAGGCCGGCGTTGCCGCCGGGCATCGGGACGATGCCGAGCCCACCGCTCTGGCGCACCCACAGCCGGGTCACCGACGACGTTCCGGTCAGCTTCGACGGCGCGGTGCAGTCCACCGACGTCTTCGCGCCTTCGAGCACGAGCACCGTGTTGTCGGCCGGCTTCGCGCCGCCCTGCCAGTCGTCGCGCAGCGCGTAGCTGGTCTCGGCGACGGCGGTGGGCACGGTGGTCGCCTGCAGCGCGGCGACGACGTTGTGGTCCCGGCTCACGACGCCCGCCGGGTACGGGTTGCCGTTGCTGTAACGGCCGAGGTCGATCTGGTAATGCCCGCCGAAGGTGGCGCGCTCGCCGTCGTCCTTGGGGACCGTGACGCGGTCCGTGCCGAGCTTCGACTGGCCGGGCAGCAGCGGGGAGCGCTGGGTCTCGGTGATCAGGGCGCCGCCGTGCTGGCCTTCGCCGCCGATCCGGACGGACGCGATGTTCGCGAACGAGACCGGCCCGGTCTTCTCGTCGACGGCCTGGCTCTGCGCCCCGGCGACCCCGGCACCGACCAGCGGGAAGAGGACGGCCGTCAGTGCGGCTGCTTTCGTGACGGAACGGGTCATGTCTCCCCACTGCTCTGCTCGGGCGGGTCGCCAGCGTACGAGAAGCGACGAAACGCTCCGCGACTACCTTGCCCCGTCCGCCACGACTTGCGAAGCCGAAGAGGCAATTCCCCATGAACTCACCCGAATGGCGTAATACGACCGGCCGTAGTTCGCAAGGCGCGACGACGAAGCGGGTGCTACCGCGGGGAACACTAGGATGGGTGGTGCCGTTATCGGCAATGACTACGGAATTCATGGTCGCCGGCGGCGATGACGAGCAGCGTGGAGGCGGGAATGGCGACAGTCACCGGGGGTGGCGCCCAGCCGGACCTCGCCGGGTGCGCACCGGCGCCGGCCCAGGCACCGGCGCACCCGCCGGCATCGGTCCTGACCGACGCCGGTGACCTGCTGCGCGCGCTGGCGGCGCCGGTCCGGATCGCGATCGTGCTCCAGCTGCGCGCGGCCGACCGGTGCGTGCACGAGCTGGTGGACGCCCTCGACGTCGCCCAGCCGCTGATCAGCCAGCACCTGCGGGTCCTCAAGACGGCCGGGGTGGTCCAGGGCGAGCGCCGCGGCCGCGAGGTCGTCTACCGGCTCGCGGACGACCACTTGGCGCACATCGTCGTCGACGCCGTCGCCCACGTGCAGGAAGGAAAGTGATGAACGCCGTCGCGCCGCGCAGCCAGGCCCCGGTGCCGGGGCGCCGATCGACCCGCCAGCGGGCCGCGGTCGTCGAGCTGCTGAGTACCGTCGACGACTTCCGGTCGGCCCAGGAACTGCACGACGAGCTGCGCAAACGCGGCGACGGCATCGGCCTGACGACGGTCTACCGCACACTGCAGTCGCTGTCGGAGGCCGGCGAGATCGACGTCCTGCGCACGGACTCGGGCGAAGCGATCTACCGGCGCTGCTCGGCGCACCACCACCATCACCTGGTGTGCCGCCTGTGCGGCCGCACGGTGGAGGTCGAGGGGCCGGCGGTGGAGCGGTGGGCGGAGAAGATCGCGGCCGAGCACGGCTTTTCGGAGATCTCGCACACCGTGGAGATCACCGGGACCTGCGCGGAGCACTGACCCATCCCGCCGACACCGCTGCCGCGTGGTTGCGGCTGCCGATCGGCGCGACCGGCAGCCGCCGCGAAGTCGCGAATGACTCATACGGGACCTCCGGCGCCGCGAATGACTCATTCGCGACACACCAGCCGCACCGACACCTCGGGCGAGCGCGATTCCGGCGCCGTAGCCTCGCTCAATACTCGTACGGGTCCTTCGGTGCCGGGACCATCGCGAGCGATGCCAGGGTGAAGTCCGGCGTGTAGCTGTTGTTCTTCGTCGCCGTGCCGGGGACTACCTGGCCCGTCACCCGGATCCACGCGTCGCTCGCGAGGTGGTCGGCTTCGCCGCCGCGCAGGTGGACCGTCACCGGGAACGCGTCCGCCGCGCAGCAGCTGATCACCAAGCGGGCCAGCAGCGTGCCGCCGCCGGTGTGCACCACGAAGCCGGTCAGCGAGACCGTGCGGTTGTCGAGCGTGCCCGCCGCGTCCCAGCCCGCGCGGCTGACGAACTCGTTCACCGCCAGCGGCACCACGTTCCCCGCCGGCAGCGGCGGGAAGGCGGCGGCGTTGGCGGCCGCCGCGCTCGCCGGGACCCGCGCCTCGGTGCGGATCACCGAGTCGGCGCCCAGGGCGGGCGGCGCGACGAGGAAGACCGCCAGCACCGGCACCAGCAGCAGCCAGGCGGGGCGCGCCGAGTGCGAGTGGTCGTCGTGGCCCGGCTCCGTGCCGGCTTTCGCCCGTGCGGCCAGGAGATCGCGCACGATCGCGACCGCGCCGAGCAGCACCATGACCGCTCCGCCGGCGATGATCCACGGCTGCTGCGCCGGCTTGACGTAACGCAGGTAATCGCCGTTGATCGCGATCTTGACCAGCGCGCCGCCGAGCAGGATCAGCAGGATGTTCTGCGTCTCGCGCTTCACGCCGTCACCCCCACCAGCAGGCCGGCCACCACGGCGCAGACCGCCGCCACCACGAACGTCGCCGGGGCGAACCGCGCCGCGAACGACTTGCCGAACGTGCCCGCCTGCAAGGCGAACAGCTTCACGTCCACCGCCGGCCCCACCACCAGGAACACCAGCTTCGGCAACATCGGCAACCCCGTCAGCGAAGCCGCCACGAACGCGTCCGCCTCGCTGCACAGCGCCAGCACCACCGCCAGCACCGCCATCACCACGATGCCCAGCACCACCTGCTCACCGAGGACGCCGAACCAGCGAGCCGGCACCAGCACGTTCAGCGCCGACGAGATCAGCGCCCCCAGCACCAGGAAACCGCCCGCCTCGACCAGGTCCGTGCGGGCCGTCTCGGCGAACACCCGCCACCGGTGTCCACTCGGGACTTCGGGCAGGCGCCGCAACGCGCGGGCGGTGATCCACTCCAGCTTGCCCCAGCGGGCCCAGAGCCAGCCCATCACCATCGCCGTCGCCAGCGAACCCGCGAAGCGGGCCAGCACCATCTCCGGCTTGCCCGGGAACGCCACCGCCGTCGCCACCAGCACCACCGGGTTCACCGCCGGCGCCGCCAGCAGGAACGTCAGCGCCGCCGCCGGCGCCACGCCCTGCCCCATCAGCCGGCGCGCCACCGGCACCGACGCGCACTCGCAGCCCGGCAGCGCGACCCCGGCCAGCCCGGCAACGCCGACCGCCGCGCCGGCTCGCCGGGGCAGCACCTTCTCCAGCACGCGGGCGGGCACGAACGCCGCGATGGCCCCGCTGATCAGCACGCCCAGCACGAGGAACGGCAGCGCTTGCACGCAGACGGCGACGAACACGGTCGAGCCGGTACGCAGCGCGGGCACGTCGAACGCCTGCTGCAGCCAGCCCTGGGCGAGGATCGCGACCAGCAGGATCGCGCACAGCACCTCGACGGAGCTGATGCGGAACCGGCGGGTGCGCCGCGCGTTGCCGGAAACGATGTTCACGAAGGCGATGATGCCAGCAAGGTCCGGCACCGAGAGCACCGCACAGCCGCGAACGGTCGGGAAAGGCCGCTTTTCGACCGGAATTCGCCGTTCGCGGCGGCGGAGAACCCCGGGTGGGTCAACCGCCGGGCACGATTCCCGGCAAATCGGCCCGCAGCTGCGACGCCGTCGACACCACCAGCATCAGCAACGTCCCGAGCGCCGCCGCGTCCAGCCCCGCGGCCGGGAACGCGTACCGCAGGGTCACGTCCACGCCGTTGTCGGAATGTCCGACGCCGAGCGTCCCGAACAGGCCCTGCCCCGCCCGCTCGGCGACGGCGATCGACAGCTCCGGCCCGTCCGGCAGGTCCCAGCCGACCACGCAGGTCAGCGTCAGCACGGTGAGGCCCTCGCCGAGCCGGGTCGCCTGGATCACGCACGGGACGTCGCCGTGGGCGAACGTCAGCGCGCCGTCGTCGTCGACGTGCACCTCGAGGTAGCGCTCGAGGGACTCCTTCGCCTGCGTCAGCAGCTCCGCGGTCTCCGCCGCTTCGGTCGCGCTCATGACGACGCCTGGTCGACAGCAGCGCCGAAACGGCGATCCCGCTTCGCGAACTCCAGGCACGCGCGCCACAGGTGCGTCCGGTCGAAGTCGGGGAACAGCGTGTCCTGGTAGACCATCTCGGCGTAGGCCGACTGCCAGAGCAGGAAGTTCGACGTCCGCTGCTCGCCCGAAGGCCGCAGGAACAGGTCCACGTCCGGCATGTCCGGCTGGTACAGGTACTTGCCGATGGTCTTCTCGGTGACCTTGCCGGGATCGAGACGACCGTCCGCGACGTCACGGGCGATCCGCTGCATCGCGTCGCCCAGCTCCGCGCGGCCGCCGTAGTTGACGCACATCGTCATGTTCAGCGCCGTGTTGTGCTTGGTCTTCTCCTCGGCCGCCTGCAGCTCCTTGATCACCGAAGCCCACAGCTTCGGCCGCCGCCCGGCCCACCGGATGCGCACGCCGATCGAGCCGAGGTAGTCGACCTGGCGCCGGATGGTGTCGCGGTTGAAGCCCATCAGGAACCGCACCTCTTCGGGGCTGCGCTTCCAGTTCTCCGTCGAGAACGCGTACACCGAGAGCCACTTGACGCCGATCTCGACCGCGCCGGCGGCGACGTCGATCATCACCGCCTCACCGCGCTTGTGGCCTTCGATCCGCGGCAGGCCGCGCTGGTTGGCCCAGCGGCCGTTGCCGTCCATGACCAGCGCGACGTGCTTCGGGACCAGCTCGCGCGGGATCTCCGGCGGCGTCGCGCCGGACGGGTGCGGATCCGGGGCCCGCAGCTCGTATCGCGACGCTTTGCTCTCGCGTCCCCTGCGCAGCACTGCGAGCCTCCCTGGATGGGTGAAACCGATCAGGGCCGACCCTACTGCCCGCGCAGCCCCTATCCTTCGGGGGTCCGGGTGGCGGAGCCCCCGGCTCGGGGCGAAGCCCCGGATGTCACCGCGGTCTCCCGGGCGCGTCGCTCGACCAGGGGAAGGGACCGGAGCTGACGCTCCAGATGCCACTGCAGGTGGGCCGCGACCAGGCCGCTCGCGTCGCGGCGGGTGCCCGGCAGGGTCGACTCGGCCATCGTCCACTCGCCGTGCAGCAGGGCGGTGAGCAGGTCCAGGACCTGGGGCGCGGGGTGCACGGAGCCGGGCACGCGGCAGTCCTGGCACATCGAGCCGCCGGCGGAGACGCTGAACGCGACGTGCGGGCCGGGCAGGCCGCAGCGGGCGCACTCGGTGAGCGCGGGCGCCCAGCCGGCGTAGGACATCGCGCGGAGGAAGAACGCGTCGAGCACGAGGGACGCGTCACGCTCCCCGGCGGCGAGCGAACGCAGCGCGCCGCAGACGAGGAGGTAGAGCTTGAGCACCGGCTCGCCCTCTTCGGCCGAGAGCCGGTCCGCGGTTTCGGCGATCGCGCTGGCCGCGGTGTAGCGCTGGTAGTCGGCGACCAGCGGCAGCTGGAACGCGTCGACGGTCTCGACCTGGGTGATCACGTCGAGCGTGCGGCCGGTGTAGAACTGCACGTCGACGTGGCCGAACGGCTCCAGCCGGGCCCCGAACCGCGACGAGGTGCGCCGCACGCCCTTCGCCACGGCGCGGACCTTGCCGTGCCGTCGCGTGAGCAGGGTGATGATCCGGTCGGCCTCACCCAGCTTGTGCGTGCGCAACACCACCCCGGTGTCGCGGTAGAGGTTCACCACCCCGACATCGTCCCACTCTCGGGGGATGCCGGGGTGGACCGACCCGGTTTCAGCAGTAGGTGTAGCCGTAGCAGGTGCTGACGGCGACCGCCGAGATGATGATCGAGACGATGGCGATGGCCCACGCGATGCCGCCGATCACGGTGGCGATGATGCAGAGCGTCTTGGTCGTCCGCGACGCCTGCTCCGCCATCGCGTAATTGCCCTGCATCTTGTACGTCTGGACCTCGTTGGACTTCATGATCGCGAAGATCGCGAGGATCCACATGAGGAAGATGCAGCCGATGGCCCAGCCCTTGTAGTCCTTGATGGCGTTGATGTCGCCGCCACCGGGCATGCCGTAGCCGGGAGCGCCGAAGCCACCGGTCGGGGGCTGGCCGTACGGCGCGGGCTGACCGTAAGGCGCGGGCTGGCCGTAGGCGGGCATGCCGCCCGACGGCGGGCCGTAGCCGGGCTGCTGCGGCTGCTGCGGGAAACCGCCGGACTGCGGCTGCTGCCCGTAAGGCGGCTGCTGCTGGCCGTAGGGATTGGTCATGAGCGTGTACCCCAATTATTCGTGAACGTCCGCCGGGTCACCCCGGCGGTGGTGCGGGAAAGGCGTGCCTCAGTGGTGCGGCGGCTGGTCGTTCGGCGGCCGGCCGAACTGGCCGGGCTGGAGCTTCTGGGTTTCCCCGGCGTCGCCCTGGCCCTGGCCCTGGTCTTCGGGACGCAGCATCTGCGTCCGTTCGGCCTGCTCGTCGAACGCGGATCCGCCCTCGGCGGAGTCCGGGCGGAGCATCTGGGTGCGCTCGACTTCGTCGAAGGGGGAACCGCCCGGCGGCGGGGCGAGCGGCCGGCCCGGCTGCTGCCCGAAGCCGCCCGGCTGCGGGGGCTGCCCGAACCCGCCGGACGCCGGCTGCTGCGGGAGCCCGCCGGAGGACGGCTGCTGCGGGAAGCCACCCGGTGCGGGCTGGCCGAAGCCGCCGGACTGGGGCTGCTGCGGGAATCCACCGGACTGCGGCTGCCCGGGCGGCGGGTAGCCGCCGGCGAACGGCTGCGCGCCGGGCTGGCCGAACGGGGCCTGGCCGGGCGCGGCGTCGGCCTGCACCACCACGGAGCTGACGATCTTGTCCGCGAAGGTCTGGCTCTTGTCGTCCCACAGCGGCCACAGGAAACCGATGTAGCAAGCGGCCCCGTCGACCGCGTGACAGATGTCGCGCAGGAAAGCGGTTCCGGCGCCGACCGGCTGCCCGGTCTGCTCGGAGATCAGCTTGATCCCGAGGACGCGCTTGCCCAGCGACTGCCCGGTGTTCCCCTGCTGGATCCACCGGTTGTAGACGCCCCAGCCGATGCCCGCGACCGCGCCGAGCGAGTAGAGGGTCAACCCGATGGCCCACGAGCCGGCGAGGGTGATGATGAGCGCGAGGAGGTAGATGACGATGACCGGCGCCTGGTCGATGATCAGCGCACCGGCCCGCTGGCCCCAGTTCGCGTAGTTCTGCGGTGCACCGAAGGGAGTTCCCGGCTGGCCGAACGGCGCCTGCTGCCCGTAGGGGGCGGGCTGCCCGTACGGCGCGGGCTGCCCGTAAGGCGGCGGCGCCTGGCCGGGCTGCGGTGGTCCGAACGGCTGCCGGCCCCCGGGCTGCTGCCCGAACGGCTGCTGGCCGTAGGGATCGGTCATCTGGCTCTCCCCCTCGCTGGTCACTCCCCGCACACTCCGTGCGGAACCGCGCCGGATCTACGGCACTGGTCCGCGGGAGCGTACTCGGTTCACCTGCGGCGGCGTTGCCCAGGCATCCACTTCCGGGTGAACCGGACGAGCCTCCGACGCGGTGCGTGGCGAAGCGGTTCCCGTCTGTCGAAATCAGACTTTCAAGCCGGTGAACGGGGCGAACGGGAGGTTGCGAATGACGAACCAGAGGGCGAACACGACGCCGACGGTCAGCGGGGTCCAGCGCCAGTGCAGCCAGCTGTTCACCCAGCGGCCGCGCAGCCGCCCGAGCGTCCAGGCGATCGTGCTCCACACGAAGAGGAGGACGACGACGAGCGACACGGCGTTGTAGTGCAGGGCCGCGGGCAGGTCGCCGTGCATCAGGCTGTACGCCATCCGCATGCCGCCGCAGCCCGGGCAGTCGATGCCGAACAGCGCCTTGGTCGGGCAGACCGGGAGCCAGCCGCCCGGCGTGGTCGGGTCGCCGATCAGGACCGCCGCGCAGCACAGGCCGAGCCCGCCCACGACGGCCATCGGGGCGCCAAGGGCGCGCAGCGTGGCCCTGGCGCCGCGGGCCGGATATCCCGTGTAGACGGTCGTCATGGCACCAGCGACCAGAAGGAGACGCCGACGAGGGCGAACATGACCAGGACGAACGCCAGGTAGACCCCGATCAGCACGCCGGACGCGATCGCCGACCACATCGCCCACTTGCGGGCTTCGTCGGCGGCCCGGTGCGCTTCGGCGTGGAAGCCCTGGAACCACAGGGAGTTGACCTGGCTCGCCTTCACGATGGCGACGATACCCAACGGCAGGCAGCACATCACCGTCGACAGGATCGCCCAGACCAGGTTGTTCTCCGGCGGCGGCCCGTAGTTCGGCACCCAGCCGTGCGGCGGGTACTGCTGATAGGGCTGGGTCACCGGGATCGCCTCCTGCTCGGGTCGCGTCAGTACGACGCGGCGTCGTCCAGCAGCGTTCCCAGCAGCAGGACACCGCCGGCGACCAAGGCGACCCAGAACACCACTCCGACGACCGCGCCGATGATCGCCCAGCGCCGCGCGGCACCGGCCGCGCCGCGGGCGGCGTCCGGGTCACCCTGCGCCCAGAGCTTCTCCACCTTGGCCGCCTGGAAGATCGAGACGATCCCGAAGGGCAGGCAGATGATCGCGGCGACGATGCCCCAGACCAGGTTGCTCGCGGGCGGGGGCCCGGGGTTGTAGTCCGCGGGCGGCCGCGGCTGCTCGCTCACGTCAGAACCCGAGCCGGCGCAGCTGCCGGGGGTCGCGCTGCCACTCCTTGGCCACCTTGATGTGCAGGTCGAGGTAGACCTTGGAGCCGAGCAGCGCCTCGATGTTCTTGCGGGCGGCGGCGCCGACCTCGCGCAGCCGCTCCCCTTTGTGCCCGAGGATGATGCCCTTCTGGCTGGGCCGCTCCACGTACAGGAACGCGTGCACGTCGATGAGGTCGTCGCGGCCTTCGTGCGGCAGCATCTCCTCGACGGTGACGGCGATCGAGTGCGGCAGCTCGTCGCGGACGCCTTCCAGCGCCGCCTCGCGGATCAGCTCGGCGACCAGCGTCTGCTCGGGTTCGTCGGTGAGCTCGCCGCCCGGGTAGAGCTGCGGGCCTTCGGGGAGCTTGCCGACGAGCAGGTCCGCGAGCGCGCCGACCTGGAAGCCGTCCACGGCGGACACCGGGATCAGCTCGGCGAACTCCATCACCGCCTGCAGCGCGAGCAGCTGCTCGGCGACCTGCTGGGGCTGGACGAGGTCGGTCTTGGTCACCACCCCGATCACCGGCGTGCGCTTGGCGATCTTCGCCAGCTCCGCGGCGATGAACTTGTCGCCGGGGCCGATCTTTTCGTTGGCGGGCACGCAGAACCCGACGACGTCCACTTCGGACCACGTCGTGTGCACGATGTCGTTGAGCCGCTGACCGAGCAGGGTCCGGGGGCGGTGCAGGCCGGGGGTGTCGATGAGGATGAGCTGGGCGTCCTCGCGGGACACGATGCCGCGGATCGCGTGGCGCGTGGTCTGCGGCTTGCTGGAGGTGATCGCGACCTTGGTGCCGACGAGGGCGTTGGTCAGCGTCGACTTGCCCGCGTTGGGACGGCCGACGAAGCAGGCGAAGCCGGAGCGGTGTTCGGTCATCGTTCGAGCACCTCGAGAACCGTGCCGTCCGGGGCGGCGAGGATGATCGGCGCGTACCTCGCCAGGTCGCGGACGGCGTGCACGGACGCTCCCTTCAGCAGTCCTTCTTCGCTGACGACGGCGGCGGCTTCGATGCCTTCGGCGCCGCTGGAGAGCGCCGCGGCGACCGCGGCCTGGAGCGCGGTGAGCTTGAACGACGGCTGGTCGACCGTGCCCGCGGCGTAGGTGCGGCCGTCGGTGTCGCGGACCGCGGCGCCTTCGGGGGCCTGGATGCGGGCGCGCGAGGACCGGGCGAGGGTGACCAGCTTCTGGTCCTCCGCCTCGAGGTCAGGCATGTTCGACGCTCCTGTCGCGTTCGTCGGGGTGGGGCAGGCGCGTGCGGCGCCGGGTGGTGCGGTCGGCCGGGTCGGTCATTCCGTCGGCGTCGGCCGGGTGCACGACCACGGACGTGATCCGCATGCGGCCGCGCCGGTCCTTGCCCCCTTCGGCGAACAGCCGAAGGCCGGCGACCTCGGCTTCGGCCCCCGGTAGCGGGACCCTACCCAGTCGTTCCGCGAGCAGCCCGCCCACGGTCTCCACGTCGTGGTCTTCGAGGTCGATGCCGAAGAGCTCGCCCAGGTCGTCGACGCTCATCCGCGACGAGACGCGGACGGCGCCGTCGGCGAGCTCCTCGACCTCGGGGCGCTCGTCGGCGTCGGACTCGTCGGTGATCTCGCCGACGATCTCCTCGAGGACGTCCTCGATGGTGAGCAGGCCGGCGGTGCCGCCGTACTCGTCGACGGCGATCGCCATGTGGTGGTGCGAGCGCTGCATTTCCTTGAGGAGCTCGTCGAGCCGCTTCGAGTCGGGGACGAAGGAGGCCTCGTTCATCAGCGTGCCGACGACGGTGCTCGCGCCGTCCGGGTCCATGTACGCGGCCATCAGGTCCTTGATGTTGACGACGCCGACGATGTCGTCGACGGACTCGTCGATCACCGGGAGCCGGGTGAAGCCGGTGCGCAGCGCGAGCGCGAGGGCCTGCCGGACGGTCTTGGCGCGCTCGATCCAGACGATCTCCGTGCGCGGCACCATGACCTCGCGCGCGACGGTGTCGCCGAGCTCGAACACCGAGTGGATCATCTCGCGCTCGGAGTCTTCGACGACGCCGCGTTCCTGGGCGAGGTCGACGAGCTCGCGCAGCTCGACCTCGGAGGTGAACGGGCCTTCGCGGAAGCCCTGGCCGGGGGTGATGGCGTTACCGATGAGGATGAGCAGCCGGGACAGCGGGCCGAGGACCGAGCCGAGGACGCGGACGGGCCCGGCGATGTAGCGGCCGATGCGGTAGGGGTGCTGGCGGCCGAGGGTGCGTGGGCCGACGCCGATGAGGACGTAGCTGACCACGACCATGACGACGGCGGCGACGAGCACGGCAAGGCCGAGCGGGCGGATGCGGGTGCCGAGGGCGACCGTGACGAGCACGGTGGCGGTGAGTTCGCAGCCGAGGCGGAGCAGGAGCAGCAGGTTGATGTGCCGGCGGCGTTCGGCGACGACGGCGGCGAGCTGGCGGGCGCCGGGCAGCCCGAGCCGGGCGAGGCCTTCGGCCCGGGCTTGCGACACGGTGCTGATGGCGGCGTCGGCCGCCGCGAACACGCCCGCGAGGAGCACGAGCGCGATCGCGAAGAAGAGCTGGACCATGGCTGGCGCCTAGGGCGTTTCCCCGGTGGCCGGTTCGCCGGCCGGGGCGGCGCCCGTGTCGAGCCCGGCGATGCCGAGGACGCGGTCGTCGGTGTTCCGCTGCGCGTCACGCTTCTCCAGCGCGGCGACGGCGTCCTGGTACTCGCCGAGGATCCGCTTCTGGAGGGCGAACATTTCGCGTTCCTCGGCGGGCTCGGCGTGGTCGTAGCCGAGCAGGTGCAGGCAGCCGTGCACGGTGAGCAGGTGCAGCTCGTCGACCAGGGCGTGGCCCGCGGTCTTGGCCTGGTCCTTGGCGAACGCCGGGCAGAGCACGATGTCCCCGAGCAGCGCCGGCGACGCGTCGGGCGCGTCGGGGCGGCGGGAGGAATCGAGCTCGTCCATCGGGAAGGCCATGACGTCGGTGGGGCCGGGCAGGTCCATCCAGCGTTCGTGCAGGTCTTCCATGACGTCGAGGGTGACGAGCAGGATGGACAGCTCGGCGAGCGGGCTGACCTCCATCTTGTCGAGGGCGTAGCGGGCGGCCGAGACGATGGACGTCTCGTCGACGTCGACGCCGGACTCGTTGGCGATCTCGATGCTCACCGCCGGGTGCCCTTCCAGCCGTTGCCCTGCTGTTCCTGCGCGTCCTGCACGGCCTGCCACTTCTCGTAGGCGTCGACGATGTCGCCGACGAGCTTGTGCCGGACGACGTCCTGGCTGGTCAGTTCGGAGAAGTGGAGCCCTTCGACCGAGCCGAGGATGTCGCGCACGACGCGCAGGCCGCTGCGCTGCCCGTTGGGCAGGTCGACCTGGGTGACGTCACCGGTGACGACGATCTTGGAACCTTGGCCGAGCCGGGTGAGGAACATCTTCATCTGCTCGGGCGTGGTGTTCTGGGCCTCGTCGAGGATGATGAAGGCGTCGTTCAACGTGCGGCCGCGCATGTAGGCGAGCGGCGCGATCTCGATGGTGCCGGCCTGCATGAGCCGCGGGATCGACTCGGGTTCGACCATGTCGTGCAGCGCGTCGTAGAGCGGCCGCAGGTAGGGGTCGATCTTCTCGTTGAGCGTGCCGGGCAGGTAGCCGAGGCGCTCGCCGGCTTCGACGGCGGGTCGGGTCAGCACGATGCGGGTGACCTGCTTGGCCTGGAGGGCCTGGACGGCCTTCGCCATGGCGAGGTAGGTCTTGCCGGTGCCGGCGGGGCCGATGCCGAAGACGACGGTGTGCTTGTCGATGGCGTCGACGTAGCGCTTCTGGTTGAGCGTCTTGGGCCGGATGGTCTTGCCGCGGCGGGAGACGATGTTGAGGCTGAGGACCTCGGCGGGCGAGGCGTCACCGGTGGAGAGCATCCCGATAGTGCGCCGGACGGTGTCCGGGCCGACCTGTTGCCCGCCGGTGGCGAGGGTGACGAGGTCGGTGAAGACGCGTTCGGCGAACGCGACGTCGGCGGGGGTGCCGGTGAGGGTGACTTCGTTGCCGCGGACGTGCACGTCGGCGGCGAGGAGTTCCTCGGCGACGCGCAGGTTCTCGTCACGGGAGCCGAGCAGGCTCAGGACAGCGGCATCGGGAATGGGGAACCGGGACTGCGCAGCTTGGACGGCGGCATCCTCGGTCTTGGCGACGTCCCCCGGGACGTCGGGTCGGGCGGCTCCACCCGGTACGGTTCCGGCCACGTGGCCTCAGGCCTGCTTTCTCGGTGAGGGAGAACGGACCCCTCCGATGCTACTGGCACCCACCGACAGAACGCAGACGGGTTTCGCCTAGTCCTGCTCAGGAGCCCCGAAGAGCCCCAGAGGCTCACCCCCCAGAACATGGGCATGAACATGAAAAACGGTCTGCCCGGCATCAGAGTCGGTGTTGAAGACAACCCGATACCCCGACTCGAGCACCCCCTCGAGCTCAGCAACCCGACGAGCAGTGGCCACAACGTCAGCAAGCAGCTGCGGGTCAGCGGCGGCAAGTGAAGCAAGGTTCCGATACCGAACCTTGGGCACCACAAGCACGTGAACCTTCGCCTGAGGCCGAATATCCCGAAAGGCAAAGGTCCGCTCGTCCTGATAGACGACATCAGCAGGGATCTCCCCGCCAATGATCCGTTCGAAGAGAGTCTCATCCTCACTCATGAGAAGAACCCTACCGACCGGCACCGTCCACCAGACGTGCACCGAGCGAGGGCACGGGGATCCGGGGGCTTGCCCCGGCGGGGGTCTGGGGGTCTGCGGGCTTGCCCCGGCGGGGGGTCCGGGGCTCGCCCCGGCGGGGGTCTGGGGGTTCGACCCCCAGAAAACACAACGAACGCAAAGCGGCCCACGAGGCGAGCGAAGCGAGAGGAGGGGGCCGCGGAGCGGTAGACCCTGGGGGTCGATCTACCGCCACCGCGGCGGCCGCCGGACCGAGGGGGGAGGTGCCCGGCGGGGTCTGTGCTTTCCCAGTGGCGCGCCGGGACCGGAAACGGTGTGTGGCGCGTTAGTAAACGAGAGTAACGGGTCGGAGTGTGATCGCGCCATAACTGGGCGCAAAATCGGGGGGTCTTTTTTCGGTGATCTTCTTACCGCCAGCGGGTGGTGAGGGCGCCGAGGGCACCGAGGGCGACGGCCGCGGCGGTGGACGTGCGCAGCACCGTGGTGCCCAGGCGGACGGCGTGGGCGCCGGCTTCCCGCAGGGTGCGGAGCTCGTCGTCGGTGATGCCGCCTTCGGGTCCGACGACGAGGAGGAGGTCGCCGGTGTCCGGGAGGTCGAGGTCGGTGAGGTGTTCGGGGACGTCGGACTCGAGCACGATCGCCAGGGACATCGTGGCGACCAGCCCGGCGAGCTCGCCGGTGCCGGCGGGTTCGGTGACGTCGGGGACGTGGGCGCGGCGGGCCTGTTTGGCGGCGGCGCGGGCGGTGGCGCGCCAGCGGGCGAGGGCTTTGCCGCCGCGGCCGCCGTCGTCCCACTTGGCGACGCTGCGGGCGGCTCGCCAGGGGACGATCGCGTCGACGCCGGCTTCGGTGGCGAGCTCGACCGCGAGCTCGCCGCGGTCGCCCTTAGCGAGGGCTTGGGCGAGCACGACGCGCAGGGCGGGTGGTTCCTCGGTCCAGCTTTCCTCGACCGACAGTGTCAGGGCGGGGTCCCGGCCGGGCTGGACGGCGTCGACGACGCAGCGGGCCATGGTGCCCGCGCCGTCCGACAGCAGCAGCCGCTCCCCCGTGCGCAGGCGGCGGACGGTGACCGCGTGCCGGGCTTCCTCGCCGTCGAGGACCGCGCGCCCGCTCGGGGGCACCGAGGAGGCGAGGAAGACCGGCAGGGTGGTGTCGGGCACGGTCAGCGGTGGTTCTTGGCGCGCAGCTTGGAGAACAGGCCGCCGTGCTTGCTGCCGTTGGACGCCAGCGTGGGGACTTCCTCGCCGCGCAGGCGGGCGAGTTCGACGAGGAGCTCGCGCTGGGCTTCGTCGAGCTTCGTCGGGACCACGACGTCGATGTGGACGTGGAGGTCGCCGCGGCCGTCGACGCGGCCGGAGGACCGCAGCCGGGGCATGCCCTTGCCGGTGAGGACGAGCTCGGCGGTGGGCTGGGTGCCGGGTTCGACGTCGAGCTCGTAGTCGCCGTCGATCAGCGTCGAGATGGGCACCGTGGCGCCGAGGGCGGCGGTGGTCATCGGGATGCGGAAGTTGCAGTGCAGGTCGTGGCCTTGGCGGACGAAGACCTCGTGCGGGGTCTCGTCGATCTCGACGTAGAGGTCGCCGGCCGGGCCGCCGCCGGGGCCGACCTCGCCCTGGCCGGACAGGCGGATGCGCATGCCGTCGCCGACGCCCGGCGGGATCTTGGCGGTGACGTTGCGGCGGGCGCGGATGCGGCCGTCGCCGCCGCACTGGCGGCAGGGGTCGGGGATGACCTCGCCGAAGCCGCGGCAGACCGGGCACGGGCGGGCCGTGACGACCTGGCCGAGGAACGACCGCTGGACCGACTGGACCTCGCCGGCGCCGCCGCAGGTGTCGCAGGTCTTGACGCCGGTGCCTTCGGTGGTGCCGGCGCCGCGGCAGAGGTCGCAGACGATCGCGGTGTCGACGGCGATCTCCTTGTCGACGCCGGTGGCGCAGTCCTCGAGGGACAAGCCGAGCCGGATCAGCGCGTCGGAGCCGGGCTGGACGCGGCTGCGGGGCCCGCGCCCACGCCCGCCGCCGCCACCGCCGGACGCGCCGAAGAACGCGTCCATGATGTCGCCGAGGCCGCCGAACCCGGCGAACGGGTCACCGCCGCCCCCGCCGCGCGCGCCGCCGTCCATCGGGTCGCCGCCGAGGTCGACGATCTTGCGCTTCTGCGGGTCGGACAGCACCTCGTAGGCCGTGGTGACCTCGCCGAACTTGTGCTGTGCGTCCTCCGACGGGTTGACGTCGGGGTGCAGCTCCCTGGCCAGCTTCCGGTACGCGCGCTTGATGTCCTGATCGCTCGCGTTCTTGGCCACCCCGAGGATGCCGTAGTAGTCCCTCGCCACCGTCTCTGCTTCTCCTTCTGCTCTGCCCGGCTCAGCGGCCGGCCAGGATCTGCCCCACGTAGTTGGCGACCGCGCGCACCGCGGCGATCGTGCCGGGGTAGTCCATCCGGGTCGGGCCGACCACCCCCATGCCGCCGAGCACCATGTCCTGGCCGTATCCGATCGAGACGACCGAGGTGCTGCGCATCTGCTCGTCCTCATTTTCCTCACCGATGCGCACCGTGATCGCACCGGGGTTGCGCGCGGCGGCCAGGAGCTTCAGCACGACCACCTGCTCCTCGAGGGCTTCGAGGACCTGGCGCAGCGAACCCGGGAAGTCGGCGACGTTGCGCGTGAGGTTCGCGGTGCCGCCGAGGACCAGGCGTTCTTCGGGGTGTTCGGCCAGCGACTCGACGAGAACCGTGGTGACGCGGATGAGCGCGTCCCGCAGCTCGCCGGGCGCCTTGTCGGGCAGCTCGGCGACGCGCGCGGCGGCCTCGTTGAGCCGCCGCCCGGACATGGCCGTGTTCAGCACCGAGCGCAGCCGCGCCACGTCTTCTTCGGTGACGACGTCGCCGAGGTCGACCGTGCGCTGGTCGACGCGGCCGTTGTCGGCGATCAGCACCAGCATCAGCCGCGCCGGGGTGAGCGGCACCACTTCGAGGTGGCGCACCTTGGCGTTGGTCAGCATCGGGTACTGGACGACGGCGACCTGCCGGGTCAGCTGCGCGAGCAGCCGGACCGAGCGGCGGAGGACGTCGTCGAGGTCGGTGCCGCTGTCGAGGAAGGTGGTGATCGCCCGGCGCTCGGGGGCGCTCAGCGGCTTGATCTCGGAGAGCCGGTCGACGAAGAGCCGGTAGCCCTTGTCGGTCGGCACGCGGCCGGCACTGGTGTGCGGCTGGGTGATGTAGCCCTCTTCCTCGAGGGTGGCCATGTCGTTGCGCACGGTGGCGCTCGACACACCCAGGTTGTGCCGCTCGACGATCGCCTTGGAGCCGACGGGTTCCTGGTTGGAGACGTAGTCGGCCACGATCGCGCGCAGCACGTCGAAGCGTCGCTCGTCCGCGTTGGCCACCGGTTCCTCACCTACCTCGCTCGCTGCTCACCTTGAGTTTACGGAAGCCTGAGCGGGCCGTGCTCAACCCCGCCCATCCCGGCCGGGTAAAGAACTCATAAACGAATTCCCATGCATTCTTCTCGCCATGAATTTCCGGCTTGAAAGGGGAACCGAAAAGCGGTTTGCTGCCTCTGATCCGCATGCCCTCCCCCGACTCCGAGGTCGCCGTGAACCGAATTGAACCCGCTTCGGCCGGAATGCCCGATATCGCCCGGCGCGCGGCCGAGGCGAAAGCACGGCTCGAGCGCGTCTCGGCGACCGCCTCGAGTGCCGACGGGGCCGTCACGGTCACCGTCAACACCAGCGGTGCGCTGCAGGAACTCACCTTCGGCCCGCGTGCGGACGAGCTGCCGCGCGCCCGCCTCGCCCAGGCCGTGCTCGCCGCCGCCAAGCGCGCGCAGGTCGACGCGGCCCAGCAGCTGACCGCCGTCATGGCGCCGGTGATCGGCCCGGACAGCGACGCGATGAAATTCCTCCGGGAACAGATCCCCGCGCCCGAAGTGCCGGAAGAAACGCCGCGGCAGGAATTCACCGAAACCCCGCCGCCGCCCGTGCGCCCGGCCCGGCCGCCGCGTCCGGACGACGACGAGGACTTCGGCGGCCCGATCCTGCGCCGGGGGCTCTGATGGCGGGCCAGGCGATGAAGGTCGACTTCGACGTCCTCGGCGGTCACGAGGACGAGATCCGCGAGATCGCCGACCGCGTCCAGGAGGCGGTCGAGGCCGCCGGCACCGCCGGCGCGCTCGACTTCGACGCGTTCGGGCTGGTCGGGCAGGTGTTCGCGCTGCCGATCCAGGCGTGGGTGGACACCGCGGACAGCTTCCTGAGCGCCGCCGTCGAGGCCGGCCACGAGGTCGCGGACCGGGTGAAGACCGCGCACACGGCGTTCCGCGACCACGAACAGACGACGACGTCCCTGATCGAGGGCATCGGCAAGGAGCTCCCGGCATGACCGAGAACGCACTGGTCGCGACGGCCGATTCGCCGGGCGGCTTCTGGAGCGGCATGGGCGACGGCTCGAAGGGCGAACTGGACAACGTCAACGCCCAGACCGGCGGCGCGGGCATCTTCAGCGACGCGGCGTCGACGCTCACCGACGCTCGCAACGGCGACTGGGGCAACCTCGCCATGGACGTCGGCACCGACGCCCTCGACCTGCTCGGCGCGGCGATGGACCCGCTCGGCACGCTGGCCAGTGCCGGGGTCGGCTGGCTGATCGAGCACATCAGCTTCCTCAAGGACGGCCTCGACAAGCTCGCCGGGAAGCCCGAGGCCGTCACCGCCAAGGCCGTGACCTGGACGAACATCTCGAAGTCGCTCACCGAGACGGCCGAGAGCTACGAGCGGCAGGCCAAGAAGGTCCAGCAGTCCTTCAGCGATTGCGCCTCGGCGGAGGCCTACCAGCGGACGGCCGAGAGCTACGTCAGCGTCCTGCGCGGCGCGGCGTCGCACGCCGGAGACGCGTCGACGGCCATGAACGTCGGCGCGGCGCTGGTCGGCACCGAACGCGGGCTGATCCGCGACCTGATCTCGTCGTTCGTGGGCGAGCTGATCGTGAAGGCGCTGGCCGCGCTCGCGGCGTCCTGGTGCACCTTCGGCGGCACGATCGCGGCGTTCATCGCCGACACGGTCGTCGAGGGCGGCGTGCTCGCCGAGAAGATCAGCACCCGGATCACGAAGATCGTCGAGAAGCTGGAGAGCCTCGCGAAGGGCGCGGGCAAGTCGAAGGCGGCTCTCGAAGGCGCGGCGAACGCGCTGAAGAAAGTGGGCAAGGGCGTCGACAAGCTGGTGGACAAGAGCGTCGACACGGCCGCGGGCATCGAGCGCAGGGCGAACGAGCTCAAGCAGGCGGGCAAGGAGGCGAAGTCCGCCGAGGAGACGGCCAAGGGGTGGAGCGACGCCGCCAAGGAGCGCGTCCCGGGCCGCGAGAAGGTCGAGGGCCTCGGCGACAAGTACTCCGAAGACGGCCGCAGCGTGCTGAACCAGCACAAGGAGCTCGACCCGAACGAAAGAGTGCACTGGAACACAGCCGACACCGCCGGCGTGGCGACCGAGGGTCGCCGCCAGGAGAACGAGCAGCAGGACCGGTACCACGAGGCGACGGAGGCCTACGAGAAAGAGCACCCCGAAGGCGAGGGCGAGTGATCGAGCAGGCCGAAGTGGAGCTGGCCAACCGCACCGGCCGGCTCCACCCGTCGCAGCGAGGCAAGCTGCTCGACCTGAACTTCTGGGTCGCCGCCGTGCTGGCGCTCGCCGTGCTGGTGGCGGCGGTGGGTATCGGGCTCGTGGCGGAGACCGCCGGCGAAGTGCTGGGCACCGTCGTCCCGCTCCTGGCGATCGCCGGCTGGTTCGCCTACGTCTGCTGGCGCCGGCTGGCCGACGCGGGCAGCGGCCGGCTGGTCGCGATCACGGGCTGGACCCACGACTTCGACAGCGCGCGCACCACGGACGAGTACCCGATCGGCCTGCATCGCAGCCCGGAGGGGTTCAAGAGCCTCGAGTCGTTCAGCCTTCGCGCCGGTGGCCGGACCTACCCGGTGGAGCGCAAGCTCCGCGAGCGGATCCGGCCGGACCGCGTCAACACGGTGCTGATCGCCCCGCGATCGAGGCTGCTGATCAACGTCCTGCCCGCCTAGAAGTTCGTGAAGGCCACCTTGAGGAACTTGAAGTTCCTCAAGGTGGCCTTCACGCACCTTGCCTCAGGAGTTGCGCGGGAAGCCCAGGTTCACCCCGGCGTGCGACCGGTCGGGCCACCGCGAAGTCACGACCTTCGTCCGCGTGAAGAAGTGGAACCCCTCCGGCCCGTAAGCGTGGCTGTCGCCGAACAGCGAGTCCTTCCAGCCGCCGAACGAGTAGTACCCCACCGGGACCGGGATCGGCACGTTCACCCCGACCATCCCGACCTCGACCTCGTTCTGGAACCGCCGCGCCGACGAGCCGTCGCCGGTGAAGATCGCCACGCCGTTGCCGTAGGGGTTCGCGTTGATCAGGTCCAACGCGTCGTCGTAGGAAGCCGTGCGCGCCACCGCCAGGACCGGGCCGAAGATCTCGTCCGTGTAGATCGACATCTCCGGGCGGACGTGGTCGAACAGCGTCGGGCCGAGCCAGAACCCGTCCGGGGCGCCGGACACCTCGAGACCCCGCCCGTCCACCACCAGCGACGCGCCCTCCGACACCCCTGCGTCCACATAGGACTCCACGCGCGCGTGGTGGGCCGCCGTCACCAGGGGTCCCATCTCGGACGAGGGCTCGCGGCCGTCGCCGACGCGCAGGCGGGACATCCGCTCGGTGATCTTCTCGACGAGCGCGTCGCCGATCGGGTCGACCGCCACGACCACCGACACCGCCATGCAGCGCTCCCCCGCCGAGCCGAACCCGGCCGACACCGCGGCGTCCGCGGCCAGGTCGAGGTCCGCGTCCGGGAGGACGACCATGTGGTTCTTCGCCCCGCCGAGGGCCTGGACGCGCTTGCCGTGCCGGGTGCCGGTTTCGTAGACGTAGCGCGCGATCGGCGTCGACCCGACGAACGAGATCGCCTTGACGTCGGCGTGCTCCAGCAGCCCGTCGACCGCCGCCTTGTCGCCGTGCAGCACGTTCAACGCGCCCGCGGGCAGCCCGGCCTCGGCGAACAGCTCGGCGATGAACACCGCGGCCGACGGGTCCTTCTCGCTCGGCTTGAGCACGACGGTGTTGCCGCAGGCCAGCGCGTTCGGGACGAACCAGAGCGGCACCATCGCCGGGAAGTTGAACGGCGAGATCACGCCGACCACGCCGAGCGGCTGCGCGATCGAATAGACGTCGACGCCGGTGGACGCGTTCTCGCTGAACCCGCCCTTGAGCAGCTGCGCCGCGCCGCACGCGAACTCGACGTTCTCGATCGCGCGCGCGACCTCGCCCGCCGCGTCGGACTCGACCTTACCGTGCTCGCTCGTGACGATCTTCGCCAGCTCGTGCTTGCGGGCGGCCAGGAGCTCGCGGAAGGCGAACAGCACCCGCGTCCGGCCGGCCAGCGACGTCCCGCGCCAGCCCGGCAGCGCCGCCTTGGCCGCGGCCACCGCCTGGTCCACTTCGGCCTGCTCGGCGAAGTCGACCTGCGCGCGGACCTCGCCCGTGGCGGGGTCGAACACGTCGCCGGTGCGCGCGGGAGTCCCGGTGAACGGCTTGCCGTCGATCCAGTGGCTGATGCGGTCGGTCACGGCGTGCGCTCCTTCGGTCGAGTACGTCTCCCCGAGTCTCCGGGCGGGCGCCACGCCAACGCCATCGACAACGTGTACGGAGTCACCGTCCCGGCCGTACAGTCTGTCCCTGCCGATAACTGTGCCGATGGTTACCGATCCGACCACAGTCACGGCCGGATGACTTCGTACCTCGGGTTACGTGCCGCTCGGGGTCGGCCTGCTTTCGGTCGGATTGGTAACACCCGAGGAGCCATGTACCCGACCGTCGCCGAGGTGCTCGCGCTGCCGGTCCTGCGCCAGGGCCGTCCGCACGTCGTCGCGGGCTCGGCCGGGCTCGACGCGCCGGTCCGCTGGGCGCACGTCGCCGAGGTCGCCGACATCGCGCACCTGCTGCGCGGCGGCGAGCTGGTGCTGACGACCGGCGTCGCGCTGCCCGACGACGGCCCGGCGCTGGCCCGCTACGTCGCCGACCTAGCCGGGGTCGGCGCCGCCGGCCTGGTGATCGAGCTGGTCCGGCACTGGAGCGACAAGCTGCCCGCCGCGCTGGTCGACGCGGCCGAGAAGCACGGCTTGCCGCTGGTGACGCTCTCGCGCGAGACCCGGTACGTCAGCGTCACCGAGGCGGTCAACGGCCAGATCGTCGACGCCCAGGTCGCCGAGCTGCGCGCCGCCGAGCGCGTCCACGAGACGTTCACCGCGCTGACGGTCGCGGGTGCCGAACCCGGCGTCGTCCTCGGCGAGGTCGCCCGGCTGACCGAGCAGCCGGTGGTGCTGGAGACGCTCTCGCACGAGGTCCTCGCCTACGACGCGGCCGGCACCGACCCGGCCGAGCTGCTCATCGGCTGGCCGGCCCGCTCGCGGGTGGTCCAGCTCGGCGAACGGACGGGCTACCACCCCGGCTCGGGCTGGCTGGTGACCGTCGTCGGCGCGCGCGGGCACGACTGGGGACGGCTCGTGGTCGTCTGCGCCGATCAGCCGCCGCACCGCCACCGGGTGGTCGCCGAGCGGGCCGCGTCCGCGCTGGCCGTGCACCGGCTGGTCGCCAAGGACTCCGACGGCTTGGAGCGCCAAGCCCATCGAGCCGTGCTGCACGAGCTGCTCGCGTCGCCGGCCCCGACGGCGGAGCTGCTGGCGAGGGCTTCCGCGCTGGCCGTGCCGCTGACCGGGCGGCAGCTGGTCGGCTTGGCGGTCCGGCCGCGGCTGATCGGCACCCGGCCTTCGTTGTCCACGCCGCCGGTGCTGCGCGAACTGGCCGAGGCGACGGTCCTGGCGGCGCGCCGCGCGAAGGTGTCGGCGCTGGTGGCGACCGACGACCTCGGCGTGCGGGCGCTGATCGCGCTGTCGCCGGAGGCGAACGCCGACACCGTGCTGCACCGGCTCGCCACCGACGTCCACGAGGCCCGGGGCAGCGCCCCCGGCGTGCTCGCGGTCGGCACGACGGTGTCCTCGCCCGCCGACGCGGCCCGGACGCTGCTGGAGGCCGGCCAGGTCGCGGCGGCGGCCTTGGGATCGGGCGCCGAGCGGGTGCTGCACCGGCTGTCGGACGTCCGCCTGCGCGGCCTGCTGCACCTGCTTTCGGGCGACGAGCGCGTGACGGCGTTCGCCGTGCGCGAGCTCGGGCCGCTGCTCCAGCGCGACGCGGCTTCCGGCAGCCGGCTGGTCCAGGCGTTGCGGCACTACTGCGAGCAGGGCGGCAACAAGTCGGCGGCGGCCGCGGCGGCGCACACCTCGCGGACGGCGTACTACCAGCAGCTCGCCCGGATCGAGCAGGTCCTCGGCGTCCGGCTGGAGGACCCGGAGTCGATGCTCTCGCTCTACGTAGCTTTGCTGACGTGGGACCTCACTCGGTCGAGCGAAGAAGACGTACCCGGACGGGGAGCACAGTGATCGACCCCGGTCTGCCGATGGAACCGATATGGCCCTACTCCCCTTCGCCGCCTGCCTGATGAGCTTGAGCTGCCTCGCGCCGGCGCAACCGCCGGCGTCGACGTTGCAGCTGACCAGCCACGACACCGCCAACCGGATCGGCTCGGTGGTCCTGACGTGCGACCCGACCGGCGGCACGCACCCCGAGCGCGACAAGGCGTGCACGGTGCTTTCGGGGGTCGACGGTGATTTCTCGCGCATCCCGGCGCGGCACCAGATGTGCACGCTGATCTACGCCCCGGTCGACGTGACAGCAGTCGGCACGTGGCGCGGGAAGCCGGTGTCGTACCGGACGACATACGCGAACCGCTGCGAGGCGGACCGCGACTCGGACGACGTTTTCGCCTTCTGACGCTGGGGCGCGCGGAAGCCATCGGGCCGCCCCCACGACGGCCCGATGGCTTCCGCGCAGCGCTTTTGACTACGCACAGCCCGCGCCGGCGGTTCAGCAGTCGCCGAGAGTCACGTCGCGGGCGCTCGATCGGCTGAGGTTCCAGGCCGGCCAGCTGTCCGGGGTGTCGCCGGCGAGGACTTCTCGCAGCACGCACGTCCGGAGCGGCTCGGGCAGCCGGGCCGAGACCACCGGGACGACGTCGGCGGAGAAGCCCGCCAGGTAGTGGTGGTCCAGGGGCTTCCCGGCGGCCGCGCGGTCGAGGTTGGCGCCGGCGATGAGACGTTCCGGGTCGAGGACGGCGAGCACCAGCAGCGCCGCGGCGGCGGTGCCGATCGCCGCGCGGGGCAGCCACGCCGAACGGAGCTTGACCAGGGACGCCGGCACCAGCACGAACACCGCGCCGAACCACAGCTCGCAGACCTCGACCAGCAGCCGCAGGACGGTGAAGCCGTAGGCCTCCTGGTACGTCCACATGCGACTCAACGCCGAGCCGACGAGCACCAGGCTCAACGCGCTCAGCGCACCCAGCAGGACGCGCTGGCGGAGCCGGTCGGCTTTCGTGACGTTCGGGGCCCAGCGCAGCGCCGCGGCGACGATGGCCAGCGTCAGCACGGTGACGGCGCACAGCTGCCAGAAGCCGCCGCGGGCGTACTCGGCGGAGGTGAGGTTGCCGGTGCGCAGGACGTACCCGGTGCCGCCGAACAGCACGACGAGCCGGACGCCGACGAACACGCTGAACAGCAGGACGAGGACGGTGAGCGGGACCGTCCACTCCAGACCATACTTGGTCCGGTATGGACGGTTTGCTGCCGCGCGATGCGCTGGGGCGGCGAGGAAGTAGCAGGCTCCGGCGACGAGCAGCGCCGCGATGACGAACACGCAGCACCAGCGCACCAGGACGTCGAGGCTGAGATCGGGGATGACGGCGTTGACGACGGCGGCGAAGGCGGCGTCGGCACTGGCGAGCAGCGGCACGAACACGGCGACGAGCGCGGCAGTGGCCAGCACGGCGAGGCCGATCCGCCGGGCGACGCCGTCGCGGCGGGCGGCGAAGCGTCCCACTCCGCGGCCGGCCCAGGGAACGGCGCGCAGGGCCTCCAGGGGGACGGCGAGCATGTCGTAGAAGACGGAGTTGACGGTCCGCTTTCCCACGACGGCGAGCGAGCCCGTGACGACGGCCCCGAGCACGCAAAGGACGAACAGCCACCCGGACGCCCGCACGGCGCCCATCCCGAGCAGGGCGAGGGCGAGAAAGGCCCAGCCGGCGCTGCCCCAGGTGAAGGACGTGGCGCCGTCTCGCGACCGCCGGTCGGCGAGGAAGACGGCGAGGGTGACGGCCAGGCCGGCCAGCAGCCACCCGATTCCGGGCCGGTCGACGGGCAGCACGAGGGCGGCGGCCACCCCGGCGAGCCCGGCGGCGGGCAGGACGGCGGGAGGAAGCGGGACGACGGCGGACCTGGGCGGCGGGATGGGCCGCAGGAGGACGGGCGGCGCGGCCACGGCAACACCGCCGGCCCGGGCTCCAGTCATGGCTTCAGGGGCAGCCACTCCCGCGGCCCCACCGAGCCCCGGCCCGCCTCCCGTCGGCCGCTTTCCCCTCGGCACCCGCTTCTCCGAGCCCGGCTCACCGATCTTGCTCTTCGGCATCTTCCCCCACTCTCGTTCGCATTCGCAAATGTCACCGCGCGCACCGCCCGCTCCACCGGTTTCAAAGGTCGCGAATGACTCATTCGAGACCTCCGGCGCCGCGAATGAGTCATTCGCGGCCGGCACCGGCTGGCCCGCCGCCGCCGCCGCGCCGAAAAACTCAGCCTGTCGGCAGCGTCACCCGGATCCGGCTCCCGACCCCCGCCGAAGGCTCCACCACCCCGATCGTCCCCCCGTGCAGCTCCACCGCCCACCGCGCGATCGCCAACCCCAGCCCCGTCCCCCCGCCCGACGGCCGCTCCCCGCGCGTGAACCGCTCGAAGACCCGCTCCCGGTCGGCCGGCGCGATCCCCGGCCCCTCGTCGCACACGTCGACGCGCACCTCGCCCGGCCGTACCTCGGCCAGCACCTGCACCGAACCGCCCGCCGGGCCGTGGCGGACCGCGTTCTCCAGCAGGTTCGCCACCACCTGGAACAGCCGCCCGCGATCCGCCCGCACGACCGCGTCCTCCGGCGAAACCGACACCGTGAAAGTCACCCCGCGCACCAGAGCCGCCTCCGACACCGCCTCCGACAACAGCGAGCCAAGCGAAAACGACGTCTTGTGCAGCGGAATCGCCCCCGCGTCGAGGCTCGAGAGGTCCAGCAGCTCGTCCACCAGCGTCGCCAGCCGTTCGGTCTGCTGCAAGGCGGTCTTCAAAGTGGCGGGATCGGGATCTTCGACGCCGTCGACGAGGTTCTCCAGCACCCCGCTCAACGCCGTGATCGGCGTGCGGAGCTCGTGGGACACGTTCGCCACCAGCTCGCGCCGCTGCCGGTCCGCGTCCCCCAGATCGCCCGCCATCTGGTTGAACGCCTCCGCCAGCGACCCCACCTCGTCGTGGGTCGTCGCGCGGATCCGGCGCGTGTAGTCGCCCTTCGCCATCGCCCGCGCCGCCGCCGTCATCTCGCGCAGCGGCCGGGTCATCCCGTGCGCCAGCACCTGCGACAGCAGCAGCGCCAGCACCATCGCCGTGATCGTCGTCTTGGGCGGCAACCAGCCGATCTGCCAGTTGAAGAACGCGAACGCGACCCCGCCGGACGCGACCATCAGGATCGCCAGCTTCAGCTTGATCGACCGGATCCCGTCGAGCGGCCGGGGCAGCAGCTCGACCACTCTGACCAGCAACGCCTTCACGATCCCGCCTCCAGCGCGTACCCGACGCCGTGCACCGTCCGGATGAGATCCGCGCCGAGCTTCCGCCGCAGCGCCTTGATGTGGCTGTCCACCGCCCGCGTGCCCGCGGACGTGCCGTGGACGTCCCAGTCCCACACCTCCGACAGCAGCCGTTCGCGCGGCTGGACCACCCGCGGCCGCCGCGCGAAGTGCACCAGCAGGTCGAACTCGATCGGCGTCAGCTGCGCCGCAACGCCGGCCCGGGCGACGCGCCGCTGGTCGACGTCGATCTCGAGGTCGCCCAGCACGATCCGCGTGCCCACCACCGAAGACGAGCGATCGACCCGTCGCAGCAGCGCGTGCACCCGCGCCGTCAGCACCCGCATCGAGAACGGCTTCGTGAGGTAGTCGTCGGCGCCGACGCCCAGCCCGACCAGCATGTCCGTCTCGTCGGCGCGCGCGGTCAGCATGAGCACCGGCACCGGCCGCCGCCCTTGGATCCGGCGGCAGACCTCCAGGCCGTCGAACCCCGGGAGCATGACGTCGAGCACCACCAGATCCGGCTCCGACGACGTGTCCGCTTCGACGGCCGCCGGCCCGTCGTGGGCGACGTCCACGTTGAATCCCTCGGCCCGCAGCCGCGCCGCGATCGACGCGGCGATCGTGACGTCGTCCTCGACGACCAGCACCCGCCGCCCACCCAGTTCCATGGCCACGACCCTATGCACCCCCGGTGGAGACGGTTCGCGTGAAGTGTGGAGATCCTGTGGAGACGTTTCACCCGCTTTGCCGGTTCGTGACGACCAGATGTGTGACGCAGGTCATGCACCCCGGCCCCGATCGCGCAATCGACAGACTGCACTCCTGATCAGGGAAGAGTGAACAGTCTGCCGTTGCCCCGGTCACGACCCGGCGCGCAGGATTCCGCAATGGCGCCGACACCCGCAGACCAGCGCGTGCACGACGACGGCCGGGTCGAACTGGATCCCGCCGACGTCGGGTCTCTCGAAGGCAGCCGGTTCTTCAACGAGGAGCTGGCCCCCGTCCCGGTCGAAAAACGGACCTGGACCACCTACAACTACTTCGCGCTCTGGATGGGGATGGCCCACAACATCCCCAGCTACGCCCTGGCCGCGTCGCTGATCGCGCTCGGCATGAACTGGGTGCAGGCGCTGATCACGATCACGATCGGCAACCTCGTCGTGCTCGCGCCGATGCTGCTCAACAGCCACGCCGGCACGAAGTACGGCATCCCGTTCCCGGTGTTCGCCCGCGCGTTCTACGGCTTGCGCGGCGCCAACCTGGCCGCGCTGCTGCGCGCGTTCATCGCGTGCGGGTGGTTCGGCATCCAGACGTGGGTCGGCGGCGAGGCCATCTACGTCATCCTCGGGCGGCTGCTCGGCTCGTGGTGGCGGGACGCGCCGGAGATCGCCGGGCAGCACTGGACGCTCTGGCTGTCCTTCGTGGTCTTCTGGATCGGCCAGATGCTGATCATCTGGCGCGGCATGGACGCGGTCCGCAAGTTCGAGAACTGGACGGCGCCGCTCGTGTCGGTCGGCTTCCTGATCATGCTCGGGTACGTGCTGGTCAAGGCGGGCGGACTCGGCCCGATCCTGTCCGACGGCGGCAAGCTCGGCTGGGGCCCGGACTTCTGGAAGGTGTTCGCGCCGTCGCTGATGGCGATGATCGCGTTCTGGTCGACGCTCTCGCTGAACATGCCGGACTTCACGCGCTTCGGCGGCAGCCAGCGCAAGCAGGTCCGCGGCCAGATCCTCGGCCTGCCCACCACGATGACGTTCATCGCCATCGTGGCCATCCTGACCACGTCGGGCGGGCACGTGCTCTACGGCGAGGACATCTGGGACCCGGCGCAGCTGGCCGACAGGTTCACCAGCCCGGTCGTGGTCGTCGTCGCGCTGGTCGCGTTGGTCCTGGCCACGATTTCGGCGAACCTCGCGGCCAACGTCGTCAGCCCGTCCTACGACTTCTCGAACGCCTTCCCGAAGAAGATCACGTTCGCGGTCGGCGGCGGCATCACCGGCGTCATCGGCGTCCTCATCCAGCCGTGGCGGCTCTACTCCGACCCGAACATCTACATCTTCGCCTGGCTCGGCTTCTACGGCGGCCTGCTCGGCGCGGTCGCCGGCGTGCTCGTCGCGGGCTACTGGGTGATCGCCCGCACCAAGCTGCGTCTCAAGGACCTCTACACACCCGATGGGGTGTATTGGTTCAGCGGCGGCTGGAACTGGCGCGCGCTGGTCGCGACGCTGGTGGGAGCCCTGCTCGCGGTCGGTGGCGCCTATGGCGGGCCCTTCCCCGACAGCGGCCTGATCCCGTTCCTCAAGCCCCTTTACGACTACAACTGGGTGGTCGGCTTCGTCGGCGCGTTCGTCGTCTTCGCCGCCCTGTCTCTGCCGTCAAAGAGGTCCACAACATATGAGCACAAGGAGGAAGCAAGTGAGCGTCGTCCGAGCCGGATTGATCCAGCAGCGGTGGACGGGTGACAAGGAGTCCATGATCAAGGCGGCGGTCGACCACATCGCCTCCGCCGCCTCACAGGGCGCCCAGGTCGTCTGCCTGCAGGAACTGTTCTACGGCCCCTACTTCTGCCAGGTGCAGGACACCGACTACTACTCCTACACCGAGGGCATCCCGGACGGCCCGACGACCAAGCTCATGCAGGAGGTGGCCGAGCGCCACGGCGTCGTGCTCATCGTGCCGATGTACGAGGTCGAGCAGCCCGGCGTCTACTACAACACCGCCGCGGTGATCGACGCCGACGGCACGTACCTCGGCAAGCACCGCAAGAACCACATCCCGCAGGTCAAGGGCTTCTGGGAGAAGTTCTACTTCCGGCCCGGGAACATGGGCTACCCGGTGTTCGACACCGCTGTGGGCCGCATCGGCGTCTACATCTGCTACGAGCGGCACTTCCCCGAGGGCTGGCGCGCGCTGGGCCTGGCGGGCGCGAAGATCGTGTTCAACCCGTCGGCGACCAGCCGCGGCCTGTCGCAGTACCTGTGGCGGCTGGAGCAGCCGGCGGCCGCGGTGGCGAACGAGTACTTCGTCGGCGCGATCAACCGCGTCGGCAAGGAACCGCTGGGCGACAACGACTTCTACGGCCAGACGTACTTCGCCGACCCGCGCGGGCAGCTGATCGGCGACGCCGCGTCGGACACCGAGGACGAGGTGGTCATCCGCGACCTCGACATGACGCTGCTCGACGAGGTCCGGGACCTGTGGGCGTTCTACCGCGACCGCCGCCCGGACACCTACGGCCCGCTCACGGAGGCCTGATGACCACGCTCATCAAGGGCGGTCAGGTCATTTCGCCGGCGGGTGCTCTCCTGGCGGACGTCCTCGTCGACGGCGAGACCATCGCCGCCGTCGGCGCGCCCGGCACGCTTTCCGGCGACGAGACGATCGACGCCACCGGCAAGTACGTGCTGCCCGGCGGCATCGACGCGCACACGCACATGGAGATGCCGTTCGGCGGCACGCACTCCGTCGACACGTTCTCGACCGGCACCACGGCCGCGGCCTGGGGCGGCACGACGACGATCATCGACTTCGCCGTGCAGGCCAAGGGGACGTCGCTCTTGTCCACCTTGGACAAGTGGCACTCGAAGGCCGACGGCAACTGCGCGATCGACTACGGCTTCCACATGATCGTCTCCGACGTCAACGACCAGTCGTTGAAGGAGATGGAAGCCTGCGTCGACGGCGGGGTCGGCAGCTTCAAGATGTTCATGGCCTACCCGGGGGTGTTCTACTCCACGGACGGGGAAATCCTGCTGGCGATGCAGAAAGCGCGCGAAATCGGCGCTACGATCATGATGCACGCGGAGAACGGCATCGCGATCGACCAGCTGGCGGCGCAGGCGGTGGCCGCGGGCAACACCGACCCGGTGCACCACGGCCTGACGCGGCCGCCGGAACTGGAAGGAGAAGCGACGTCGCGGGCGATCCAGCTCGCGAAGGTGACTGGCTCACCGTTGTACATCGTGCACCTGTCGGCGTCGCAAGCCCTTGCGGCGGTCGCGGAAGCGCGCAACGACGGTCAGAACGTCTTCGCCGAGACGTGTCCGCAGTACCTCTATCTGTCCATTGAGGACCTGGCGAAGCCGGACTTCGAGGGCGCGAAGTACGTCGCTTCGCCGCCGTTGCGGGAGAAGTCGCACCAGGCCAATCTGTGGCGGGGGCTGCGGACGAACGACCTGTCCGTGGTGTCGACCGACCACTGCCCGTTCTGCTTCAAGGACCAGAAAGAGCTGGGGCGCGGCGACTTCCGGGCCATCCCGAACGGGATGCCGGGGGTCGAGCACCGGATGGACCTGCTGCACCAGGGCGTCGTCGCCGGTGAGCTGACGCTCGGGCGGTGGGTCGAGACGTGCTCGGCCACGCCGGCGCGGATGTTCGGGCTGTACCCGCGCAAGGGTGTCATCGCGGCGGGTTCGGACGCGGACATCGTGATCTACGACCCTGCCGCGAAGCAGACCCTCTCGGCCGAGACGCACCACATGAACGTGGACTACTCGGCGTACGAAGGGTTCGAGCTGACCGGTCGCGTGCACACCGTGCTCTCGCGTGGGCGCGTCGTCGTCTCCCCCGACGGCTTCACCGGGTCGACGTCGCACGGGAAGTTCCTGTCGCGCGAGCTGAACCAGTACCTGAACTGAGGGAGCCATGGACTTCGGGATCGTGCTGCAGACGGACCCGCCCGCGCGGGACGTCGTGCGGCTGATGAAGGACGCCGAGGACGCCGGGTTCCGCTACGGCTGGACGTTCGACTCCTGTGTGCTGTGGCAAGAGCCGTTCGTCATCTACTCGGCGATCCTCGCGGCGACGTCGTCGCTGGTCGTGGGGCCGATGGTGACCAGTCCGGGCACGCGGGACTGGTCGGTGATGGCGTCGACGTTCGCCACGCTCAACGACATGTACGGCAACCGGACGGTCTGCGGCATCGGCCGCGGCGACTCCGCGCACCGGGTCGTCGGGAAGCCACCGTCCACTTTGGCCACCGTGCGCGACTGCATGCGCGTGGTGAAGGACCTCGCCGAAGGCCGCGCGGTGACGATGAACGAGACGACCGTGCAGATCCCGTGGATCCGCAACGGGCGCCTGGAAATGTGGATGGCCGGGTACGGGCCGAAGGCGCTGAAGACGGTCGGCGAGCACGCCGACGGCTTCATCCTCCAGTGCGCGGACCCGGCGATCGCGCGCTGGACGATCGGCGCGGTGCGCGACGCCGCGCGGGCGGCCGGGCGCGACCCGGGCGGCATCACGATCTGCGTCGCGGCCCCGGCGTACGTCGGCGACGACCTGGCGCACCAGCGCGAGCAGCTGCGCTGGTTCGGCGGGATGGTCGGCAACCACGTCGCGGACCTGGTGGCGCGTTACGGCGCCACGGGCGCGGTGCCGCGGGAGCTGACCGACTACATCCGCGAACGCGAAGGTTACGACTACAGCCACCACGGCAAAGCGGGCAACCCGTCGACGGAGTTCGTCCCGGACGAGATCGTCGACCGGTTCTGCCTGCTGGGCCCGGCCTCCGCGCACGTCGAGCGGCTGCAGGAGCTGGCCGAGCTGGGCGTGGACCAGTTCTCGCTGTACCTGATGCACGACGACCGCGAGGCGACGCTGGCGTCGTACGGCTCGCAGATCATCCCGAAGCTGACCGCGTAGGGCCTGCCCTACCCCGGTTCCGGGGGTGCGCACCAGCGCGCCCCCGGACCCGGCGGCGGGACGATCAGGACCATGAATTCTCCGAAACTCCGTGCTGCGCTGGCTCTGGGGGCCGCCGCGAGCGTGGTCGCCTTGAGTGCGCCCGCGGCCGCGGCGAGCCCCGCCGGAATCGTCTGGGAATCCGCGTGCAGCGCCGGGTACCAGTGCGGCCACCTCGACGTCCCGATGTCCTATCAGGACCCTTCCGCCGGCACCGTGTCCATCGCCGTCGGGAGGTTGCCCGCCACCGACCAGGCCCACAAGCTGGGCACCATCTTCTACAACCCGGGCGGCCCCGGCTCGTCCGGGCGCTTCGCCCCGGCGTTGACGCCCTTCCTGCACGCGCGCTTCGACATCGTCGGGTTCGACCCGCGCGGCGTCGGCGCGAGCTCGAAGATCCACTGCTTCACCGATCCGTCGCAGCTCGAGGTCCTGCAGCGGGCGCTCGGCACGTTCCCGCTGACCCGTGAAGCCGAACAGCAGCAGATCGCGGACACGCACACGGTCACCGACCTCTGCGAACAGAACGCGGGCGCCTTGGCCGACCACCTGTCGACCGGGACGATCGCCCGTGACCTCGACCGGCTGCGGGCGGCGTTCGGCGAGCCGAAGCTGCGGTACTACGGGAAGTCGTACGGCACCTACCTCGGCGAGACCTACGCGAACCTGTTCCCCGGCCGCGTCGGCTCGCTCGCGCTCGACGCCGTCGACGACCCGGCGCGCTGGGCGACCGGCTCCGGGCCGATGAGCTACCGGTTGCGCGGCTACGAAGACGGGCCTCGCGCTCTTCAGTCCTTTTTGGACGCATGCGCGTCGCGCTGCGCCTTCGACTACGACGCGATCCTGGACCGGCTCGAAGCCGGCCCGATCACCGTGACGGACACGGCCGGGAAGCAGGTCGCCGTCACCTACCAGAGCGCCATCGCCACGATCCACAACTACCTGACCAACGCCCAGGCCGCGCCCCAGCTGGCGGCGTTCCTGCGGGCGCTGGCGGACCCGGCGGCCCGCGCACCGGTGTCGGCAGGTGGCCCGCCGGACGTCGACTCCCTGCTGGGTGGCGGCGCGACGCTGTGTTCGGACGCGGCGAACCCGCGTGATCCGGCCGTCTGGTGGGACTACGCCCGGCGCGCCGACCAGGTCGGCCGCGGCTTCGGGCCGTACGACGTCTACAAGACGCTGCCGTGCGCCACGTGGGACGTCTCGGACACCGGGCGTTACGCCGGCCCGTGGAACCGGCCGACGGCGCCGATCCTGCTCCTCGCCAACCGCCAGGGCGATCTGGAGACGCCGTACGCCGGGGCCCAGCGGACCGAAAAACTGCTGGCCAACGCGCACCTGCTGACCCTCGACACGTACGGCCACGGCTCACGCGGCAAGAGCGCGTGCGTGGACGCCTCGCTCGACCGCTACTTCGTCGCCGGTTCCGTGCCCGCCCGCGGCGCGCTCTGCGCCCCGGACCGGGGTCCCTTCGACTGAAGGTAGGCCATCGCCGCTTCGGGATCACCCAGCCAGCCTTCGTAGTCGGCCGGGTTCTCGAAGAGGTGCGCGAACCGGTGTGCCACTTCGGGAACGCATTGCGCGGTGTCCAAAGTGGCCAGTACGTGCGGCGGCGGTGGGGCCAGGAGGTCGTTGGTGAAGCGCGTCGCGTGCCGGGCGTGGTGCCAATAGCGGGCGAAGGCGTCGTGCATGAACTCTTCGTCGAACGGGCGGTCGCCGCGCTCGACGATGGCCTCCTGGTACGCCCGCGCCGCCCGGGCGGCCAGGTTGGCGCCCTGGCCGCCGACCGGGTCGTTGGTCACCGCGGTGTCGCCCATCGCGAGGACCTTCGCCCCGGACGGCAGGGTGCCGACCGGGTGCCGCACGACCGGCGTGATCCGGCCGTGCAGCAGCTCGGTCGGCGCCACGGGACGCGCGTCGTCGAGCAGCGTGGTCTGCCAGGGGTAGTGCGCACGCAGCAGCCTTCGGGCGGTCTCGTAGTGCTGGTCGACGTCGGCGACGTCATCCCAGACGTCCATCGGGCCGCCGGGCAGGCCGAAGAAGCCGATGCCGTGCACCGGGCCGTGGACGGAAAGCACCGGCAGCAGGAAGAACTCGCCGACCGGCGCCATGCCGAAGGTGAGTCCCGGTACGGCGTCGAGCGTGCCGCCGACGTAGAGGATGCCGATCGCGCGCTGCGGCTCGCGGTAGGGCGAGCGCTCGTCGTCACGAGGGAAGAGCGCGTCGAACTGCGGCCCTCGCCCGGCGGCGACGATGAGCAGCTCGAACTCGCGGGCGCATGCGTCGAGGTCGGCCGGGGTGACGCGGCGGAGGCGGAGGTCGCCGCCGAGGCGGGCGAACTCGGTCATCCAGCCGGCGACCTTGACGCGCTGGTCGACCGACTGCGCCGACCGGTCGAGCCCGACGCGCCAGGAGAGGGCGGGCTCGGCGCCTTCTCCGGCGGCGGCGAAAGCGACTTCGCGGATGGGTGGCGCCTCCCAGAAGTTGATGCCGAGCGCGCGTTCCCGTTCGAGGGCGGGGTGGAAGAGGCACTGGTTGGAGACGAGCCGTCCTTCGCGCACGGCTTCGGCGGGGCGTTCGGCGAACACCGTGACGTCGTAACCCTTTTGGCGCAGTCCGATGGCGAGGACGAGGCCCGCTTGCCCCGCTCCGACGATCCCGATCCGCCGCATGGCCGTCCTTCCCCCTGGAAACCCTTTACTGGCAACGTACTCGTTTTTCGTGAACCCGCGGCCGCCCGATCGGGCGGCCGCTAGGGTGGCGCGGTGACGCAGCCGCCCCCGGGATTCGACCGCACGCTCCTCCTCCGCGACGGCCGCCGGGTGCGGGTCCGCCCGCTCACCCCGCAGGACGCGCCGGAGCTGGGCGAAGCCATCCGGAACGCGGACCCGGAGACGCTGCGCAGACGCTTTTGCGGCTCGGCGCCGAGAGTGACCCCCCGTTTGCTGGAGCGGCTGACGGTGCTGGACTACGAGCGCCGGTTCGCCTTGGTGGCCCGTTCGATGGAAGGCCCGGGAGTGGCGGTGGCCCGCTACGAGGCAACGGGCAGGCGGATGGCGGAGGTGGCGATAGCGGTGGCCCCGGCCTGGCGCCGGGTGGGGCTGGCCTCAGCGCTGCTGCACATGCTGGGGCTGGCGGCGCTGGAGCGCGGATTCGATCGGTTCACGGCGGTGTATTCGGCGGACAACCGTCCGGTGGCGGAGCTGCTGGACTACGCCCGGGGGCGGCGGGTGATCGCGGAGGGGGTCGCGGAGGCGGAGGTCCAGTTGCGCGACCATCCCGAGGCGCCACTCGATGCCGCGAGCCGGAGCTTTTCCTTTTTCCAGCGGAATCCGTAACAGACCGCGCGACCGCACCGATCCAGGCCGGGCACCTCGACCCGCAACAGAACGGCACCGGCATGGACATCGCGGAGCGCGCGCAAGCACTCGCCCTGAAGATCCGCAAGCACAAGGACGGCATCGAGACCGAAGAGGCGACCAAGAACGCCTTCGTGATGCCGTTCATCAGCACTGTCCTCGGGTACGACGTGTTCAACCCGGCCGAGGTGATCCCCGAGTTCACCGCCGACGTCGGCACGAAGCGGGGCGAGAAGATCGACTACGCGATCGTGCACGACGGTCAGGTGCAGGTCCTCGTCGAAGCCAAGAAGATCAACGACCCGCTCCGGATCGAACACGCTTCCCAGCTCTTCCGCTACTTCGCCGTCACGAACGCCCGGATCGCCGTCCTGACGAACGGTCAGGTGTACGAGTTCTACACCGACCTCGACGCGCCGAACCGGATGGACGCCAAGCCGTTCCTCGTGCTGGACTTCGCCGACATCGACGAGACGCTGCTGCCCGAGCTGGCCAAACTCACGAAGGAGTCCTTCGACCTCGACTCGGTCATCAGCGCCGCGGGCGAGCTGAAGTACATCGGGCAGCTGAAGCGCATCCTCGCGGCGCAGTTCAAGGAGCCCGAGGACGAATGGGTGAAGTTCCTGACGTCGCGAGTCTACGAAGGCGCGATCACCCAGCGGGTCCGGGACCAGTTCGGCCCGCTGGTGGCCAAAGCGGCCCGCCAGTTCCTGAACGAGCAGGTCAACGATCGGCTGAAGAACGCGCTCGGCGGACCCGACTCGTACGTCAGCGTGTCGAGCGGGAGCACCGCGCAACCCGAGCAGCAGCCGCAACCGGAGCAGGCCTCCGAAGCGGATGACGCCGAGCGGGTCACCACGACCGAGGACGAACTCGAGGGCTTCCGCGTCGTCCGCGCCATCGTCTGCGCCGAAGTGCCCGTCTCACGAGTCGCCGCGAGGGACACCCAGACTTACTTCGGCATCCTTCTGGACGACAACAACCGCAAGCCCATCGCCCGGCTGTGGTTCAACCGGTCGAAGAAGTACCTGGGCGTGTTCGACGAGAACAAGGTCGAGACCCGGCTGCCGATCGCCGGCGTCGAGGACATCTACCAGCACGCGGACCACTTGCGGACCACGGTGGCGAGGTACCTCACCACCGTGCGTCCGGTAGTTGCGGAACCCGCTCAGTCCACCAGTGCCTGGTAAACCAGCTGCCGCAGCTGCGACCGCAGCCGATAGGTACTAGACGGCAACAGCTGCGTATAGAACCCCACCGTCAAGTCCTCATCCGGATCCACCCAGAAAGCCGTCGAAGCCGCCCCGCCCCAGGCGAACTCCCCCGCCGATGACAAAGTCCGCGCCTTCACCGGGTCCTCCAGCACCGAGAACCCCAGCCCGAACCCGTGCCCGTCGAACGGCATCTCCGCGAACAACGGACGCCCGTACTCCTCCAGGTCCACGTGCCCCGGCAGGTGGTTGCTCGCCATCAGCGACACCGTTCGCGGGGACAGCAACCGGACGTCGTCCAATGCGCCGCCGCGTAGCAGCATCTCCGTGAAACGCCAGTAGTCCGAAGCCGACGACACCAAACCGCCGCCGCCGGAAAGGCAGTCAGGGCGCGAAGTCCCCAGCCGGCCGAACGCTTCGTTGCGCGTAGCACGGCCAGTAGCAGGATCCGGGACGTAGAGGGCAGCCAAGCGGGATGGAGAAGAAGCCACGAACCCCGTCTCCGTCATGCCCAGCGGCGTGAAGATCCGCGACGAGAAGAACTCGTCCAGCGGCTGACCCGAAACCACCTCGACGAGCCGTCCCAGGACGTCCGTCGCGATCGAGTAGTTCCACTCCGCACCCGGCTGGAACAGCAACGGCAGCGACGCCCACTGCGCCGAACACGCGGCCAGGTCGAGCCCGGGCGGCGTCCCCCATTCGAAGCCCGCCGCCCGGTAGATCGCGTCCACCGGGTGGCCGTGGTGGAAGCCGTACGTCAGGCCCGCCGTGTGCGTCAGCAGGTGCCACACGCGGATCGGCGAACGAGCCGGCTCGGTCGACGGCTTGAGCGAAGACCCCTTGACGAACACCCGGGGCGAAGCGAACTCCGGCAGCCACCGCGAGATCGGGTCGTCCAGCTCCAGCAGGCCGTCCTCGACGAGCATCATCGCCGCGACCGACGTGATCGGCTTGGTCATCGAGAAGATCCGCCACAGCGTGTCGGTCTCCACCGGCGTGCCCGCTTCGACGTCGCTGTACCCGCCGCTGCCGACGTGGACGATCCGGCCGTGCCTGCTCACCACCGCGAGCCAGCCCGGTAACCGTCCATCCTCGACATACCGGTCGAAATGCGTGTCGATCCGGGAAAGCCGGGCCGCGTCGAACCCGGCTTCGGCCGGGTCGACGTCCACCTTGAGGTTCGCCATGCCGCGAGGTTACTGTGCTGTTGGCATCAATCCGGTCACAGCCACGGCCGAACGGCTTCGCGGCCACGGTTACCAGCCGTGCGGGGGTCGGCCTGCTTTTGGCCGGCTTGCTACCTCTCGCGAGCCCGTTCGGCCGCTTTCTCTTCGCGCCAGGCTTCGTCGTCCTTGCCGACGCGCCAGTACCCCGAAATCGACAGCAGCTCGCGCCGCACCCCGCGCTCGTCGAGCAGGTACCGCCGCAGGTCGCGGACGAACCCCGCCTCGCCGTGCACGAACGCCTGGACGACGCCCTCGCGCCACGGCAGCTCCCGCACCGCCGCGACGACGTCGCCGCCGGACGCGCGGTGCAGCCACGTGATCTGCGCGTTGGCCTTCGTGGCCAGCGACTGCTCCTCGTCGGCGTTCTCGACCAGGATCACGGCCTGCGCCGGGACACCGGCCGGCAGCGCTTCGAGCGACGCCGCGATGGCCGGCAACGCGCTTTCGTCCCCGGCCAGCAGGTGCCAGTCCGCCTCGGTGCCCGGCGCGTACGCGCCGCCGGGACCGGACAGCAGCAGCTCGTCCCCGGGCCGCGCGGCGGCCGCCCACGGGCCGGCGATGCCCTCGTCACCGTGGTGGACGAAGTCGAAGACGAGCTCGCCGGCCTGCGGGTCGAACGCCCGGACCGTGTACGACCGCATCCGCGGCCAGTGCTCCCGCGGCAGCGTGGCCCGGCATTCCTGGACGTCGAACGGCTCCGGGTATTCGACACCCGGGACCTTGAACAGCACCTTCACGTATGCGTCGGTGAACGCGTTGGGCTGGAAATCGGCGATGCCCTCGCCGCCCGCGACGATCCGGATCATGTGCGGGGTCAGCCGCTCGGTGCGCAGCACCCGCAGCCGCACCGCGGGACGCCCGGACCGCCGGGGTGCTTCAGCCATCGACAACTCCTCGCAAGAACTAAGGGTTACCTAAGCACCGTACGCGCCGAATCCGGCCCATGGCCACCGGGCCGCCCCAGTTCTTCGAGCATCCGGGCAAAAGCGGCAGCCGTCCGCGCTCGGAAGCCGAGGAAGAACCGGTTGGCCAGCGGGACTCCCCAGCGTCCCCAGGTAGCCGCGTTGACCACGCGATGCTCGACCCGCGAGCCCGCCGGATCGGCCGTGACGCGGTACTCCCCGCGGTACCACCACCCGCCCTGCACCGCGAGGAAACCGCGTTCGGCGTCGACCTCCGTCCGCATCGGATAACCACCCGCGGTCACCCGGCGCCGCAGCTCCTCGAACACCTCAGCCGGCGGCCGCGCGACGACCCCCGACACCTCCGCAAGCGTTTTCACCCGCGCGGATCCGAGACGCGCGTGTTCTGGAACGCCGTGATCAGCCATTCGCCGTCCTCCTCCACGAGCACGAAGCTGACGGTCGACTCACGGCCCGCGTCGGTGGTGTCGGCGCCGCTGACCGAGGAGCCACCGCCGACGACGACCACGGCGACGTCCGGGCGGACGAACCGCACCTTCGCCGCCGCGCCGAGCTGCCCCGTCAGCTGGGAACCCTTGAGCGGGCCCTCGAAGAGGGCACGGTGTGAGCTTTCGATCGCCTCGCGGCCCGGGAAGTTCCTCCCGAAGAACGTCACGTAGTCCGCGTCCTCGGTGAACAGCCGGGCGTAGGCGGCGGCATCGGCGGAATTCCAGGCCTCGGTGAGGAGGTCGAGCACGGCGCGGACGTCGGATTCGGCGGTGGTCGTGGTCATGAGCTCCCCTTCACGAACGTTGTTCGTCTTACGAACACCGTTCTACATACGAACGGCGTTCGCGTCAAGTACAGTGTTCGCGTGACCGTTCCCCCGCCGCCGTGGCGCAGCGCCCCCCGCCGTCGCGCCGCGAAACCCGCGCTCTCCCAGGAGCTCGTCGTGAAGACGGCGCTGGAAATCCTGGCCGGGGAAGGCCTCGACGCGGTCACCATGCGGCGGGTCGCGCAGGAGCTGGAGACAGGGCCCGCTTCGCTCTACGCGCACGTCGCCAACAAGGACGAGCTGGCGGAGCTGATGCTCGACGCCGTCCTCGCCGAAGCGCCGATCCCGGACCCTGACCCGGCGCGCTGGGACGAGCAGGTGAAGGAGCTGGTCCGCGGCCAGATCCGGGTGCTGGTCGCGCACCCCGGCATCGCCCGGGTGGCGTGGGACATCGCCGTGCCGGTCACGCCGAGCTCATTGCGGCAGGGCGAGGCGATGCTCGCCTTGCTGCGCGCGGGCGGCCTGACGCTCAAGCAGGCGACGTTCGCCGGCGACGCGCTGGCGCTCTACGCCAAGGCGTACGCGTACGAGGCGAGCGGCTGGACCTGGGGCGACATCGACGAAGCCGAGACGGCGAAACGCGGCGAGCAGATGGTGGCGTACATGCGATCCCTGCCGCCCGAGGCGTTCCCGAACATGCTGCGCATCGGCGAGTTCTTCTCCGCCGAGACGGCGACCGAACGCCTCGAGTTCGCCCTCGACGTCCACCTCGCGGGCCTGAAGGTCGTGGCGGCGAAGAACTAGGGCGTCAGCACGATCTTGCCGCGCGTGTGCCGCTGCTCCAGGTCGCGGTAGGCCTCGTGCACCTCATCCAGCGGGTAGACGCGCGCGATCGGTACCTCGAGGAGTCCCTTGCCCACCAGCAGGCTCAGCTCGCGCAGCACCTCGGCCGACGCGCCGGCCATGTTGCCCTCGGTCTTCACGTTGTACTTCGCGGCCGCCTCGTAGTCGATGATCGTGTCGATCCGCCCGGGGTGGATCCCCAGGTGCAGCGCCAATTCCACGTACCCGGAGCCGAAGGTGTCGACGAACGCGTGCACGCCGCCCGGGGCGGCTTCCCTGATCCGCTCGAGCACGCCGTCGCCGTAGGCCACCGGGATGACATTCAGCTCGCGCAGCCAGTCGTGGTTCGCTTCCCCGGCCAGGCCGATCACCGTGGCGCCGGCCAGCTTCGCCAGCTGGACGGCCAGCGATCCGACGCCGCCGGCCGCGCCCGAGACGACGACTGTGTCGCCCTCGCGCGGGCAGACCGCGGCCATCGCGGCGTAAGCGGTGGTGCCGGCGACGAACAGCGCGCCCGCGGCCTCCCACGAAACGCCGTCTGGCCGCGGCGTGAGGTCCGAAGCCTCGGCCACGACGTAGTCCGCGTGGCTCGAGCGCGTGTGCACGAAGCCGATCACCTCGTCGCCGACCGCGATCTCCTCGACGCCGTCGCCGAGTTCCGCGACGACGCCGGCGAAATCGCTACCTTGCCCGGACGGGAAGGTCGCCGGCCAGCGCTCGTGCAGGAAGCCGCGCCGGATGGCGGCCTCGCCCGGGTTGATCCCGGCGGCGCGGACCTCGACGAGCACCTGCCCCCGTCCCGGTGCCGGTCGCGGGACGTCCTCGATCCGGAGGACGTCCACGTCGCCGTACTCGTCGAACCTGATCGCGCGCGCCATGGGCCCTCCTAAAGTCGTTGCTCGATACAAGCAACGACAAGGCCCCGGGATTTAATCCCGTCAGCCCGCGAGACGCCGGACGACTCCGTCGGCCAGCAGCCGGCCACGGTCGGTGAGCACCGCGCGGCCCCGGGAGTCCAAAGCGGACGGATCGAGCAGCCCCTCGGCCGCCGCCGCGCGGGCTTCCGCGAGCCCCGGTTCGTCCAGCACGTCCAGCGGAAGTCCTTCGGCGACGCGCAGTTCGAGCATGATCCGCTCGAGGTGCTGGTCGTCGTCGGTGAGCACCTCGCGCCCGCCCGCGGGCGAGTCGCCGGCGGCCAGCAGCGCGGCGTAGCGCGCCGGGTGCTTGACGTTCCACCAGCGCACGCCGCCGACGTGGCTGTGCGCGCCCGGGCCGGCGCCCCACCAGTCGTCGCCGCGCCAGTAGCCGAGGTTGTGGCGACAGCGGGCCGCGTCGTCCGCCGCCCAGTTCGACACCTCGTACCAGCGCAGCCCGGCCGCCGAGAGCGTCGCGTCGATCATCTCGTAGTCCGTGGCCAGCACGTCGTCGTCCGGCGCGGGCAGCTCGCCGCGGCGCACCCGGCGGGCCAGCGCCGTGCCCTCCTCGACGATCAGCGCGTACGCCGACACGTGGTCGACGCCCGCGGCCAGCACGGCGTCGAGCGTCGCGAGCAGGTCGTCCGGGCGCTCGCCGGGCGTGCCGTAGATCACGTCGAGGTTGACGTGCTCGAACCCGGCCGCGCGCGCTTCGGCGGCGGCCTGGCCCGGCCGGCCGGGGGTGTGCACGCGGTCGAGGATCTTCAGCACGTGCCGCGCGGCCGACTGCATGCCGAGCGAGACGCGCGTATACCCGGCTTCGCGGATCCCGGCGAAGAACTCCGGCGACGTCGACTCCGGGTTCGACTCCGTCGTGACCTCGGCGCCCGGGGCGAGCCCGAAGACGTCGCGGACGGCGTCGAGCACCGAGGCGAGACCGTCGGCGCCGAGCAGCGACGGCGTGCCGCCGCCGACGAACACGGTGTCGGCGGCGGGCGGCACGACCAGGACCTTCGCGGCGAGCTCCAGCTCGCGCCGCAGCCCTTCGAGCCAGGACTGCGGCGACGAGCCCGAGTCCAGCTCGCCCGCGGTGTAGGTGTTGAAGTCGCAGTAGCCGCAGCGCGTCGCGCAGAACGGGACGTGGACGTAGACCCCGAACGCTCTGCTGCCGAGCCCCTTCAGCGCGCTCTCCGGCAACGCCGGATCGATCGAGGTGGTGGAGTCGGGACGCAGCACGGGCACCCCCCGATTGTCCCCTACGACGCCGGGAGGTTCGCCGCCGCCCAGTCCGGGTCGGGCGGGATCATCTCGATGACGTCGAGCAGCACGCCGTTCGGGTCCGCGACGTAGAAGTGCCGCTGCCGTAGAGCTCGTCGACGACCGGCGTGACCAGTGCCACACCGGTGTCCACCAGCCGCTTCGCCTCGGTGGCGGCGTCCTCGACGACGAGCCCGAACATCAGCCCCGCCGTCTCCCGTGCCCGGTAGGCCGGCGGGACCGACTCGTGCCCGCGCTGCACGAAGCTGATTTCGCAGCCGGGCGCGCCCGCGTTGACGCTGGCGAACCAGTCGACCGTCGCCGTCGACCGGGCGGGTCGCCGCGCTGCTCGGCGACCTGATGACCCGGCTGACCACTCGCCGCAGCTCCTACCTCGCCCTGCTCGAACTGCGGCTGGAGGCGAACCGCCGTCCGGAGCTGACGGCGGCGCTGACGGCGGCCGTCCAGGAGAGCTTCGAGCTGAGCGCGGACTTCCACGAGGCCGCCGGCCTGCCCGGCGGACGGGACGAGGTCCTGCTGCTCTATCTGGCCCTGACCGGCTTGACCGTCGAGCGGTTGACATTGCCCGAAGCCTTCGCCGGGTACTCGGACGCGCAGGTCGTGGCCCTGCTGGTCGATCGCATTCTCCCAGGCGAGTGACCCTGCTCCCACCATTCGGGCAGCCCTGGACCACATATTGGACGCGTGGCACGCTGACGCCGTGACTCATGCCGGTGTTCTCCTCGTGGCCCGCCGCCACGTCGACCTCCTGCGGGTCGCCAGCGCCCTCTGCGTACCCGTTCGCTGACTCCCGATCGCCACCACCTGCCACGAATTCTGGACAGCCGGCGCCGGAGGACCCCCCGCGAGCCGGTGGTCCTCCGCTGCCACGAAATGCCTCTCGGAGGACGCCGCCATGGCCACGCCCCAGACCCCCGCCCGCCCCGCGCGCGCCAAGCAGAAGCGCGGCGAAGGGCAGTGGGCGCTCGGTTACCGGGAGCCGCTGAACCCGAACGAGCGGTCCAAGAAGGACGACCACCCGCTGAACGTGCGGGCGCGGATCGAGAACATCTACGCCCACCGCGGGTTCGACGCGATCGACCCGGGCGACCTGCGCGGCCGCTTCCGCTGGTTCGGCCTCTACACCCAGCGCAAGCCGGGGATCGACGGCGGCCGCACCGCGACGCTGGAGCCCGAAGAGCTCGACGACCGCTACTTCATGCTGCGGGTCCGGATCGACGGCGGCGCGGTGACCACCGAGCAGCTCACCGCGCTCGGCGAGATCTCGCAGGCGTACGCGCGGGACACCGCCGACATCACCGACCGGCAGAACATCCAGTACCACTGGATCCGCATCGAGGACGTCCCGGCGATCTGGGACAAGCTCGAAAAGGCCGGCATGACCACGATGGAGGCGTGCGGCGACAGCCCGCGCGTCATGCTCGGCTCGCCGGTCGCCGGCATCTCGGCGGACGAGGTGCTCGACGGCACGCCCGCGCTGGACGAGATCAAGCGCCGCTACATCGGCAAGCCGGAGTTCGCGAACCTGCCGCGCAAGTTCAAGACCGCCGTCTCCGGCCAGCCGGACGTGGCACACGAAATCCACGACGTCGCCTTCGTCGGCGTGAACCACCCCGAGCACGGACCCGGCTTCGACGTCTGGGTCGGTGGCGGCCTGTCCACCAACCCGATGCTCGGGCAGCGCCTCGGCGCCTGGGTGCCGCGCGACGACGTGCCCGACGTCTGGGAAGGCGTCATCTCGATCTTCCGCGACTACGGCTACCGGCGGCTGCGCTCGCGGGCGCGGCTGAAGTTCCTCGTCAAGGACTGGGGTGCCGAGAAGTTCCGGCAGGTGCTGCAGGACGAGTACCTCAAGCGGGAGCTGATCGACGGCCCGCCGCCGGAGAACCCCGCCGTGCCGGTCGACCACGTCGGCGTGCACCCGCAGGTCGACGGCAACTTCTACGTCGGCGCGGCCCCGATCGCGGGCCGTGTGAACGGCGGCGCGCTCGTCGCCGTCGCCAAGGCCGCCGAGCGGGCCGGGTCGACCCGGGTGCGGTTCACCCCGCTGCAGAAGGTCGTCGTGCTCGACGTCCCGGAACCCCAGGTGCCCTCGCTCGAAGCCGAGCTGGCCGAGCTCGGGCTGGAGACGAAGCCGTCGCCGTGGCGGCGCGGGGTGATGGCCTGCACCGGGCTGGAGTTCTGCAAGCTCGCCATCGTCGAAACGAAGGCTCGCGCGCAGCAGCTGGTCTCGGACCTGGAGAAGTCCCTCGCGGACATCCAGGACGGCCTCGACACGCCGGTGACCGTGCACCTCAACGGCTGCCCCAACTCCTGCGCGCGGATCCAGACCGCGGACATCGGCCTCAAGGGCCAGATCGTCACCGACGCCGACGGCAACCAGGTCGAAGGCTTCCAGGTGCACCTCGGCGGCGGCCTCGGCCTCGACGCCGGGTTCGGCCGGAAGCTGCGCGGCCACAAGGTGACCGCTTCGGAGCTCACCGGCTACGTCGAACGCGTCGTGCGCGCCTACGTCGTCGGACGCGAACCGGGCGAGCGGTTCCCGCAGTGGGCCGCGCGGGCCGAGGAAAGCGCGCTCCAGTGACGTCCACCGAGCGTGCCGCGCCGTATTACTGCCCGTATTGCGGCGACGAAGACCTGCGGCCGGAAGAGAACGGCGGCTGGCTGTGTTCCGCCTGTCGCCGGGTTTTCTCGGTCAAGTTCCTCGGCCTGTCCCTTCCGGAGGTTTCCCGATGACCGCCACCGCCGACTACAAGACCCTCGCCGAGCGCGCCTCGAAAGAGCTCGCGGACGCCACCGCCGAAGAGGCGATCCGCTGGACCGTCGAGACGTTCGGCGAGGACTTCATCGTGGCGTCCAACATGCAGGACGCCGTGCTGATCGACCTCGCCACCAAGGTGAAGTCCGATGTGGACATCCTCTTCCTGGAGACCGGCTACCACTTCCCGGAGACCATCGGCACGCGCGACGCCGTGCAGGCGGTCTACCCGGACGTGAAGATCGTCAACGCCCAGGCCGAGCAGAGCGTCGCCGAGCAGGACGCGGAGTACGGCGAGAAGCTGCACGACCGCGACCCGACGTTGTGCTGCACCCTGCGCAAGGTCGTGCCGCTCCGCAAGACCCTGGCGAACTACTCGGCGTGGATCACCGGCGTCCGCCGGGTCGACGCGCCGACCCGCGCGAACACCCCGATCGTCACCTGGGACGACCGCAACGGCCTGGTGAAGGTCAACCCCATCGCGGCGTGGACCGACGACGAGTTCACCGGCTACATCCGGGAGCACTCGATCCTGGAGAACCCCCTGGTCTCGATCGGCTACCTCTCGATCGGCTGCGGGCCTTGCACCGCTCGCGTGGAGCCGGGGCAGGACCCCCGCAGCGGCCGCTGGGCGGGTCAGAGCAAGACCGAGTGCGGACTGCACGGTTGAGGAAGGACGCATGACGACCTTGGAGCCCGCCACCACTCTGCCCTCCGGGGGAGACCCCCAGGCCCCCCTGGCTACGGACAACTTGGCCGCGCTCGAGTCCGAGGCCATCCACATCTTCCGGGAGGTGGCGGGCGAGTTCGACCGGCCGGTGATCCTCTTCTCCGGCGGCAAGGACTCGACGCTGCTGCTGCACCTGGCGATCAAGGCGTTCTGGCCGGCACCGGTGCCGTTCCCGCTGCTGCACGTGGACACCGGGCACAACTTCGACGAGGTCATCGAGTTCCGCGACCGCGTCGTCGAGCGCCACGGGCTGCGGCTGGTCGTCGCGAAGGTGCAGGACTGGATCGACGACGGGCGGCTGGAAGAGCGCGCGGACGGGATGCGGAACCCGTTGCAGACCACGCCGTTGCTCGACACCATCTCCGAGAACAAGTTCGACGCCGTGTTCGGCGGCGGCCGCCGCGACGAGGAGCGCGCCCGGGCGAAGGAGCGGATCTTCAGCCTCCGCAACTCCTTCGGCCAGTGGGAACCGCGCCGGCAGCGGCCCGAGCTGTGGAACCTCTACAACGGACGGCACCGCCCGGGCGAGCAGGTCCGCGTCTTCCCGCTGTCCAACTGGACCGAGGCCGACGTCTGGAACTACATCGCCCGCGAGAAGGTCGATCTGCCGTCGATCTACTACGCGCACCAGCGCGAGGTGTACCTGCGCGACGGGATGTGGCTCGCCGAAGGCCCGTGGGGCGGCCCGCGCCCGGGCGAGGAGGTCCGCGAGCGGACGGTCCGCTACCGGACCGTCGGCGACGGCTCGTGCACCGGCGCGATCGAGTCCACCGCGACCACCGTCGAAGACGTCATCGCCGAGGTGTCGGCGTCGCGGCTGACCGAACGCGGCGCCACCCGTGCCGACGACCGGATGTCCGAGGCGGCCATGGAAGACCGCAAGCGTGAGGGGTACTTCTGATGAGCTCGCTGTTGCGTCTGGCCACGGCCGGAAGCGTCGACGACGGAAAGTCCACTTTGGTCGGCCGGCTGCTCTACGACACGAAGTCGGTGCTCGCCGACCAGCTCGACGCCGTCACGCGCGCGTCCGTCGACAAGGGACTGTCCACGCCGGACTTGTCGTTGCTCGTCGACGGCCTGCGCTCGGAACGCGAGCAGGGCATCACCATCGACGTCGCCTACCGGTACTTCGCCACGCCGAAGCGGTCGTTCGTGCTGGCCGACACGCCCGGGCACGTGCAGTACACGCGCAACACGGTGACCGGCGCGTCCACCGCGCAGCTGGCCGTGCTGCTGGTCGACGCGCGCAAGGGCGTCATCGAGCAGACCCGGCGGCACGCGGCGGTGCTGGCCCTGCTGGGCGTGCCGCAGCTGGTGCTCGCGGTGAACAAGATCGACCTGGTCGACTACGACGAGGCGACGTTCACGGTGATCGCCAAGGAGTTCGCCACGCACGCCGAAACGCTGGGCTACCCCCGGGGCTCGGTGCTGGCGATCCCGGTTTCGGCGCTGGAGGGCGACAACGTCGCGACGCGCTCGGAGCGGACGCCGTGGTACTCCGGCCCGAGCCTGCTGGAGCACCTCGAGGACGTGCCGGTCGCGCCCGACCCGCACGACTCGGCGCTGCGCTTCCCGGTGCAGTACGTGATCCGCCCGCGCACGCCGGAGTACCCGGACTACCGGGGCTACGCGGGCCAGATCGCCGCCGGCACGGTCCGCCCGGGCGACGAGATCGTCGTGCTGCCGCAAGGCATCCGCAGCCGCATCGAGCGGATCGACACCGCCGACGGGCCCCTCGAAGAGGCCGGCGCCGGGACGTCGGTGACGCTGCTGCTCACCGACGACATCGACATCTCCCGCGGCGACCTGATCGCCGCCGCGGACTCCCCGCCGCGGATCACCGACGAGATCACCGGCACGCTGTGCTGGCTGTCGTCGAAGCCGTTGAAGGCGGGCGCGCGTGTGCTCGTCAAGCACGGTGCCCGCACGGTCCAGGCGCTGGTCGGTGACCTCCACGCGCGGTTCGACGAGCAAGTACTGTCCAGTGTGGACTCGCCTTCGTCGTTGGAACTGAACGACATCGGGCTGGTCACGCTGCGGCTGGCCGAGGAGCTGGGCGTCGACGACTACGGCGACAGCCCGCGCACCGGCGCTTTCCTGGTGATCGACCCGAAGGACGGCGACACCCTCGCCGCGGGCCTGGTGGGTGAGCGCTTCTCGTGACGCCGCCCCTGGTCGCCGTCGCGCACGGCAGTCGTGATCCCCGCTCGGCCGCGACCGTGCGGGCGCTCGTCGACGTCGTGCGCGCGCAGGCGCCGGGTCTTTCGGTGCACGAGTCCTTTTTGGACCTCTCCGCGCCGCTCGTCACCGACGTGCTGCGAGGGTTGTACTCGTCGGGGCACCGGTCGGCGGTCGTGGTGCCGCTGCTGCTCGGGAGCGCGTTCCACGCCCGGGTGGACCTGCCGGCGCTGATCGACCAGGTGGTTTCCGAGTGCCCGGGCTTCCGCGTCGAGGTGTCGGACGTCCTGGGCGCGGATCCGGCGCTGGAGGCGGTGGCCCTGGACCGGCTGGCGTCCGCACCTCGCCGGCGTGGGACGGGTGTGCTGCTGAGCGCGGTCGGCTCGTCCAACGCGTCGGCGAACGCGGTCGTCGCTTCTCTGGCCGCGCGGTGGGAGGAGCGGCTGGGTGTCCCGGTGAGCGAGGCCTTCGCTTCCGCCACCCAGCCGGACATCCCCGCGGCGGCGGCCCGGTTGCATGCCCGCGGGGTGCGCCATCTGGTCGTGGTGTCGTGGTTCCTGGCACCCGGTCTGCTGCCGGACCGGATCTCGCGACTGGCCCGCGAGGCGGATCCCCGCGCGTTCGTCGCGGCGCCGCTGGCCGACGATCCGCGCGTCGCCGACGTCGTCATCAGCCGCTACGCCACCGCGGTGAGTGGGCTGCTCCGCCAGTACGCCTAGCCCGGCGCGCCTGCCACCGCCGAAAGGCGAGTCTTTTTCACATTTCTGGTCACCCTGCGCGCATGGGAACGGTAAATCCTTGACGCGCTAGTTAACTTGCCGGTAACTATCTAAGCGCTGCGCGACTTTCTTTCCTCCCCTCCAAAACCGCAGGTAGGTGGATACAAGTGAAAGCACTTCACCTTTCCCAGCTCGGCGTTCTGGTCGCGGTCGCGGCCCTCCCGGTCGCTCTCGCCGCCCCGGCATCGGCGGCCACCACCGCCGTCACCTTCGACTGTCAGGCCGACGCCCCGATCGTCGGGCCCCAGCAGGTGTCACTGAACCAGGACACCGACGTCACCGCGCCCGCCACGGTCGCGCCCGGCGGTGCGTTCGACGTCGTCATCGACCCGGCGCCGAACACCGTCCCGAGCGACGTGAGCGGGAACAAGGTCAAGAACATCAACACGTTCGCGTTGAAGTTCCCGATCCCGGCGAACTCGACCTACGTCGGCGCGGACCTGGCCGGCGGCTCCGGCCTCGGTGACACGGCGCCGACCATCGCCGTCGCGAACGGGGTCGCCACCCTGAGCTTCCCCGGCCCGATCGCCGGTGGCGCCACCTTCGAACTGCCCACGGTCACGACGCACCTGACCGCCGGCCAGTCGGGCACGATCGAGACGAAGCTGTCCGGCACGAGCTACAGCGACCCGGGCCTGACGTTCAAGGCGGTGGCGAGCACGATCATCGGCGACATCACCGCGCCGACGGCCTGCTTCCCCAACCCCAGCCCGGTCTTCACCACGACGACCATCGGCTGACCGTGAGCCGCCCCGCGGGTTCCCGCCCGCGGGGTGGCCCGCGTAACACCGGTGGCGCGCGGGGAGTGTGCAAGGGTGTCGGTCATGGCTGACGAACTGGTGCACTACGACGTGGTGGGCGGCACCGCCACGATCACCCTGGACTCCCCGCACAACCGCAACGCGCTGTCCTCTCAGTTGCGCCGCGAGCTTTCGGATTCGCTGGCGAAGGCGGCCGCCGACGACGCCGTGCGGGTCATCGTGCTCACCCACACGGGTCCGGTGTTCTGCGCGGGGATGGACCTCAAGGAGGCCCGCGGCGCGGGCGCGGGCGACCAGGGCGTGAACGAGTTCCCGAAGATCCTCGAGCAGCTGTGGACCAGCCCGAAGCCGGTCGTCGCCCGCCTGGCCGGCCCCGCCCGCGCCGGCGGCATCGGCATGGTGGCGGCGTGCGACATCGCGGTGGCGGTGCCGGAAGCGACGTTCGCCTTCTCGGAGGTCCGCATCGGCGTGGTCCCGGCGGTCATTTCCCTGACGGTCCTTCCCCGGGTCAACCCCCGCGCGGCGCACGAACTGTTCCTGACGGGCGACACCTTCGATGCTCGTCGGGCGGTGGAGATCGGCCTGCTGAACTCGGCGACGTCCGACCTGGACGCCGAAGTGGCCCGGTTCGTGAAGGCCCTGGCGGCGGGCGGCCCGACGGCGCTGGCCGAGACGAAGGCGCTGCTGAGCCGTCCCCGCCCGGCGACGCCGTCGGAGGGGTTCGAGGAGATGCTCGGGCTGTCGGCGAAGTTCTTCGCCAGTGAGGAAGGCCAGGAGGGGATCCTGGCCTTCGCCCAGAAGCGCAAGCCGAACTGGGTCCCGCAGGACTGAAGCGCCCCAATGTGGCCTTGGTTGCGTCTGACGCACCGAAGGGCCCCTTGGGTGCGTTGAACGCACCGAAGGCCACATTGGGGCGCTCGGGTCAGGCCGGGACGCGGACCCGCTTGCGCGGAACCAGCGCGAGCAGGCCCGTCACCCCGCCGCAAGCCGCGGCCACCACGTACACCGGCGTCAAACCCCCGGCCTGGTAAGCGATCCCGAGCACCGCGACCCCGAGCGTCTGCCCGAGCTGCCGGATCGTCGTGAGGATCCCCGCGGCCATCCCCCGCTCACCACCGGAACCACGAATCTCACCGCGGCGCCGGGACCCGCGGCGTACAGACGCTCGAAAGCGCGCCGCTCAGGCGTCCGGCAGCACGACCGTGAGCCGCCACGAACCGGCGCTGCGCCCACTCGGCCCGAGCGCGCGCTGCGCGTCCGAGAGCACGCTGCGGATCGCCAGGTAGGTCTTGGGCTCGGCCTTGCGCAACGCCTCCGAGCCCGGCCAGATCAGCACGTGCTCCCCCGGCGGCAGCCAGGACAGGTCGGTCAGGCAGTCGTACAGCGCGTCGAGGTTGTGGCCGAAGTAGTCCGGAAAGGACAGTGCGTCGGCGAACGCGCCGAGCGTGCCGGCCTTGTCCACGGTGGGCCGCGAGTTCACCAGGTGCGGGTACGCGCCCCTCGCGAAGGCCTCTTCCGCGGCGGCCTTCGCCTGCTCCGAGGCGCTCATCGGGCCGGGTCCACGACGACGAACGACGCGTAGTGGTCGCCGGTGTAGTACAGCTCGTGCGCCTGCCCGGTGATCAGCCGCCGCGCGCCGCGGTCGGCGCCGCCCGGGGTCTTCACGGTGTACTCGTGGTAGTAGCCGGACTTCTTGCCGGGCAACCGCTTCTCGCGGTTCTCGAACACGACGTCGTCGTTGCGCGGGTACGGGTACGGGCCGCCCTTTTCGATCAGCTTCCACGTGTCGCCGGCCTGGGACGGCAGGGCCGAGAGCGCGTTGACCGGCAGCCCGGAGTCCGCGCCCGGCACGGCCGCGCCGCCCTTCGGGGGCGCGCTCGGCGAGCTGCTCGAGGCGGGGGCCGCGGGCGAGTCGCCGCCGACGGCGTCCTTGACCAGCCAGCCCCCCAGCACCAGCACGAGGAGCCCGATCAGGGCGGCGGTGATCCGCCTTCGGTTGAACATGGTGCGCCAGCCTAGGACGGGGTGTCGGAGCGGTCGTCGTCACGCCCCGGAGCGAGCCAGTGGGCGAAGAGCCCGACGAGCTTGTCGAGCACCCACGCGGCGGCCAGGCACAGCGGCACGACGACCACCATGACCAGCACGAACTGGACCGGGAACCAAGCCTGGGCGAGCCACAGCTCGACCCCGTCCCACCAGTCGGCAAGCCCGTTGAACACGGTGTGAGCCTACGCGCGCTCCACTGCCACCGCGCTTCAGGGCCTGTACGTTGCGAAGCATGTTCGCCGTGTACGCGCAGGAACCCAACGCCGAAAGCCCCCTGGACTCGCTCGTCGTCGGCGAGCGACCCGAACCCGACGTGCCGGACGGCTGGGTCCGCGTGCACGTCAAGGCGGCCAGCCTCAACATGCACGACCTCTGGACGCTCCGCGGTGTCGGGATCAAGCCCGAGCAGTTCCCGATGATCCTCGGCTGCGACGGCGCCGGGACCCTCGACGACGGCTCCGAGGTCGTGCTCCACTCGGTGATCAACGCGCCGGGCTGGCAAGGTGACGACACCCTCGACCCGAAGCGGACGCTGCTCACCGAGAAGCACCAGGGCACGTTCGCCGACCAGGTCGTCGTGCCGGCCCGCAACGTCGTCCCGAAGCCCGCCGCGCTCAGCTTCGCCGAGGCCGCGACCATGGGCACGGCCTGGCTGACCGCCTACCGGATGCTCTTCGTGAAGTCCGGGCTGCGACCGGGCCAGACGATGCTCGTGCAGGGCGCCTCCGGCGGCGTCTCGACGGCGCTGGTGCAGCTCGGCCGCGCGGCCGGGTTCCGGGTCTGGGTGACCGGTCGCAGCGAGGAGAAGCGCGCGCTCGCCTCGAGCCTGGGCGCGCACCAGACGTTCGAGTCGGGCGCGCGGCTGCCCGAGCGCGTCGACGCCGTGTTCGAGACCGTCGGCAAGGCGACCTGGTCGCATTCGGTCAAATCACTCAAGCCGGGCGGAATCATCGTGGTCTCCGGCTCGACCAGCGGCCCGGACGCGGGCGCGGAGCTGCAGCGCGTCTTCTTCCTCCAGCTGCGCGTCGCCGGGTCGACCATGGGCACCCGGGACGAGCTCTCGGACCTGCTCGCCTACCTCGACCTGACCGGGGTGCGGCCGCAGATCGGCGCCGAACTGCCCTTCGCCGAGGCCCCTAAGGGGTTCCGGGCGATGCTCGACGGCGACACGGCCGGCAAGATCGTCTTCACCCGCTAGAAGCCGCTGAGCTGGGCGGATCGTCTTGTTCCGCCCAGCTCGACACTAGGTGAATCGCTAACGTACTCAGTTCGAGATCTGGTCGTTAGCACCTGGATTCGACCAAAACCCAATGGTCGCAAGGTATTCTGTAGTCATGACCGCGACGAAGCGGCCCGACTCGGCTGGACCGGGCGGCCGGCCCAGCAGCGACCCGGACCCGATCCGGGTCTCCTTCCGGCGCTACGCCGGTGTCCGCACCCGTGTCCTGGAGGTCGGCGACCTCGTCCCGGACCCGGAGCTCCCCCGCCGCTCGCTGCGCCGCCGCGCGGCCACGCCCCACGTCCGGCCGTCCGCGCCGCGCCTGGTGCTGCTGCACGGCTACTGCGACAGCGCCGACACGTGGCGCCCCGCCCTGGAACAGCTCGCGGCCGCCGGGATCCCGGCGGTCGCGGTGGATCTGCCCGGGTTCGGGGACGCGCAGCCGCTGCGGCCCGGCCCGATGCTGCCGCAGCTCGACGCGTTCACCACCGCCGTCGTCCGCGAGCAGGCCGTGCTCGGCTCGGTCGTGCTGGCCGGCAACTCCCTCGGCGGCACCATGAGCCTGCGCGCGGCGCAAAACAGCCGCTTGCCGATCTCCGGCGTCGTCTCGATCGCCGCACCCGGGTTCGTCGACTCGTGGCTGATCCGGACCGTCGCGCGCTACCCGTTTCCGCTGCGGCTCTACTCGGCGCTGCCGGTCCCGGTACCGGGCTTCCTGGTCCGCAAGGTCGCCGAGCAGCTCGTCCCGCGGCTGCTCTACGCCGACTCGACCGCGGCCGACGCGATGCAGGTGCAGCGCTTCACCGCGCTCTTCCCGGACTACCGTGCGACCAAGAGCCGGCTGGAGCAGGCCCGCCAGCTCGTCGCGGAGCTCGCCGACGCCTACCGCCTCGACTCGGTGAAGGTGCCGCTGCTGGTCGTCGCGTGCGGCAAGGACAAGCTCGTCACGGCCGCGTCCGGGCGGCAGCTGCACACCCTGGTGCCGCACAGCAGGCTGCTGGTGCGCGAGGACTGGGGGCACTGCCCCCAGCTGGACGACCCGGTGGAGGTCGCGGAGCTGCTCACCTACTTCGCGGCGAGCGCGGTCCGGACCACCCAGGCCAAGCGCGCGGTCGAGGCCGTGAGCGAAGACACCGCGGCGGGCTGAACGGCTCACGCTGTCTTCACGCGGAGTTGGCGGTAGGTTCCGGCGTTGGGTCCGTGATCCGGGCCCGTCCACCGCGACGTTCGGGAGACGATGATGTCCGCTCCAGGAGGCCTGGGCTCCAGCTCCGGCATCTTCCGGCGCAAGCCGATCGACCAGATCCAGGACACCTCGGAAAGCGGTGGCCTGAAACGCACCCTCGGCTTGTGGCAGCTGACCGCCATCGGCATCGGCGGCATCATCGGCGCCGGGATCTTCGCCCTCGCCGGCAGCGTCGCGCACGGCGACGACTCGGCCGGCATCCCGGGCGTCGGCCCGGCCGTGCTGATCTCGTTCCTCATCGCCGGCGTCGCGAGCGCCGCGGCCGCGTTCTCCTACGCCGAGTTCGCGGGCCTGATCCCGAAGGCCGGTTCGGCCTACACGTACGGGTACGCGGTGCTCGGCGAGGTCGTCGGCTGGTTCATCGGCTGGGACCTGCTGCTGGAGTACACCGCGATCGTGGCGGTGGTGGCGATCGGCATCTCCGGCTACTTCAGCTTCCTGCTCGGCCAGCTCGGCCTCGACCTGCCCGCCTGGATGCTCGGCGCGCCCGGCACCGGCCCGGGCCACAAGGTCGACCTGTTCGCCGCGCTGCTGTGCCTGCTGATCGCCTACCTGCTCAACCGCGGCATCCGCAGCGCCGCCCGGTTCGAGACGGTGATGGTCGGGATCAAGGTCCTGATCGTGCTGGTGGTCATCCTGGTCGGCTTCTTCTACGTCAAGACGGGCAACTACACGCCGTTCGCCCCGGCCGGCTTCGGCGGCGCGGTGACCGGCGCGGCGACAGTCTTCTTCGCCGTCTTCGGGTACGACGCCATGAGCACCGCCGCGGAGGAGTCCAAGGACGCGCAACGGCACATGCCGAAGGCGATCCTCTACTCGCTGGCCATCTCGATGGTGCTGTACGTGCTGGCCTGCCTGGTGCTGACCGGCATGCAGAAGTACACCGAGATCGACCCGAAGAGCGGCTTCTCGACGGCGTTCAAGTCGGTCGGCCTCTCCGGGCTGGCCACGGTGATCGCGATCGGTGCCATCATCGGCATCCTCACCGTGCTGTTCACGTTCCTGATGGGCGCCACCCGCGTCGGCTACTCGATGAGCCGCGACGGCCTGCTGCCGCCGTGGTTCGGCAAGACGAACGCCAAGCGGCAGGTACCGAGCCGGATGACCTGGCTCCTCGGCGGCGCGTCCGCGATCATCGCCGGCGTGCTGCCGATCGGCGAGGCCGCGGAGCTGACGAACATCGGCATCCTGCTCGCGTTCGTCGTCGTCTGCGTCGCGGTGATCGTGCTGCGCTACAAGCAGCCGGACCTGAACCGGACGTTCAAGACGCCCGGCATGCCGGTGGTCCCCGCGATCGGCATCGTGTTCTCGATCTGGCTGATCACGTTCCTGCAGCCGGAGACCTGGATCCGGTTCGCCGTCTGGTTCGTGCTCGGCATGATCGTCTACTTCACCTACAGCAAGCGGCACTCGCTGCTGAACCGCACCGGCGGCTCGGACAGCTAGCGGATCCGGTCGAGGCGTGCGGCCGCGTCGCGCGCCTCGACCTTCAGCCGTTCGAAGATGACGGCGGCCGACGCGTCGTAGGCGAGCGGGTACGTCTGGCCCGCCCACAGCGAGATCGCTTCCGGGTCACCGGCCTTCGCCGCCGCCTTGCGCACCGGCCCGGCGAGGCTGTTCAGCTGCGGGTAGGCCGCGGGCGCGCCTTCGGACAGCGCGTCCATGAACTTGTTGACCAGCCCGCGCGCCGGACGGCCGCTGAAGGCGCGCGTGAACGCCGTCTCGCGCTCGGCCAGCGCCAGGGCCTTGCGGTGAGCCTCGGACGTCCCGGCTTCGTCGGCGCGCAGGAAGACCGTGCCCAACTGGGCGGCGACGGCTCCCGCGGCGAGCACGGCGGCGACGTCCGCGCCGTGCACCAGGCCCCCGGCCGCGATCAGCGGCAGGTCGACGCGGGCGGCGACGAGCCGCAGCAGCGCGAGGACGCCGTATTCGGCGCCGCCGCCGGGCCGGCCCGCGTCGTCGGTGAACAAGCTCCGGTGCCCGCCCGCTTCGAAGCCCTGCAGGACGAGCGCGTCGGCACCGAGGTCGGCGGTCCGCTGCGCGGCCTCGGGCGTGGTCACGGTGACGACCACCGAGCTGCCGGCCTCCTTGAGGCGCAGAACATCCGACGGCGAGGGCGACCCGAAGGTGAACGACACGACCGGGACCCGCTTCTCGAGCACGACGTCCAGCTTCGCGGGGTACGCGTCGTCGTCCCACTTCGGTTCGCCGAGCTCGACGTCGTACTCGCGGGCGAAGGCCTGCAGGCGCTCGCGGTGCGCGGAGACGTCGGCGCCGGTGTCGGGCTGCGGGACGAAGAGGTTGACGCCGAACTCGTGGCCGGTCATTTCCCGCGTGCGGTCGATCTGCGCGGCGAGCGCCGCGGGCGTGAGCATGCCGGCCGAAAGGAAGCCGAACCCCCCGGCCTCGGTGACCGCGGCGACCAGCTCGGGGGTGGTCGGGCCGCCCGCCATCGGGGCGGCGATGACCGGGAACGTCAGCTCGTCGAACATGCCACCGAGCGTAGCCCGGGCCCGCCGTTCGCGCGGACCACCCGACTTGGTCTAGACCACGACTCGGGGAAATGCGACGATCCGGGCAGGTGCGACGGCGATGTCGCGCCCTTCCCGCCAGGAGGTCCCCGGTGAAGACACCTCTCGCGCGCCGCGTCGGCCGCGCCCTCGCCGTGCTGGCGCTGATCGGCGCCAGTACGACCGCCGCCCAGCTCGCGCCGGCCGCGGCGGCCACGCCGGCCCTGCAGTCGATCGTGCCCGTGCCGGTCTCGGTCGCCCCGGCGGCCGGGGTCACCTTCCCGCTGGTCTCGACGACGAAGATCGTCACCGAAGCCGGCTCGGCGCCGGCCAAGGACGTCGGCACCTACCTGGCCGGGGTGCTGCGGCCGTCGACCGGCTTCGCGCTGCCGGTGTCGGACGCCCCGGCGGCCGTGCCGTCCGACAGCATCGCGCTGCTGCTGAGCGGTGCGCCCGCTTCCGTCGGCGCGCAGGGCTACCAGCTCGTGTCGACGGCGTCTTCGATCACCGTGCGCGCTCAGACGGCCGACGGGCTCTTCGCGGGTGTCCAGACCCTGCGCCAGCTGCTGCCGGGCAAGGTGGAAAGCCCCACCGCCCAAACCGGTCCGTGGAGCGTCCCGGGCGCGACGATCGTCGACTACCCGCGGTTCGGCTACCGCGGCGCGATGCTCGACGTCGCCCGGCACTTCCACCCCGTGTCGACGGTCAAGCGGTACCTCGACCAGCTCGCCCAGTACAAGATCAACAACCTGCACCTGCACCTGGCCGACGACCAGGGCTGGCGCATCCAGATCGACAGCTGGCCCCGCCTGGCGACCTACGGCGGAAGCACCCAGGTCGGCGGCGGCGCGGGCGGCTACTACACGAAGGCGCAGTACACCGAGATCGTGACCTACGCGGCCTCGCGCCACATCACGATCATCCCGGAGATCGACATGCCCGGGCACGTGAACGCGGCCCTGGCGTCGTACGCGGAGCTGAACTGCACCGGGGTGGCGCCGGCGCTGCGCACGGACACGGCGGTCGGCTACAGCTCGCTGTGCATCTCGAAGGACATCACGTACACGTTCATCGCGGACGTGCTGCGCGAACTGGCGGCGTTGACGCCCGGCCAGTACATCCACATCGGCGGCGACGAAGCCTCCTCGACGTCGGCGGCGGACTACGTGACGTTCGTGAACAAGGTGCTCCCCCTGGTGGCGGCGACGGGCAAGTCGGTGGTGGGCTGGCACGACATCGCGAAGGCTTCCCTGCCCGCGTCGGCTTCCCCGCAGTTCTGGGGGACTTCCACGTCGGACGCGGGCGTGTCGACGGCGGTTTCCCGTGGCAGCAAGGTGATCCTGTCGCCGGCGAACAAGGCCTACCTGGACATGAAGTACAACAGCTCGAGCCCGATCGGCCTGTCGTGGGCGGGGTACATCGAGGTCCAGGACGCCTACGGCTGGAACCCGGGCGCGTACCTGTCCGGGGTGGGCGAGTCCGCGGTCCGCGGGGTGGAGTCGCCGCTGTGGGCGGAGACGGTCACGAAGCCGGCCGACATCGACTACCTGGCCTTCCCGCGGTTGGCGGCGCACGCCGAGCTGGGCTGGTCCCCGTGGTCGACGCACGATTGGACGGCGTTCCGCACCCGCCTGGGCGCGCAGGCCCCGCGCTGGGTGGCGCAGGGGATCGGCTTCTACCGGTCGTCACAGGTCTCGTGGGACACGGGAGGGACGACGAACCCGGGCACCTGCACGGCCCCAGCCTGGACCGCGTCGCAGGTGTACACGGGCGGGAACGTGGTGTCGCACAACGGTCACAAGTGGACGGCGGGGTGGTGGACGCAGGGCGAGGAGCCGGGCACGACGGGCCAGTGGGGCGTGTGGACCGACAACGGCGCCTGCTGACCTACCGCTCCGGGTCCCAGTCCACGAGCTGGTCGAAGAGCCGCCGGTCGCCGTCGAGTTCGAGGGAGTCCAACGGGATGCGGCCGTACAAGGCGAGGACCAGCTCGCCGGCCGTGCCTCGGGCGGAGGCGGTGGCCGCGTCCTCTTCGGATGCGGTCAGGCGGGCGGCCCGTGCGCCGTCGCCCGACAGCCAGTTGCGCCAGGAGCGGCCCTCGGTGGCGTGGTAGTCGGCGGCGGCGGGCTCGTGCGGCCAGGCGACCGTCGTCGTGCAGAAGGTCAGCAGGAACTCCTCGACGCCGTCGAGGGCCACCTCGGCCGGCACCGGCTGCGGCGCGCCGGCGGCGACCTGGGCGTCGTAGGTGTGCACCGCGATCTCATGGAGCTGGCGCCGGGCCACGGCACCGCAGGTCAGCGGCGTCTGCGACCTGCCCCACCACGCCCAGCACCGGCGATCCGGGCCGGCCTCCCGCAGCGCGTCCAGCAGCTCCCGCGTCGACTCGGCCGACCAGGCCAGCAGGGCTTCACGCTCCTCCGGCGGCGCCGGGGCTTCGCTCGGTGCGGCCTTGGCCGTGGCGTCCGGCCCGGCGGCGATGGTGGCCGCCCAGGTGCGGCGGCCCTCGCCCAGGTGCCGCACCAGGTCGGCCAGCGTCCACTCAGGGCAGGTCGGCACCGGCACGTCGAGGCCGGGGGCGGCGGCGACCGCGGCGCGGAAGGCGGCCGAGCGTTCGTCGATCAGGCGCAGCAGGCCGGGGAAGTCCAGGGTGTCGTGCACTCCGGCTGTCTACCACCGTGCTCCGGCGACCGGACAGCGATTTTCCCGGCCGACGCGGTGAGCTCGGGCCTTGCGGACGGTCAGCACCGCACTGCACCCGGTGAAACCGGACCACGCGATCGGCCCGGCGGGTTAGGTTTGGGGCATGAGCGTTGATCTCGAGCAGGTTCGCACGCTGTCGCTGCGGGAAAACGGTCTGGCCACCGTCGCCACGACGCGGGCCGACGGCACCGTGCACTCCTCCGTCGTCAACGCCGGTGTCTTCGCCGACCCGGTGACCGGCGCGCCCGGGGTCGCGTACGTCGCCGTCGGGCGGGCGCACAAGCTCGGGCTGCTGCGGCGGTCCGGACACGCCACCGTGACCTTCCGCCGCGGCTGGAGCTGGGTGTCGGTCACCGGCGCCACCCACCTCATCGGACCGGACGACCCCGACCCGGCCTTCGACGACGCGGGCCTGCCGAAGCTGCTGCGCGACGTCTTCATCGCCGCCACCGGCACCCACGACGACTGGGACGAGTATGACCGCGTGATGGCCGAGGAGCGGCGGGTCGCGGTGTTCGTGACGGCCGACCGGATCATCGGCAACCCCTGACCAGCCCGGCCCCAGGAGTCGACCCGTTGCCCGAGTCCCGATCCCGCGTCACCATGCCGGTCAAGGTGCTGATCGGCGTGCTCCTCGTCGCCGACGCCGGCTTCGGCGCGGCCCTCGCCGCCGGCCTGGTGCGCGGCCTCTCGCCGTGGCTGATCGGGGGCGCCTACGCGGCGACCGTGCTCCTCGCCGTCGCCGCCTTCCGGTTGTCCCGCGCCCGGATGCGCAAACGCGGCTTCGCGGGCCTGCAGGACCTCACCGTCGGCGACGAGGGCCTCCGCCTGCCCGCGGGCACGCTCAGCACGCGGCTGATCCCGTGGTCGCAGATCGCCGACGTCGCCACCCGCCGTTCGGCCCGCTTCGGTGACGGGTACCTGCGCGACGCCCTCTGGGTCGACCTGGTCACCGGCGAAGGCGTCGAAAGCTCGGTGCAGCGGTACGCACCCCGCGGCCGGCTCGCGACGTCGCCGCCGCAGAGACGCCAGTTCGAGCAGACGGCGATCCTCGACCCGGCCCTGTTCGACGCGGTGGTCGACCGGCTGCGGAAGGAACTGCGCCACCGGCAGCTGCACGCTCAGCTGCGCGGCACGCCCCGCATCCGGTGAACCGCTGTCAGCCGGCCGGCCCAGCAGTTCCCGTGGCACGATCCGCACCGGGAACGGCCGCTCGGCTTCGAAGACCTCGTCGGCCGCCGCTTTCGCGACCTGCTGGTAGTGGCCGTCGATGAGTTCATGCCTTCGCCCGTCCTGCTTCAATTCCTCGAGGCACCGGGTGTCGTTCACCGCGCCCTCCTCTCGTTGCCTTGACCAGAGCACACCAGGAGGCACCGACAAAAACGGCGGCCGCGGGGAGCCCGCGACCGCCGTTCACTCGAAAGCGTTACTTCTTGTTCTTGCCCGAGTCCTCAGTGGACAGTGCGGCGACGAAGGCCTCCTGCGGGACCTCGACCCGGCCAACGGTCTTCATCCGCTTCTTGCCTTCCTTCTGCTTCTCCAGCAGCTTGCGCTTACGCGAAATGTCACCGCCGTAGCACTTGGCCAGAACGTCCTTGCGGATCGCGCGGATCGTTTCGCGGGCGATGATCCGGGCACCGATCGCCGCCTGGATGGGCACTTCGAAGTTCTGCCGCGGGATCAGCTCGCGAAGCCGGTTCACCATGCGGTTGCCGTAGGTGTAGGCGTCGTCCTTGTGCACGATCGCGGAGAACGCGTCCACGCCCTCGCCCTGCAACAGGATGTCCACCTTGACGAGGTCTGCCGCCTGCGTGCCGGCCTCTTCGTAGTCCAGCGACGCGTAACCACGCGTACGCGACTTCAGTGTGTCGAAGAAGTCGAAGATGATTTCGCCCAGCGGCAGGTTGTACCGCAGCTCGACCCGGTCTTCGGACAGGTAGTCCATGCCGAGCAGCTGGCCGCGCTTGTTCTGGCACAGCTCCATGATCGTGCCGATGAACTCCGACGGCGCCAGGATGCTGACCTTGCTGAGCGGCTCCAGCACCTTGTCGATCTTGCTCCCCGTCGGCCAGTCCGACGGGTTGGTGACGTGGATTTCCTTGCCGTCGTCCAGCACCACGTCGTAAACCACGTTGGGCGCCGTCGAAATCAGGTCGAGGCCGAACTCGCGCTCGAGCCGATCACGCGTGATCTCCAGGTGCAGCAGGCCGAGGAAGCCGCAGCGGAAGCCGAAGCCGAGCGCCACCGACGTCTCCGGCTCGTAGTCGAGCGCGGCGTCGTTGAGCTGGAGCTTGTCCAGCGCCTCGCGCAGCTCGGGGTAGTCGGAGCCGTCCACCGGATACAGTCCGGAGTAGACCATCGGCTTCGGTTCCCGGTAGCCCGCCAGCGCTTCCTTGGCGCCGTGGCGCTCGGACGTCACGGTGTCGCCGACCTTGGACTGCCGGACGTCCTTCACCCCGGTGATCAGGTAGCCGACCTCGCCGACGCCGAGTCCCTTGCTGGCCTTGGGTTCCGGCGAGATGATGCCGACTTCCAGGAGCTCGTGGGTGGCGCCGGTGGACATCATCTTGATGCGCTCGCGCGGGGTGATCTTGCCGTCGACGACGCGGATGTAGGTGACGACGCCGCGGTAGGTGTCGTAGACCGAGTCGAAGATCATCGCCCGCGCCGGCGCGTCGGCGTCGCCCTGCGGCGCCGGGACCGACTTCACGACCTCGTCGAGCAGCGCACCGACGCCCATGCCGGTCTTGGCCGAGACCCGCAGGACGTCGTCGGGCTCGCAGCCGATGATGTGGGCCAGCTCACCCGCGTACTTGTCGGGGTCGGCCGAGGGCAGGTCGATCTTGTTGAGCACCGGGATGATCTGGAGGTTGTTCTCCAGCGCGAGGTAGAGGTTGGCCAGCGTCTGGGCCTCGATCCCCTGCGCGGCGTCGACCAGCAGGACGGCGCCTTCGCACGCCTCCAGCGCCCGGGAGACCTCGTAGGTGAAGTCGACGTGGCCGGGGGTGTCGATCATGTGCAGGACGTGGTCCTGGCCGTCGACCTGCCAGGGCAGCCGGACGTTCTGGGCCTTGATGGTGATCCCGCGCTCGCGCTCGATGTCCATCCGGTCGAGGTACTGCGCGCGCATGGCCCGCTCTTCCACGACGCCGGTGAGCTGCAGCATGCGGTCGGCCAGGGTGGACTTGCCGTGGTCGATGTGCGCGATGATGCAGAAGTTCCGGATGAGCTCCGGAGGCGTGAAGGTCGTGTCGGCGAACTTGTTGAGCGCTGTCACTCGAATGAGTCCTCGGAAAGTCGGGGATGGCCACCTCTATGCTCCCATGGCGCTCCGGGTGCGGGTGGGGGTCATCCCCGATGCGAGCCCAGGTGATCCGTGGTGCCCTCGAAGTATGAGCACATCGCACCAGCCGGCACCCCCTCCCCAGCCGGATCCAGGCGGCTTCGGCCGCGTCCTCGACCGTGCCTTCGGTCACCCTTCGGGAGCGCTCGGCCGCCTCGGCGGCTGGGTGATGGCGCGGGGCAACGCCGCCACCGAGCAGCGCGTCGTCGACTTGGCCCGGATCGAACCGGACGAGACCGTCCTGGTCGTGGGCCCCGGCCCCGGCGTCGGCCTGGACGCCGCCGCCCGGCTGGCCGGGCGCACCATCGGGGTCGACCCCTCCCCCGAGATGCTCGGGCTGTGCCACGAGCGCTGCGGCGACCGCGCCGAGCTGCGCGAGGGATCGGCGGCGCACACCGGCGAGCCCGACGGGTCCGTCGACGTGGTGCTGACCGTCAACAACGTCATGCTCTGGGCCGACCGCGCGGCCGGGTTCGCCGAGCTGGTCCGGGTGCTGCGCCCCGGTGGGCGGCTGCTGCTGTCCGCGCACGAGAAGTGGCTGCCCGTGAGCAGGCACGTCCTGGCCGACGAAGCCGCCGAAGCGGGCTTCGCCGACCTGCAGACCTGGACCTGGGACCCGCCCGGCTTCGCCGCGCTGGCCGCGCAGCTGCGCGCCGTCAAGCCCGCCTAGCGGGTGTCCGTGCGGATCGGGTGGCCCTCGGGCACCTCGACCAGCACGATCCGCGTGCCGTCCGGATCGGCGATCCAGGCCTCGTCGAGGCCCCAGGGCTCGCGCTGGGCGTCTCGCACCGGCTCCAGGCCCTTCGCCTTCAGATCGGACATGGTGCCGGCCAGGTCGCGGACCTGCAGCCAGAGCACCAGATCGGGTGACGAACCCGTCTCGCCCCGGCCGGAGACCTCCAGGGAGCCGTGGCCGAGGAAGAACACCGTGCCGCCGGGGAACTCACGCTCCACGGCCAGGCCGAGGGTGTCTCGGTAGAACGCCGTCGTCGCGTCGGCGTCGCGCGGGCGGATCAGCAGCCGGCTCTTCAGGACTTCCATCCGACCATCCCTACCGGACGCGCTCAGGCGGCCGCAATCGCGGCGATGCCGGACAGCACGATCACCGAGCCGGCGAGCCGTCGCACGGCGTCACGTTCGCCCAGCACCAGCCAGGCGGCGAGGCCGCCGAGCACGATGCTCAGCTCCCGGGCGGGCGCGACCAGGCTGACCGGTGCCATCGTGAGGGCGAACAGCACGAGGATGTACGCGATCGGCGAAAGCAGCGCGACGACCAGCACCTCACGCCGCTGCTCGCGCCAGATCCGCGTCACCTCGGCGCGGCCGGCCAGGGCGCCGGGCGCGAGCAGCACGCTCTGCAGGACCGAGCCGAGGCCGAAGTAGACGACGGGCGGCACGCCGAGGCCGGTCACCGAGTGCGCGTCCCAGAGGGTGTAGCCGGCGATGACGGCGCCGGTCAGGAGGCCGTAGAGGATGCCGGCTCTGCCGGCTTGCCGGTCGCCTCCCCCGCGCCCGGTGCTGATCACCAGCACCCCGGCGATGACCAGGAACGCGCCGACGAGACCGAGCCAACCGGGGCGTTCGCCGAGCACGAGGACGGCGGCCAGCACCGACAGCAGCGGCCCGGTGCCCCGCGCGACGGGGTAGACGACGGAGAGGTCGCCGACGCGGTACCCGCGCTGCAGGACGATGCCGTAGGCGATGTGCAGCACGGACGTGACCACCGCGGCCACCAGCCAGCTCCACTGTGGACGTTGCGGCTCGACGACCAGCAGCACGACCGTCACCGGCAGGAGGACGACCGCGGACGCGGTGTAGTAGAGCCAGACGAACTGGGTGCCGCCGGAGGAGATCCGCTTGGCGGCCAGGTTCCACGCGGCGTGCACGACGGCGGCGATGAGGACGAAGGTCAGGGCGGTGGCGTTCATGGGACCCCTTACGGGTTTTCGCGCGCGCGAAAACCGGGTCCTCCAGGCTTTTGCCCCGTCAGATGAACGACCGGCCGTCCGGGCCCGCCGACGGTGCCGCTCGGACCAGACCCGCCGGGTCCTGGTTGTGTGGTGCACGGCGTGCGGACCGGCGACGGAACCCTAGGCACTACCGTCGTCGAGGGTACTCCCGGCTCCGGGCACCGGCGGCCCGGCTGTTAGTGTTGTCGCTCGCTGCCCGTGCGGCATTCCGTCATGGAGGAAGCCCGCTCTTTCGAGCGGGGCCAATTCAGCGCGGCGGCGAATCTCACCGAGTGAAACAGGAGTTGCCCTATGGCCAACATCAAGTCGCAGATCAAGCGCATCACGACGAACGAGAAGGCGCGTCTGCGCAACCAGGCGATCCGGTCCTCGGTGAAGACCGCGATCCGCAAGGTCCGCGAAGCCGCCGAGGCCGGCGACAAGGCCAAGGCCGTCGAGCTGCAGCGCGACGCCGCCCAGAAGCTGGACAAGGCCGTCTCGAAGGGCGTGCTCCACGCCAACCAGGCCGCCAACAAGAAGTCGGCGCTGGCCAAGCGCGTCAACGCGCTCTGAGCTGGTTGATTTCTGGGAAAGCCCCGGCTTCGGCCGGGGCTTTTTCATGTCCGGGACGGGCTTCGCGCGGCGGAGGGCGGGGCGCTGCGAATCAGCAGCTCTCGGCTGTCGATGCGGGGATCTGCACTCGTCGGGCCGCGGTGGCCTGACCAGCGCGAACCTTTTTGCGGTCAGCGGTCGCCCTTGGCGGCCGCCACCTGGAGGACCGCGCGCTCCAGGGCGTAGCCCGGGTCCGCCGCCACGCCCTTGACCTCGGCGTTCAGCCTCGCCACCACCCGCATCGCCGTCGCCAGGCCGTCCTGGTTCCAGCCGCGGACCTGGCCCTGGGCCTTCCGGATCTTCCACGGCGGCATGCCCAGCTCACCGGCCAGCTGGTTCGGGTTGCCGCGGCCCGCGCCCGCGACCCGGGCGATCGTGCGGACCGCGTCGGCCAGCGCGTCCGCCACCAGGACGTGCGGGACACCCAGCTGCATCGCCCAGCGCAACGACTCCAGCGCCGCCGAACGGTCGCCGCTCACCGCCTTCTCCGCGACCGCGAACCCGGTCACGTCCGCGCGGCCGCGGTGGTAGCGGCGGACCGCCTCCGCGTCGACACTCCCGCCGGCGTCCGCCACCAGCTGCGTCGCCGCCGAGGAGAGTTCTCGCAGGTCGGAGCCCACGGCGTCGACCAGCGCGGCGACCCCCGCCGGGTCGATCTTGCCGCCGGCCCGGCGCACCTCGTGCCGCACGAACTGCTCGCGCTCGGCCGGCTTGGTCATCTTCGGGCACTCCGTGACCTCGGCGCCGGCCTTCTTCAACGCCGCCGGGAGCGTCTTGCCGGCCTTGCTGCGGCCACCACCGGTGTGCACGACGACCAGCACGACGCCGTCCGCGGGGTCCTTCAGGTAGGACGCCACCGCGTCGGCCAGCTCCTGCGAGATGTCCTGCGCCGACTCCAGGACGATCACGCGGCCCTCGCTGAACAGCGACGGGCTGACGAGTTCGGCCAGCTCGGGGGCTGTGAGATCCGACACCCGGACCCGGGTCAGCTCGGCCGTCGCATCGATCGCGCGGGCCGCGGTGAGCGTGTCGCGGACGGCGCGCTCGATCAGCAGTTCTTCCTCGCCCAGGACCAGGAGCAGCGGGGCCGGGGCGGTGGCTTGCGCGGTCACGGACGGATCCTCTCACTTGCGGTGTCATGCGCCCGCTCCGGTGATGTCGAACGGCCACCATGGCACGGCGTGAGCGCCATGTCGTACGGTGTTCTCGAGGCGGCGCGCTGTTCGGCGCGCACCGACAACCGAATAACGCTCATCCAGAGGGGCAGAGGGAACGGCCCGACGAAGCCCCGGCAACCGGCGTACAGCCTGTCATCCCGCGATCGCGGGGTAGCTGACGACCACGGTGCCAATTCCGGCCCGCTTCGGCGGGGCAGATGAGGAAGGAACCTCGCGATGACCGCCACCCTCGGAACGTCCTCCACCACCAAGACCCCGGATCTCGGTCCCGCCGTCGAACTGGTGTCGAAGGAAGAGGGCCACCGGCAGCCGCTCGCCCCCGAGTTCGTCTCCGCCGAGGACTTCTCGCCGCTCGAGGTCGCCTACGACTTCGGCCGCGTCCGCCGCGAAGACATCGAGGCCGGCCCCAAGAACATCTGGCGCTACAAGAAGCTCCTCCCGGTTCCGTCCAACGTCGAAGAGATCCCGAACACCGAGCCCGGCGCCACCCGGCTGATCCGCGCCGACCGCCTGGCCAAGGAACTTGGCCTCAAGCGCGTGTGGGTCAAGGACGACACCGGCAACCCGACGCACTCGTTCAAGGACCGCGTCGTCGCCGTCGCGCTCGCCGCGGCCCGCGAGTTCGGGTTCGAGGTGCTCGCGTGTCCGTCGACCGGCAACCTGGCCAACGCGACGGCCGCCGCCGCGGCCCGCGCGGGCTGGCGGTCGGTCGTGCTGATCCCGAAGAACCTCGAGCGCGCGAAGATCCTCACCACCGCGGTCTACGACGGCGACCTGATCGCCGTCGACGGCAACTACGACGACGTCAACCGCCTCGCCACCGAGCTCGCCGGCGAACACCCGAAGTGGGCGTTCGTGAACGTGAACGTCCGGCCGTACTACTCGGAAGGCTCGAAGACGCTGGCCTTCGAGGTCGCCGAGCAGCTCGGCTGGCGCATCCCGCCGCAGATCGTCGTGCCGATCGCCTCCGGTTCTCAGCTGACCAAGGTGGACAAGGGTTTCCGCGAGCTGGGCCAGCTCGGTCTCGTGGACGCCAGCCCGTACAAGGTGTTCGGCGCGCAGGCGACCGGCTGCTCGCCGGTGTCGGCCGCGTTCCGCGCCGGCCAGGACGTGGTCCAGCCGGTGAAGCCGGACACGATCGCCAAATCGCTGGCGATCGGCAACCCGGCCGACGGCCCGTACGTGCTCGACATCGTCAACCGCACCGGCGGCGCGATCGAGGACGTCACCGACGAAGAGGTCGTCGAAGGCATCCGGCTGCTGGCCCGCACCGAAGGCATCTTCACCGAGACCGCCGGCGGGGTCACCGTCGCCACGGCGAAGAAGCTGGTCGAGACGGGCAAGCTCGACCCCGACGCCGAGACGGTGCTCCTCATCACCGGCGACGGCCTCAAGACCCTCGACGCGGTCGAGAACCACATCGGCCCGAAGGCGACCGTGGCGGCTTCCGCCAAGGCCGTGAACGAGGCGCTCGGCTACTGACGTCCACCGCCGGGGCGGGCTTTCGCGGCCCGCCCCGGCTTCAGCGGCGCGGCGGCCCACGTGGCTCGCCCCGGCGCGCTACCGCCGGACCTGACGGGTCGCCGACCACCGCCGTGTCACCGTCCACGTCGGTTCGTGTCACCAACGCACCCAGTGCCGTCAAGCTGTCCATTGTGGACTTGTTGGGGTGGCCGTAGGTGTTGCCCGCGCCCACGCTGACCAACGCCACCCGTGGCGCCACCGCCGCGAGGAACGCCGGTAGTGAGTAGCGCGAGCCGTGGTGTGGGACCTTCAACATCTCCGCCTTCAGGTTGTCGCCGTCGGCCAGCAGGTCGGCTTGGGCCGCCAGCTCGACGTCGCCGGTCAGGAGCACCCGGCCGGCCGGGGTTCGCGCCCGCAGCACCACCGAGCTGTTGTTGATCGTCGTGCCGTCCTGCTGCCCGGCCGAACGTGCCGGTACGTAGTGCGGGCCGAGGACGTCGAGCGACAGGCCGGGCCACGCCAGCCGCTCCCCCGTGCTCAGCTCCACCAGGGGCACCCCCTGCTTCGCCGCTTCGACGGCGACTTGGCGCCACGCCCACTCCGGCGCCCGCCCCGGACCGACGGCGATCGCGCCGACCGCCCGGCCGTCGAAGACCGACGCCAGGCCACCGATGTGGTCGGCGTGCAGGTGGCTCAGCACCAGCAATGGGATCCGGTCGACCGAGAGCCGGTGCAGGCACTCGTCCACCGGCCCCGGCTCGGGTCCGGTGTCCACGACGACCGCCCGGCCCGGCTCGGCCGTCGCCAGCACGACCGCGTCGCCCTGCCCGACGTCGCACTCGACCATCGCCCAGTTCCGCGGTGGCCAGGCCGGCGCGATCACCCGCACCGGCACGAACACGAGCAGCGCGCCGGCGACCAGCACCGCCATCACCAGCCGCGCGCGCCGGTGCCGGGCGGCCAGCACCAGCACCACCAGCACGGCGGCGGCGAGCAGCCCGCCCGTCCACCCGCCGGGCCACGCGACGACCGCGCCGGGGGCCCGCGCGCCGTGGCGCGCCACGGTGATCAGCCACCGGGCCTCCGGGTCGGCCAGGTGCACCAGGACCTTCCCGGCGCCCGGCCACCACGGGCCGGTCACCGTCGCCAGCACGCCGAGCACCGTCGCCGGAGCCACCACGGGCGCGGCGAGGACGTTGGTCAGCACCGACACCAGGCTCACCGAGCCGGCCATGCCCGCGAGGACCGGCGCCGTCACCAGGAAGGCGGCCAACGGGATCGCCAGCCCCTCGGCGAACCCCGGCGGGATGCCGCGGCGAGCCAGCCCGGCGGCCCAGCGGGGCGCGATCAAGACCAGCCCGGCCGTGGCGAACACCGACAGCGCGAACCCGAAGTCCGTCGCCATCGCCGGATCCGTCACCACCAGCACGCACACCGCGAACGCCAGCGCGGGCAACGCCGAGCCTCGCCTGCCCAGCGCCAGCGCCAGCAACGCGACCGCCGCCATCACCCCGGCCCGCAGCACGCTCGGCTCCGGGCCGACCAGGACGAGGAACCCGGCCAGGCACGCGCCGGCCGCCACCGCCGACAACCGCGGCCCGAGCCGCAGCACGCGCAGCAGGAGCAGGACCGCGCCGCACGCCACGGCGAGGTTTCCCCCGCTGACCGCGGTCAGGTGGGCGAGACCGGCGGTGACGAACTCCTGCTCGACCCGCGGCGACAACCCGCTCGTGTCGCCCAGGACCAGGCCCGGCAGCAGGCCGGCCGGTTCGTCCGGCAGCACCTGGCACAGGTCGTGGAGTCCGGCGCGCAACCCGGCCGCGGTCCGCTGCCACCACGGCGCCGGCCCGAGGTCGCCCGGCGGGCCGCGCACGGACAGCACCGCGACGGTCAGGTCCGAGCCGCGCGGCGGCATCAGCAGGCCGCTCGCCGTCACGTCCTGACCCGGCAGCAGCGACGCCCACTGCGCGACCGGAGCCAGCAGCAGGACGCGCCCGGACGACGCGACCGGTCTGCCGTCGACCGACGCCGTGCGGACGTCGGCCGTCAGCACCACCGACCGGGCCCCGGCCTGCTGATCGGCGTAACCCGCACTGCGCACGGGCTTCGGGCGCTCGGCGACGACGACCCGCACCGACGCGGGGAGTCCGTCAGCCGCAACCGCGCGAAGGTCGTCACGCTGCGCGTCGCGGATTCGCCAGGCGACCGGGCCCGCGGCGACGAGTCCCAGCACCAGCAGGGCTGCCGCCGCACCGAGCGCCCGGGGACGCCCCCGCGCCCGCCAGAGCACCAGCCCGGCGAGCGCCGCCGAGACGAGGCCGACGGCGACCGCCGTCCACCAGCCCAGCAGCAGGCCGCCGAGTGCGGCGAGCCAGCACGCCAGCGCCGCCGGGACGAGGCGCATGTCCTGCCGGGTGTCGATCGCGGGAAGGGTGCTCATCCGACCGTCACCTGCTCCCGCAATTTTTCAAATTTACTTTCTCCGATGCCTGAGACATCGCGCAGTTGCTCGACTTTCGCGAAGCCGCCGTGCTCGGTGCGCCACTGGACGATCCGCTGGGCCGTCACCTCGCCGACGCCGGGCAGCGTGTCCAGCTGGTCCGCGCTCGCCGCGTTGAGGTCGACCTTGGCGCCCGCCGGAGCACCGGCCGGCCCGGCGGCGGGCGCCGGGATCCCCACCGCGAGCTGCTCCCCGTCGGTGACCCGGCGGGCGAGGTTGAGCGCGCTCAGGTCCGCGCCGGGATCGGCGCCGCCCGCGGCCCGCAGCACGTCCGCGACGCGGGCGCCCTGGACCACGGTGACCAGGCCGGGCGACCGGACGCGGCCGATCACGCTGACGACGAGACCGGCCTGGGGTGCGGCCCGGGCCGAGGCCTCGCTCGCCGGTTTCGCGCTGGGCAGCGCGGGCGGTGGCTCGGGCGCCGGTGGGCCGCCGAAGAGCGCGACCGAGCCGAGGATGATCACCACGACCGACACGAGGACACCGGCGAACGCCCACCGGCGGCGGCCGGCACCGGCCGGTCCGCCCGGCAGCCAGCGCCGGACCAGCCGGCCGCCGGGTCCGACCGTGCTCGCGTCGGGCGAGAGCTGGTCGGCCAGCCAGGCGAGCCGGTCGTTGACGGGAGGGCCCGGATCCCGGGCGGGCTGCTCGAACACACGATCGACGTTAGGGCTCGCGGGGAGCGTCCGACAGGGGTGCCGCCGCGTCCTGTGGACAACCGGGGTGATGTGGACGGATCCACCCCGCCCGGGTCCGGAACGGCCGTTTCCGTCGTACCCGGGTGGCATGCTGGAGGGTTCGGCGCGTCGGTGGGGCTGGGGGTCGTGCGTCCGAGTTCGTCGACAGCGCGGCGGCGAGTGCGAACGACTTGCCCCGCGCGACGCTAGCGGCGGGACGGAACCGTCCGCTGGACGACCACCCCGAGCACCCCGGGCCCGGTGTGCGCCCCGATCACCGCCCCCAGCTCGGAGACCACGCACCCCGCCGACCGCGGCACGGCCTCCTCCAGCCGGTTCGCCAGCGCGACCGCCCGGTCCGGCGAGGCGAGGTGGTGGACGGCCAGCTCGACGTCGTCGTCCCGCGCGGCCTGGGCGGCGAGCTCGACCAGCCGCGCGAGCGCGCGGTTCATGGTGCGGACCTTCTCCAGCGGCAGGATCCGGCCTTCGGACATGTGCAGCACCGGCTTCACCGCCAGCGCCGTCCCGAGCAGTGCCGCCGCCGGGCCGATCCGGCCGCCGCGGCGCAGGTGGTCGAGGGTTTCCACGACGAACAACGTCGACGAGCAGCCGGCCGCGGTCACCGCCGCGGCCTCGACTTCGGCGGCCTCGGCCCCGGCGGAAGCCGCCGAAGCGGCGTGCAGCGCGGCGAACCCGAGCCCCATCGCGGTGGTGCGCGAGTCGACCACGCGCACCCGGTCCGGCCCGACCTCCTGCGCCGCCAGCACCGCGGCTTCCCAGGTGCCCGACAGCTCTCGCGACAGGTGCACCGAAACGATCGCGTCGGCGCCGTCGGCGAAGGCCGCGCGGTACTCCTTGACGAACTCCGTGGGCGTCGGCCGGGACGTCGTGACGATCTTGCGCTGGCTCATCGCTTCGGCGACCGCCGCCGGCCCGGTCTCGACGCCGTCGAGGGAAACCACGCCGTCGACCAGGACGTGCAGCGGCACCACCCGGACCGCGTGCCGTTCGGCGAAGCCCTCCGGCAGGTGGGCGGTGGAATCCGTGACTACGGCGACCGACACGCCGTCAGCCTACGTGGCCGGGGGCCAGCACCGGCGCCATCAACACGGACATCGCGTCGCCCACCGCGGCGTGCCCCTGCCAGCCCCAGTGCATGCCGTCCGGGTTGCCCTCGCCGCTCAGGACGTGCTCTCCGACAACGGCTTCGAGATCCAGCAACGGAACTCCCGCTCGCGAGCCCCAGGCCGCCATCGCGGCGGCCGCGGCCGGGCGCGCGGTGTGCACGCCGCCGTAGGCCGCCGCCCGGTGCACCGAAGGCAGCATGCTGAAGATCGGCAGTTCGGGGCGCAGGACGCGCAACGCACCCACCGCCGTGTCGAGGTACTGCACGGTGAGCTTGGCCGGCAGGACCACGGGACGGCCGCGGAAGGCGACCGAAAGCTGGGGCTGCGCGGCCAGGTAAGCCTTGCGCACCACCCGCCGCACGGGGTCGGGCCGCAGGTACTTCAGGCCCGTGCGCAGGTAGGTCGGCAACGGCGAAGGCAGCGTGTCCATGCTGCCGACGGCCAGCACGACCGCGTCGACGTGGTGCAGGTCGGCCCACACGCGCGGGTCGCCGGTCAGCGACCACCAGGCGTCGCGAGCGGTCCAGCCGATCCCGGCGACGAGGTCGGCGGTGCCGCCGAGGGCGGCGGCGGCGATGTTGGGCCACAGCCGCGGTTCGTCCGCGGCGCAGGGTCCTTCTGGACCGTGGAAGCTCAGCGAATCGCCGAAGACGAGCAGGCGTGGCCCCATCGGCTAGCCGTGCATCCCCGCGTTGTAGGCCTGCAGCCGCCATTTGCCGTCGCGCGCGCCCAGCTCGACCCAGTGGCAGTTCGAGATCCCGCCGAGCGACGGCCAGGTCTCCACCGGCAGGTTCAGCAGCCGCGCGGTGAGCGCGGTGATCAGCCCGCCGTGCGCGGCCAGCAGCACGGTGTCGCCCACCGAAGAGTTGGCCTGCTGCAGGTCGGTGACCACTTCGCTCGCGCGGTCGGCGACGTCGAGGCGGTTCTCCCCGCCCGGCGGCGCCCAGGTCGCGTCCTTGCGCCAGCGGTCGCGTTCACCGGGGTAGGCCTCGTCGACCTCCGCGCCGGTGAGCCCCTGCCATTCGCCGAGGTGCGTCTCGCGCAGCCGCTTGTCGATCCGCAGCGGGACGCCGATCGCGTCGGTGAGCACGGTGGCCGTGTCGGTGGCGCGGCGCAGGTCGGACGCGATGACGAGGTCCGGGGAGAACCGGGCCAGCGCGGGGACCGCGAACCGGGCCTGGTTCCAGCCGACCGGCGTCAGCGCCGAGTCGAGGTGCCCCTGCATCCGCCCGGCGGCGTTGTAGTCCGTCTCGCCGTGGCGCCAGAGCACGAGCCGCCGCGGGCTCACGGGACGTCCGGGTCCTCGTCGGCGGGCGACTCTTCGAGACCGGCCACCTCGATGCGCGGGCAGTCCTTCCAGAGCCGCTCGAGGCCGTAGAAGGTGCGCTCTTCGACGTGCTGGACGTGGACCACGACGTCGACGTAGTCCAGCAGGACCCAGCGGCCCTCGCGGGCGCCTTCGCGGCGGACGGGCTTGTGCCCGCTCTCCCGCAGCTTCTCCTCGACGTTGTCGACGATCGCGCCGACCAGTCGTTCGTTGGACGCGGAGGCGATGACGAAGGCGTCGGTGATGACGAGCTGCTCGGACACGTCCAGCACGACTACGTCGCTGGCCTTCTTGTCCGCCGCCGCGTGTGCGGCCGCTACGGCCAGCTCTCGTGCCTCGGACGTGGCTGCCACGGTGCTCCTTCACAGATCGGGTTCGCCCGAGAAGAGTACCCGCCGCGACCAGGGACGCTTCAGTCGCTCTTCCGGTAGAGATCCTTCTTCGCGATGTAGCGGACGACGCCGTCGGGAACGAGGTACCAGACCGGCTCCCCGCGTTCGACGCGGTCGCGGCAGCCGGTGGAGGAGATCGCCATCGCGGTGACCTCGACGAGGCTCACCTTGCCGCCGGGCAGGTGGTGCGAGTTGAGCCGGTAGCCGGGCCGCGTGACGCCGATGAAGTGGGCGAAGTCGAACAGCTCGTCGGCCTTGTGCCAGGTCAGGATCTGCTCGAGAGCGTCGGCGCCGGTGATGAAGAAGAGCTGGTCCCCGGGGTATTCGGCGTGGAGGTCGCGCAGGGTGTCGACGGTGTAGGTCTGGCCGGCGCGGTCGATGTCGACGCGGCTGACCGAGAAGACCGGGTTGGACGCGGTCGCGATGACCGTCATCAGGTAGCGGTCCTCGGCCTTGGTCACCTGGCGGCTGGTCTTCTGCCAGGGCTGGCCGGTGGGGACGAAGATCACTTCGTCGAGCCCGAACCGGGACTGGACCTCACTGGCCGCGACGAGGTGGCCGTGGTGCACGGGGTCGAACGTGCCGCCCATGACCCCGATCCGCCGTGGTGACATGACTCGGGAGCCTATACATCGCGCGCGCGAGACGTCGGGTGCTGTTGACCACCTCCCCCGACCGGGCCGCGGAGGTGATTCAGGTCACATAACCACCCGTATTCGACACGAACGGTCCGTTCGCGACGCCGCCGATTCCCGGTTCGTCGGTGCCATGGGGTAGACGTGGGGACGTGGACACGACCAGCACCACCTCAGCCCTCCGCGACCGCGCCGAGACCCTCCTCCGGGCCCTGGCCGGCGACTCGGCGAAGCTGCGCGAAGACCAGTGGACGGCCATCGAGGCCCTGGTCGCGCAACGGCGTCGCGCGCTGGTCGTGCAGCGCACCGGCTGGGGCAAGTCGGCGGTGTACTTCCTGGCCACGGCCCTGCTGCGCGAACAGGGCAGCGGGCCGACGGTCATCGTCTCGCCCCTGCTGGCCCTGATGCGCAACCAGATCTCGGCGGCGGCCCGCGCCGGGATCCACGCGGCGACCATGAACTCGGCGAACCCGCAGGAGTGGGAGCAGGTCCAGGCGTCGGTCGCGGCCGGCGAGGTGGACGTGCTGCTGGTCAGTCCCGAACGGCTGAACAACCCGGACTTCCGCGACAACGTGCTGCCGAAGCTGACCGCGAGCACCGGGCTGCTGGTGGTCGACGAGGCGCACTGCATCTCGGACTGGGGGCACGACTTCCGGCCGGACTACCGGCGTCTGCGCACGCTGCTGGGCGACCTGCCCGACGGGGTGCCCGTACTGGCGACCACGGCGACGGCGAACGACCGCGTCGTCACCGACGTCGCCGAGCAGCTGGGCCTCGGCACGGGCACCGACACGCTCGTGCTGCGCGGCAGCCTCGACCGGGAGAGCCTGCGGTTGTCGGTGTGCCGGCTGCCGACGTCGCAGGCGCGGCTGGCCTGGCTCGCGGAGCACCTGGCCGAACTGCCCGGGTCGGGGATCATCTACACGCTCACCGTGGCGGCGGCGCACGACGTCGCGTCGCTGCTGAAAGATCGCGGGTACCCGGTGGCGGCCTACACCGGCAAGACCGACCCGGCCGACCGGCAGGCGGCCGAGGACGACCTGCTCGGCAACCGCGTCAAGGCGCTGGTCGCGACGTCCGCGCTGGGCATGGGGTTCGACAAGCCGGACCTCGGGTTCGTCGTGCACCTCGGGGCGCCGTCGTCGCCGATCGCGTACTACCAGCAGGTCGGCCGCGCCGGGCGTGGCGTCGAACGCGCCGAGGTCGTGCTGCTGCCCGGCGAGGAGGACAAGGCGATCTGGGCGTACTTCGGGTCGCTCGCCTTCCCCGACGAACTGCGGGTGACCCAGGTGCTGAACGCACTCGCCTACGCCGACCGTCCCCTTTCGACGGCCGCGCTCGAGCCGTCGGTCGAGCTTTCCCGGTCACGGCTGGAGATGGTGCTCAAGGTCCTGGACGTCGACGGCGCGGTGCGGCGCGTGAAGGGCGGCTGGACGAGCACGGGCGAGGACTGGGAGTACGACCGCGGGCGCTACAAGCGCGTCGCGGAGGCCCGCCAGCGCGAGCAGGACGCGATGCTCGGCTACCTGGCGACCGACGGCTGCCGGATGGAGTACCTGCGGCGCCAGCTCGACGACCCGGAGGCAGCGCCGTGCGGGCGGTGCGACAACTGCACCGGCGAGCACTGGGACACGACGGTGGCCGACGACGTCGCCGAGGCGACCCGGGAACGGGTGCAGCGTCCCGGCGTCGAGGTCGCGCCCCGGAAGCAGTGGCCCACCGGGATGTCCTCTTTGGACGTTCCGGTCTCCGGCCGGATCTCGGCCGACGACCAGTCCGAACCCGGCCAGGTGCTCGGGCGGCTCACCGACGTCGGGTGGGGCAACCGGCTGCGGGAGCTCGTCGGCCCGGGCGCCCAGGACACCGACGTGCCCGACTCGGTGTTCAAGGCCTGCATCCAGGTGCTCGCCGGGTGGCAGTGGGCGGAGCGGCCGGTCGCGGTGGTGGCGGTGCCGTCGTCGACCCGGCCGAAGCTCGTCTACAGCCTGGCGACGCGGCTGGCCGACATCGGCAAGCTGGACTTCCTGGGCGCGCTCGACGCGGACGGGCCGCCGCCGCGTCAGGCGAACAGCGCGCAGCGGCTGGCCGACCTGTGGAAGCGGCTGAGCATGCCGGCCGACCTCGCGGCCACGTTGCCGGGCGGCCCGGTCCTGCTGGTGGACGACGTCATCGACACGGGCTGGACGATGACGCTGGCCGCGCGCCTGCTGCGGCGGGCCGGGGCGCCCGCGGTGCTGCCGTTCGCGCTGGCCAGCACGGCCTGAGGCGGAGACGGGAGCGAAAGGAGGACTCGGAGCCGGACCAGTCGGAACCTTTCGGACCGCGAACGATTGTGGCAAAGTCCCGTTGCACCTTCGGGTGATGTGGAGGCCGCCATGACCGAGTCCACCGTGCGGGCATCCCAGCGGCACCGGCTGCCGGTGCGCAAGCTGTTCGCGGCGAGCGCGGGCAATGCGCTGGAGTGGTTCGACTGGACGATCTACGCGACGTTCAGCATCTACTTCGCCAGTGCGTTCTTCCCGGCCGGGAACGACACGCTCGCGTTGATCAACACATTCGCCACCTACGCGCTCGCGTTCTTCTTCCGCCCGCTCGGCGGAATCCTGCTCGGGCGCTTCGCGGACACGCGCGGCCGCAAGCCCGCCATGATCCTCACCATCCTGCTGATGGCCGGTGGTTCGGTCGCGATCGGGCTGCTGCCGACGTTCGCGCAGGTCGGCTGGCTGGCGCCGATCCTGCTGCTGCTCGCCCGCATCGCGCAGGGACTGTCGCTCGGCGGTGAGGTGTCGAACGCGTCGGCTTACCTGGGCGAGATCGCGCCGCCGGAGCGTCGCGGGCGATACTCGGCGTTCTTCTACATCTCGACCGGGACGGCCGTGCTGATCGCGACTGTCCTCGGGTTCGTCCTGGCCCGCGCGCTGGACAAGGCACAGCTCGCGTCCTGGGGCTGGCGGCTGCCGTTCCTGCTGGGCGGGGTCTTCGGCCTGGTCGGGCTGTGGCTGCGCCGCAGCCTCGCCGAGACCGAACTGTTCGAGCAGACGAAGGTCAAGGCGCGCAAGCTCGAGCGTCCACTGCTGACGACGCTGACGCACCACCCGAAGGCCGTCGGCAGGCTCGTCGGCTTCACGATGCTCTCGACCCTCTGCTACTACACGTTCTTCAGCGCGCTCACCTCCTTCGCGGTGAAGAACCGGCATGCCGACGCGGACGCCGTGTTCCTCGCGCTGTCCGTCGGCACCGCGCTGTTCATCGCCCTGCAGTACCCGATGGGCGCGCTCGCCGACCGGGTCGGGCGGAAGCCGCAGCTGCTCGTCTGGTCGGGGGCGACCGCGGTCGTCGTCGTGCCGCTGTCCACGTTGATCGGCCCCGGCATCGGCGGCCTGCTCGTGGTGTTCTGCGTCGGACTCGGGCTGTACACCGCGATGACGTCGATCGCGCCGGCCATCATGAGCGAGCTGTTCCCCACCGAACTGCGCGGGCTGGGGATCGGCGCCTGGTACAACCTGACCGTCGCGATCTTCGGCGGCACCGCGCCACTGCTCATCACCGTCTTCGGCGCGGTCTCGCCGACGCTCTACTTCTGGTACGTCGCGGCCGGCGCGGCGATCGCGTTCGCCGTCATCCTCACGCTGCCCGAGACCAAGGGCAGCGAGCTGCGGTAAACCCTTCGTCACCGGCCGGTCACGCTCGCTACGCTGTGACATCCGGGGCTCCGCCCCCGCCCGGGGGCTTCGCCACCCGGAGCCCCCTCAAGCGGTTGAGTGCTCCGAGGCCAAACCGAAGGAGGGACACCGTGCAGCACGCCGACGTTACCGAGGAGCTGGCGCGCCGCGTGGCGGCCGCCGCCGGCAAGGCGCTTCAAGTCGAACTGACGCCGGAGCAGGCACTGATCCAGGCGTCGCCGCGCGAAGGCGTCGACTACCAGGGCAACCTCGCGATGAGCCTGGGCAAGCGGCTCGGCCGCCCGCCGCGCGAAGTCGCGGAGCTGATCGCCGGCGCGCTGGAACTCGACGGGATCGCCGATCCGCCGGAAGTCGCCGGGCCGGGTTTCCTGAATTTCCTGCTGCGCAAGGAATGGCTCGAAGACCGCACCGCCGCATTGCTCGGCGATCCGCGTCTCGGCGTGCCCGAAACGACTGAGCCGCGGCGAATCGCGCTGGACTACAGCAGCCCGAACGTCGCGAAGGAAATGCACGTCGGGCACCTGCGCACGACGGTGATCGGCGACACGCTCGCGCGCCTGCTGCGGTTCGCCGGGCACGAAGTGCTGCCGCACAACCACCTCGGCGACTGGGGCACGCCGTTCGGGATGCTCATCGAGCACCTCCTCGACGTCCCGGCCGGCCAACGCGCCATCGCCGACCTCGACGCGTTCTACCGCGAAGCGCGTCAGAAGTTCGACAGCGACGAAACGTTCGCGACCCGGGCACGCGAGCGCGTCGTGCTGCTCCAGGGCGGCGACGAAGAAACCTTGGCCGTCTGGCGCGAGCTCGTCGCCGAATCGACGCGGCACTTCGACGAGGTCTACGCGCTGCTCGGCATCACCTTGACGGGCCAGGACATCTACGGCGAGAGCTTTTACAACCCGTGTCTCGCGGCGGTCGTCGACGACCTCGAGAAGGCCGGCCTGACCGAGGTCAGCGACGGCGCGGTCTGCGTGTTCCCCGACGGGTTCCGCAATCGCGAGGGCGACCGGCTGCCGCTGATCGTCCGCAAGCGCGACGGCGGCTACGGGTACGCCGCGACCGACCTGGCCACCGTCCGGTACTGGACGGCCGAACGCGGCGCGACCGACCTCCTCTACGTCGTCGGGACGCCGCAGGCGCAGCACTTCGCGATGGTGTTCGCCGTCTGCCGCGCCGCCGGCTGGCTCACCGGGCACGCCGAGCACATCGGCTTCGGCACGGTGCTGGGCGCCGACGGCAAGACCATGCGGACCCGCTCCGGTGACACGGTCAAGCTGGCCGACCTGCTCACCGAAGCCGTGACGCAGGCCGCCGCGGTCGTCGCGGAACGCAGTGAGCTCGACGCGGCGGAGCAGGCCGAGGTCGCCCGCGCGGTCGGCGTCGGCGCGGTCAAGTACGCCGACCTGTCCGGCGACCGCGAGCGCGACTACGTCTTCGCCTGGGATCGGATGCTCGCCAAGGAGGGCAACACCTCGGTGTACCTCCAGTACGCGCACGCGCGGACGCGGTCGATCCTCCGGAAGGCGGGCGGCCTGCACGACGGCACCGAGGTGCTCTTGGAGGCGCCGGCGGAACGGGCTCTGGCGTTGAAGCTGCTCAGGTTCGGCGAAGCGCTGAAGGCCGCGACGGACGGCTACGCGCCGCACAAGCTCTGTACGTATCTGTACGAGACGGCGGTCGCGTTTTCCCGGTTCTTCGAGGAATGTCCGGTCCTGAAAGCGCCTTCGCCGTCGCTGCGCGCGTCCCGGCTGAGGTTGACTACGCTGGCGTCGCAAACGCTCGCGCTCGGGCTCTCCCTGCTCGGCATCGAAGCGCCCGACCAGCTCTAGCGGAGTTCACCTTGGAACTGCCCGGCGACCTGCTCGCGCTGCTGCGCGAGCCCAGCCTCTGCTTCCTGTCCACCTTGATGCCGGACGGCTCGCCGCAGCTCACCCAGACCTGGGTGGACACCGACGGCACGCACATCCTCGTCAACACCGTGCGGGGCCACCAGAAGCAGCGCAACATCGAGCGTGACCCGCGGGTGGCGCTCAACGTCGCCGACCGCGACCGGCCGTCGCGCTACTACGCGATCCGCGGGCGCGTGCTGGAGATGACCGAGGACGGCGCGGTCGAGCACATCGAGAAGCTCGCGCAGCGCTACCTCGGCGGCCCGTACCCGTGGTGGGGCGGCCGCGACCAGACGCGGCTGCTGCTGACGATCAAGCCGGATCGGATCAACCCGACGTGATCATCGTCGCCGGCCGGCTCGCGGTCGCTCCCGAAGACCGGGCCGCCTACCTCGAGGGTTGCGCCGAAGCCGTCCGGCTCGCGCGGGAAGCGCCCGGCTGCCTGGAGTACGCGCTGGGTGCCGACTTGCTCGACGCCGGCCGGGTGACCGTGTACGAGCGCTGGGCGTCCGATGAGGACCTCGAGCGCTTCCGCGGGTCCGGGCCGTCGGACGAGCAGGCCGCGCGGATCCTCGACGCGTCGGTGGCGCGCTACCGGATTTCGGCGGTCGAGGCGCCGTGATCAGAGGGGCATCACGCGTGATCGGGGAGGCATCACCTGCGATTGGCGGGGCATCACGGCGATGCCCGCCGGATCACGCGAGATACCCGCTCAATCACGGTTGATGCCCCTCTGATCACGCGAGATGCCCGCTCAATCACGGATGATGCCTGCTGGGTCACGCGCCGGCGGGGGTCAGCGGCGGAGGGGGACCAGGTCGTCGGCGTGGACGACCTCGCGGCGTTGTTCCGCCGGGAGCTCGTGCGTTGACCGGCCGACCAGGTCCGGCAGCTCGGTCGCGTCGAACGCCACCACTCCGCGGGCCACCGCGCGGTCCTTCGCGTCCACCAGGTCGACCACGTCGCCGGCCTGGAACTCGCCCTCCACGCCCGTGATCCCCGCGGCAAGCAGGGACCGGCGGCGGCGGACCACCGCCGTCACCGCGCCGTCGTCGAGACGGAGCTTGCCCGTCGTGTCCGCCGCGTAGCCGAGCCAGAACCGACGGGCCGACAGACGCGTGTCCGCCGGGGCGAACGCCGTTCCCGGGGAGGCCGTCGTCAGGGCCGCCGACGCCTCCGACGCCGACGCCAGCAGCACCGGGATGCCCGCGCCCGCCGCGGTGCGGGCCGCCGCCAGCTTCGACACCATGCCGCCCGTGCCGAGGCCGGAGCTGGACATGCCGACCGAGATTCCGTCCACATCGGACTCCGAGAGGACCTCGGTGAGCTTGCGGGTGGCGCCGTCGCGGGGGTCGCCGTCGTAGAGACCGTCCACATCGGACAGCAGGATCAGCGCGTCCGCGCCGATCAGGTGGGCGACCAGGGCCGCCAGGCGGTCGTTGTCGCCGAAGCGGATCTCTTCCGTGGCCACCGTGTCGTTCTCGTTGACCACCGGGACCGCGCCCAGCGCCAGCAGCCGCGAAAACGTCCGCTGCGCGTTGCGGTAGTGCGACCGGCGGACGACGTCGTCGGACGTCAGCAGGACCTGGCCGACCGTCAGCGAAAACCGGCCGAAGGACTCCGCGTACGCGTGCGCCAGCGCCAGCTGGCCGACGCTCGCCGCCGCCTGCTGGGTGGCGAGGTCCTTCGGCCGCTTGCCGAGGGAAAGCGGGGCCAGGCCGGCCCCGATCGCCCCCGAGGAGACGAGCACGATCTGCGTGTCGGCCGCGACCCGCGCAGCGATGGCGTCGACCAGGGCGTTAAGCCGGACCGGGTCGAGCCCGCTGCCCGCCGTGGTCAGGGCCGAAGAACCGACCTTGACCACCAGCCGGCGGGCGGCCGCGATGGCTTCCCGCGTGCCGCTCACGCGTCGCGGCCCAGGTCGTCGCCTTCCGGCTCGTCCGGGCCGTCGCGCCGGATCCGGCGGGCTTCCTTGCGCTCGGGCGCGCCGATCCGGTCGTGGTTCTCGAGGCGGACGTCCGTGCCGCGCCCGGACAGGTGCATCGCGACGCTCGGCGTCGACGGCTCCCACTCGAACTGGACGTCGCCGATCGTGACCGGGCTGCCCGGCCGCGCGCCGAGCTTCGCCAGCTTGTCCTCGACGCCGAGGCGGTTGAGCCGGTCGGCCAGGTAGCCGACGGCCTCGTCGTTGCCGAAGTTGGTCTGGCGGATCCACCGCTCCGGGCGGACGCCGCGCACGATGAACGCGCCCTCCTCCTCGGGGTCGACCTCGACGGTGAAGCCGGTGTCGTCGACGGCGAGCGGCCGCAGGACGATCTTCTCCGGCTCCAGCACCGGCTGCATTTCGCGGTACTCCTCGACCACCTTGGCGAGGGCGAAGGTCAGCTCCCGCAGGCCCTTGCGCGACGCCGTGGAGATCTCGAACACCGGCAAGCCACGAGCCTCGAACTCCGGCCGGACGAACTCGGCGAGCTCGGCGGCTTCCGGGACGTCGATCTTGTTCAGGACGACCACGCGCGGGCGCTCTTCGAGCTTCCCGCCGAGGCCCGGCGTGTACTTCGAGAGTTCCAGCTCCAGCGCGTCCACATCGGACACCGGGTCGCGGCCGGGCTCCAGCGTCGCGCAGTCGACGACGTGCACCAGCACCGCGCAGCGCTCGATGTGGCGCAGGAAGTCGAGCCCGAGGCCCTTGCCCTCGGACGCGCCGGGGATCAGCCCGGGGACGTCGGCCATCGTGAAGACGGTGTCGCCACCGGTGATCACGCCGAGGTTCGGCACGAGCGTGGTGAACGGGTAGTCGGCGATCTTCGGCTTGGCCGCGGACAGCACCGAGATCAGCGACGACTTGCCCGCGGACGGGAAGCCGAGCAGGCCGACGTCGGCGACCGAACGCAGCTCCAGCACCAGGTTGCGGGCCTCGCCCGGCTCGCCCAGCAGCGCGAAGCCGGGCGCCTTGCGCGCCTTCGACGACAGCGCACGGTTACCGAGGCCGCCGCGGCCGCCCTGGGCCGCGACGAACGTGGTGCCCGGGCCGATCAGGTCGGCGACCATCTCGCCGTCTTCGGTGAAGACGACGGTGCCGGACGGCACCTTCATCACGAGGGTTTCCCCCGCCGCACCTGCGCGGTCGCCGCCCTGGCCGAGCTTGCCGCTGCCGGCCTTGGCGTGCGGGCGGAAGTGGAAGTCGAGCAGGGTGTGCACGTTCGGGTCGACGACCAGCAGGACGTCGCCGCCGTTGCCGCCGTTGCCGCCGTCCGGGCCACCGAGGGGCTTGAACTTCTCGCGGTGCACCGAGGCGCAGCCGTTGCCCCCGTCACCGGCGGTCAGGTGGATGACCGCGCGGTCCACGAACCGGGACGCCATATCAAGCCTCTTTCACGCAAAAACGGTGCGGGCCACGCTGGGTCTGCCAGCGGCCGCACCGTGGGGGTCCGGGGGCTCGGGCCCCCGGGTCAACACATGGAACGGGCGACGTGGTCCGCGTATTCCGCGGACACACGTCGCCCCGAAGATCGCCCGTTACGCCTCGACTGGTACGACGATGTTGATCGTCTTGCGACCACGCTTCTCGCCGAACTTGACCGCACCGGCGGCCAGGGCGAACAGCGTGTCGTCGCCGCCACGGCCGACGTTCACGCCGGGGTGGAACTTGGTGCCACGCTGGCGGATCAAGATCTCGCCGGCGTTGACTTCCTGGCCGCCGAAGCGCTTGACGCCGAGGCGCTGCGCGTTCGAGTCACGACCGTTGCGGGAGCTGGACGCACCCTTCTTGTGAGCCATGGCTCAGCCCTCTTTCTGAAAAAGCAGATCCGGAAAAGTTCTTACAGGGAGATGGCGGTGACCTCGACGCGGGTCAGCTTCTGCCGGTGACCCTGACGCTTGTGGTAGCCCGTCTTGTTCTTGAACTTGTGGATCCGGATCTTCGGACCCTTGGTCTGCTCGACGACCTTGCCGGTGACCGAGACCTTCGCCAGCGCGTCGGCGTCCGTGGTGACATCGCCACCGTCGACGTACAAAACGGCGGGGAGGATGTGCTCGGTGCCCGGCTCGCCTTCGAGCTTCTCGACCTCGACGACGTCGCCGACGGCCACCTTGTACTGCTTGCCGCCGGTCTTGACGATCGCGTACGCCGACACGGAAGTCTCCTGCATTACTCGACAATGGGTGGGGGCCCGCACGATCGGCCCACCTCGGGGAAGTGGTCCGGCACTCGCGCAGCGACCTACTCTGGTGGCAGGCCGTACTACAGGTTACGTGGGGTGCCCCGGTGCGTTACCACCGGGGTCCCCTAGTCGTTCACTGGCTCTGGTCGGACGCGTGCACCGGCGGACCCGCCGGGCGCGACGCGGCCCGGCGCGACCGGCGCCGGGTGGGGCGCGTGGCCGGTTCGGGCACGTTCACCTCGGGCTCGGCGACGGCTTCCGAAGAATCGACAGCCTCCGAAGACGTCACCGGCTCTTCCGCCGGCTCCGGCGCCGAGGTCCGCTCGACCGCCGGCTCCGGCGCCGAGGTCCGCTCGACCGCCGGCTCCTCCTGCGGCACCGGGGTCTCGTCCGCCTCGGTGGTCACCGGGACGTCCGCGACCTCGGTGGCCGGCACCGCGGCGGCCTCCTGACGCGTCTCTTCGGCGGCCTCCGCGGCTTCGGCCGTGTCGGTCACCTCCGGGACGTGCCCGTTGCCGTTCAGCGCACCGTGGTCGTGGTCCTTGGCCGCCTTCGAGGCGTTGGCCATCGCCGCCACCGCCGACGCGACCGACGCGCGCTGCTCCGGCGGCGGAACCGCGTGGACCTCGGCCTTGGCGGCCTCGGCCTGCTCCTTCGCGGCCTCTTCGCCCTTGCCGCGGCCCCGCGACCGGCGGGAGCTCTTCTCCCCGCCGCCGTTGTTGCCGCCGCCGCCGTTGCCGTTCCCGCCCTGGGACGGCGTGCCGCTGCCGGTGCGCTGCACCTCGGTCGAGACGAGCACGCCCCGGCCCTTGCAGTGCTCGCACGGCGTCGAGAACGCCTCCAGCAGGCCCGTGCCGATCTTCTTGCGGGTCATCTGCACCAGGCCGAGCGAGGTGACCTCGGCGACCTGGTGGCGCGTGCGGTCGCGGCCGAGGCACTCGGTCAGGCGGCGCAGCACCAGCTCGCGGTTGGACTCGAGCACCATGTCGATGAAGTCGATCACGATGATGCCGCCGATGTCCCGCAGCCGGAGCTGGCGGACGATCTCCTCCGCCGACTCCAGGTTGTTGCGGGTCACCGTCTCCTCGAGGTTGCCACCCGATCCGGTGAACTTGCCGGTGTTGACGTCGATCACCGTCATCGCCTCGGTGCGGTCGATGACCAGGTAACCGCCGGACGGCAGCCAGACCTTGCGGTCGAGGGCCTTGGTGATCTGCTCGTCGATCCGGTGGTCGGCGAACGCGTCGCCGGTGCCGGTGTAGCGCTTGAGGCGCTCGGCCAGCTCCGGCGCGACGTGGGTGACGTAGCCGTTGATGGTCTCCCAGGAGCGGTTGCCCTGGATCTCCAGCTTGGTGAAGTCCTCGGTGAAGAGGTCACGCACGACCTTGACCAGCAGGTCGGGCTCTTCGTAGAGCATCGTCGGCGCGCCGCCCTTCTTGCCGGAACCGGCGGCGGCCTTCTCCTTGATGACGTCCCACTGGGCCTTCAGGCGATCGACGTCGCGGCCCAGCTCGACCTCGCCGATGCCTTCGGAGGCGGTGCGGATGATGACGCCCGCGTCCTCCGGGACGATCCGCTTGAGGATGTCCTTGAGCCGGCGGCGCTCGTTCTCCGGCAGCTTGCGGGAGATGCCGGTGGCGCCGCCCGCGGGGACGTACACCAGGAAGCGGCCGGGCAGCGAGATCTGCGTGGTCAGCCGGGCGCCCTTGTGCCCGACCGGGTCCTTGGTCACCTGGACCAGCACGGAGTCGCCGGTGGACAGCGCCTGCTCGATCTTGCGGGCCTTGCCCTCGAGCCCGGCGGCGTCCCAGTCGACCTCGCCGGCGTAGAGCACGGCGTTGCGGCCGCGGCCGATGTCGATGAACGCGGCTTCCATGCTCGGCAGCACGTTCTGGACGCGGCCGAGGTAGACGTTGCCGACGATCGAGCCGGAGCCCGACTGCGTCACGAAGTGCTCGACCAGCACGCCGTCCTCGAGCACGGCGATCTGCGTCGAGTCGCCCTTCTCGAGGACGACCATCGCGCGCTCGACCGCTTCGCGGCGGGCGAGGAACTCGGCCTCGGACAGGATCGGGGCGCGGCGGCGACCGGCTTCGCGGCCGTCACGACGGCGCTGGCGCTTCGCCTCCAGGCGGGTCGACCCGCGGACGCTGCGCACCTCGTCGCGCGCCGGGCGCTCGCGCTCGGCCCGTTCGGCCTGCTCGGCCTTGGCCTGGCGGACGTGGGTGACGGTGTTGGGCGGGTCGTCGGTGGTCTCGGCGTCTTCGCCGTCCGAGCCCTTGCGGCGACGGCGGCGGCGACGGCGCTTGCTGCCGCCCTCACCGTCGTCGCTGTCGGAGTCCGACTCGTCGGTGGCGCCTTCCGGCTCCTCGGCGGTGTCGGATTCGTCCTTCGCGGGCTTTTCGTCACCGTTGCGGGAGCGGCGACGCGCGGGCGGCTGCTCCTCGACGTGGCCGTCGTCCTCGTTGTCGTTCTCGTCGCTGCCGTCGGCGCCCTTGCCCCGGCCACGGCCGCGGCGCCCGCGGCGACGGCGACGGCGGCTGTTGGCGTCGTCACCGTCGTCGTCACCGGAGTCGATGGCCGACGTGGTGTCGTCGGCCTCTTCCTCGGCGACCTCCGGCTCGAGCTGCTTCGCCTTCACCGGGGCCGGCGGCTCCGCGAACGGGTCGGCGGGCTTGCGGGCCGGCTTGGTGGCCGCGGGCTCCGGCGGCAGGAAGACCGGCGACGGCGCGGCGAACACCGGCAGGTGCGCGCGGGTCTTCTGCCGCGGACGCGGCTTCTCGGCCTCGGCAGCCGGCACTTCGGGCGCCGGCGGGACGGCGGAGCGGCGGGGCTCCGGCTCGGCCTTCGCCTGCCCGGCCGGGGCCACCTCGACATCGCCACCGGAAGCCGGCGCGACCTCGACGTCACCACCGGAAGCCGGCGCCACCTCGACGTCGCCGCCCGAGAAGGCTTCGGCGACCTTGTGCGCCACGTCCCTGGTCACGCTCGACTGCGCGCTGCGCACGCTTTCGCCCAGCTCGGCGAGCTTGGCGAGGACGTCCCGGCTGTTCTTCGCGAGCAGCTTGGCCAGCGCGTGCACCCGGATCCGGGCGGGCAGCTCGCCCAGCGAACCGCTCGTGGGTGTGGCGGGATTCCCGCCGGTCTGCTCAGCGGGTGTTTCCGCGTTCGACATGTGTCTCCTCCGCCCCCGGGCGCGTCTGCCGGTTCTCACCGGCAGGGACGCGGCCGCGCAGGGGCCCCTTTCTGTTCGTTCCGCCGTGGTGGTCACCAGCGACGGGAATCCTGGCCCGACGACCGGGCGCCGCACCACCGCATCCCGGCGGCGCACAACCCGGTCAAAGGTCTGCTCGGCGTTGTGCGTTGGGACTCGCGGCCCCCGGGCCGCCCGCCACGTCGTCCAGCCGCCCGCCTCGCGGGCGGCGACGCGCGTCGCGGGAGTTCGCGCACTTCACCGGGCCACAACTCCGCAGGCAGCACCTCTCACATGCGCCCCGCGGCCCAGCGGCCACCCCGAGTATCCCACACCGGGTGACCGCACCGGTGTACTCGGTACCTCGCGCAGGCCGCCCGGGCGTGCCGGGCCCCTCCCACCGGCCCACCGGCCGGGGGAACTTGGCCGCAGCGCTTGTCCGCCGGGCACCGGGTGGCTACCGTGCGGCTCGGGGTGACCGGGATCTCGCACGCCGGGCACCCGCGTTCCTGCATCCGGTGGGAGGTCCGGTGTCCCTGCTGGCGCGGCCCCTGCGGGCGGCCGTGTGCACCGTCCTGGTGCTTTCGGGGTGCGTCACCGCCGGTCCGGCGGCGGCCGACGAGCCCGGCTGCGGCCACGGCCGGAGCCTTCGCTACGTCATCACCTTCGACCGCGGCACGGCCGAGTCCGCCGCTCGCGCGCGGATCACCGGCGCGTGCGGCGCCACCACCGTCTACTACCCCCAGATCGCCGTCGCCGTCGCCACCTCGGGCGACCCTTCGTTCGGCGCCCGGGCCGGGCTCGACCGGGCGTTCAGCGCCCAGGCCGAGCGGCTGGCCGCGCAGCGCGCCACCGAGGTCAGGCCGCAGCCTGCGCGGGCGACGCTGCCCGCCACCGACCCGGCTCGCGTTCCCACCGCGGATCTCGGCGACCGGCAGTGGGACATGCGGATGATCAACGCGGGCCGTGTTTCTGCCGGCCGCCCTGACGTGGTCGTCGGCGTCCTCGACTCCGGGATCGACCCCGATCACCCCGACCTGAGCGGCGCCCTCGACCGCGACGACTCCGCCGGCTGCTTGACCGGCGCCCCCGACCGGTCCGAGCCGGCCTGGAAGCCGACGACGTCGGTGCACGGCACGCACGTGGCGGGGATCATCGCGGCGGCCGACGACGGGCGCGGTGTGACGGGTGTGGCGCCCGGGGTCCGCGTGGCGTCGGTGAAGGTGATCGACGACCGCGGCTACGCCGACCCGGAGGCCGCGGTGTGCGGGCTGATGTGGGCGGCGTCACGGCACATGCGGCTGACTAACAGCAGCTTCTTCGTGAACCCGTGGACGCTGTCGTGCATCCGCGGCGACGACCGCGGGGTGGTGCACGAGGCGCTGGCGCGGGCGGTCGAGTACAGCACGTCGGCGGGCACGCTGAACGTCGCGGCGGCGACCAACGAGGCCGTCGACCTGACGCCGTCGGCGCGGTCCGGCTCGCGCGGGGCGGGTTCGGGCTGTGAAGCGCTGCCGGCCGCGCTGCGGGACGTCGTCGCGGTGTCCGCCGTCGGCTCGGACCGGGTGAAGGCGGGCTACAGCTCGTACGGGCTGGGCGTGATCGACGTCACCGCTCCTGGTGGCGAGACGGGCGAGTGCGTGCTTTCGACGGTGCCCGGCGGGTACGCGCCGCTGTGCGGGACGTCGATGGCCGCGCCGCACGTCACCGGGGTGCTGGCGCTGCTGGCGTCCGCGCACCGGGACGCCGGGCCGCGGCAGCTGCGGCGGACGCTGGACGCGCAGGCGATGCCGATGCCGTGCCCGGCCGACTACGACCTCACCGGCGACGGGATCCAGGACGCCTACTGCGCGGGGTACGAGGGGTTCAACGGCTTCTACGGGCACGGGATGGTGGACGCGCTGGCCGCCGTCGCGCCGCGGGGACGGCCCGACCCGGCCCGCTGAGGCGCTCCGGCTCGTGATTCAGGGCGGAACTCGCGTGATCAGGGACCGAACTCGCGTGATTGAGGGCGGAACTCGCGTGACTGGGCGGGCATCTCGCGTGATTGGAGGCGGAACTCGCGCGACTGGGCGGGCATCTCGCGTGATTGGAGGGGCATCACGTGTGCTTGGGGGGTCGACACGTCAAGTCAGGAGGAGTTTGGCGATCCGGCGGGTCGACGCCCAGAGACCCACCGCGCCCAGGACCAGCAGGTAGGCCAGGTTGACCAGCATGCTGCCGGACAGCAGGCCCGTCGCGAGGCCGCGCATCAGCTCGATCGCGTGGTACAGCGGGAGGCAGCGGACCACCCACTGCAGCGGCTCCGGGTACACCGACAGCGGGAAGAACGTCGTCGCGAACAGGAACATCGGCATCAGCCCCAGCGCGATGTAGTCGAACTGGGCCGTCGACTTCAAGAACGTCACCAGCGCCATGCCGATCGCCGAGAAGGCCAGCCCGACCAGCAGCGCCGCCGGGACCATCAGCAACGCCCACCAGGACGCCAGCAGCCCCATCGCCGCCGCGATCGCGAGGAACGCCACCGCGTAGATGCCGCCGCGCGTCATCGCCCAGCCGATCTCGCCGAGCGCCACGTCCAGCGGGCCGATCGGGGTCGCCAGCATCGCGTCGTACAGCTTCGCGTAGCGCAGCTTGAAGAACAGGTTGTACGTCGACTCGAACACCGCGCCGTTCATCGCCGACGTCGCCAGCAGCGCCGGCGCCACGAACGCGACGTAGCCCATCGGGCGGCCGTCCGGGCCGGCCACCTCGGTGACCAGCTTGCCGAACCCCAGCTGGAACGCCATCAGGTACAGGAACGGCTCGGCCGCGCCGGACAGGAACATCGCCCAGCCGTTCCGGGCGACCAGCACCGACCGCTCGACGAGCATCCGCGCGCGGCCCGCGTACAGCGCCGGCGGCAGGATCCGCAGCAGCAGCCCGGCCCGCGCCGGTGGGGCTTGGACGCTCACCATCAGACCACCAGCCTCCGGTAGAAGGCCCGGTGCGCGATCGCCCACCCGGCCGCGAACAACGCCGCGAGCACCGCGAAGTGGCCGAGCATCGCCCAGCCGCCGACTCCCCCGACGCTCACGCCGCGGGCCAGCTGCGTGCCGTGCCACAGCGGGGAAAGCCAGGCCAGCCAGCGGATCGCGCCCGGCAGCTGGGCGATCGGGAAGAACGTGCCGCTGAACAAGGTCATCGGCATCACGATGAAGCGGAAGATCAGGCCGAAGCGCTGGCCCTCGTCGTACGTCCGCGCCGCCAGAGCGGTGATCGGCGTGGCACAAGCGAGCCCGGTGACCGTGCCCACGAGGATCACCGGCAGTACGCCGGGGCCGGTCCAGGCGCCGAAGAACAGCGCGACGAACGCGTAGATCGCGCCCGCCAGGGTCAGCCGCAGGGCCGTCCAGATCAGGTGGCCGCCGAGCACCTGGCCCGGGGACACCGGCGTGGCCGTGACGGCCAGGTAGTCCTTCTGCCACTTGAAGCCGGACAGCACGGGGTAGGTCGAGTCGCCGACGGCCTGCTGCGCGGCACCGGCGGCGAGCAGCGCGGGCGCGATGTACTGCAGGTACGACAGCCCGCCGGTGACCGCGCCCGGCCGCACCTGCGAACCGAAGCCGAGGCCCATCGCGGCGAGGAACAGCACCGGCTGCAGGCCGGTGGAGTACAAAGTGGACAGCCAGTGGCGGCGGTACCAGGTCCAGTACCCCTCGACGCGCAACCAGGCGCCGTGCCACTTGCCGACGACGCGGCCGGTGGGGATCGTCGCCATCAGTCCACCAGCGTCCGGCCGGTCAGGCACAGGAACACGTCTTCCAGGGAACTGCGCCGCACCAGGCTCGACAGCGGCCGTAGCCCGCGCGAGTGGGCGTGTTCCAGGGTGTCCTCGCCGTTGTCGCTGTACAACAGCACCCGGTCCGGCAGCACCTCCACGCGCTCCGCCAGCCCTTCGACCTCCTGCGCCGCCGCCACCTGCCGACCCGACGCGAACCGCAGTTCCACGACCTCCCGCGTCGAGTACCGGCTGATCAGCTCCGCGGGCGAGCCTTCCGCCGCGATCCGTCCGTGGTCCATCACCACCAGCCGGTCGCACAGCTGCTCCGCCTCGTCCATGTAGTGCGTCGTGACGATCAGCGTCGTGCCCTGCTCCTTGAGCCGGAACAGCCGGTCCCACAACAGGTGGCGGGCCTGCGGGTCGAGCCCCGTCGTCGGCTCGTCGAGCAGCAGCAGCTCCGGGTCGTTGACCAGCGAGCGCGCGATCGTCAGCCGGCGTTTCATGCCGCCCGAGAGCGGGTCGACCTTGTCGGCGGCCCGGTCGCCCAGCTGCGCGAACTCCAGCAGCTCGTCCGCCTTGCTCCGCGCGGCCGCCCGCGACAGCCCGAAGTAGCGGCCGTAGATCAGCAGGTTCTCCCGGACGGTCAGCTCGACGTCCAGGTTGTCCTGTTGCGGCACCACGCCGAGGCGCGCGCGGATCCGCGGCCCGGCCACCTCCGGATCCAGCCCCAGCACGCGGAGGTCGCCGTCGGTGCGCGGGGACACGCACGCGATCATCCGCATCGTCGACGACTTCCCGGCACCGTTCGGGCCGAGGAAGCCGAATGCCTCCCCGCGCCGCACCTCGACGTCGATCCCGCGCACGGCCTCGAACTCGCCGAAGCGCTTCACCAGCGCCTTGGCCTGCACCAGCGCCGGTTCCCGGTCCTCCGATTCGTCCACCCCCCGACCATACGAGCGGGCACCGACAAAAACCGAACGGTTTAGCCCCGGACCGTCACGACCAGCGTCCGCGTCACCCCGTTGACCGTCACCGACAGCCGGGCGACGCCCGGGCGCACCGCCGTCAGGACACCGGAAGCCGGGTCGAACGCGACCACGCCCCGGCCGACCGTCCAGTCCGCGCTCACCGGGTACGCCACCGGCACGTCGCGGGTGCCCTGCCGCAGCGTCGCGCGAACCTCGGCGCGGTCGCCGCGCTTCAGCGAGGAAGGCCCGGACAGCGTCAGCGAGTCGACGTTCGGCCGCGTTTCGAAGCGCACCGGCTGCGCGCGGTCGGCCGGGTCGACGCGCAGCAGCGTCCAGCCGACGAACCCGCCGTCGCCGGGCGCGGCCGCGGGCGCCTTGCCGGAGTTGCCGTTGACCAGGTACGGCACGCCGTCCACGCGGGACAGCGAGAACACGCCGGCGTGCGAAGCCACCGAAGCGGCCGGCTTGCCCGACGCCTGCTCGAACCCGGTGAGCCACCGGGTCAGCAGCGTGGCTTCCTTCCGGTCGCCGAGCTGGGAGTTCCCGGTCGGGCTCGGGTCCTTCACCGGGTGGTGCATGGCGACGACGCCGCCGCGGATCGACCGGTCGGAGACAGCGGAGTCGAGCGCCGAGCGCAGCATCCGGACCTGGTCGAACCCGCCCGCCCGCAACGACCCGCGCGAAGAGTCCATGAGCACCAGCCGGATGCCGTGCACGTCGACGACCTGGTGCGTCACACCGAAGGCGGCCTGGAAGTTGGCGAGGCCGTTGCCGCCTTCGGCCTCGTGGTTGCCCGGCACGTAGTACCAGGGCACCTTGCCGTCGAGCTCCTCGGTGATCACCTGACGCGCCAGCACGAAGTCGGGCGCCGTGCCGCGGTCGACGAAGTCGCCGTTGATCAGCACCAGGTCCGGTTTCGCCGCGACGGCTTCACGCAGGGCGCGGCGGGCCTGGGCGACCAGCGGGCCGGCCGGGTCGTCCGCGGTGAACTGCGCGTCGCTGACTACCGCGACGCGCAGGCCGCCGGTGAGCGTGCCGTCGGTGACCAGCGCCGGGTCGTGCGGGGCCGGATCGGCCGGCACGGCCGTCGTCGGCGCCACCTCGAAGGTCAGGTCGTCGAACACCAGGTGACCTTCGTACTGCTGGTCCGGCACGTTCTCGACGGCGTAGAAGCGCGCCAGGCGCTGGCCGTCGGGCAGCCCGGCCGGGATCGCGGCCGTGACGTACCGCCAGCCCGTCCAGTCGACGCTCAGTGACAAGTCCACAATGGACGCGACGTTCGCCGCGTCCCGCAGCTCGGCCCGCAGCCACGCGCCCTTGCCGTCGCCGTTCACCCACAGCCCGATCTTCTGCGTGCCCGTGGGCACCGCGAGCGGAGAAGACGGCGTCACGTACGCGGCGCGCGTGGCGGTCGTGCCGGTGAGCCGGTAGTCCAGCGCGAGGCCGGCGCCGCCGTCCCGGCCGGGCGCCGCGGACAGCGCCGCGCCGACGACCGCCGGGAACACCGTCGCCGTCCAGCCCGCCGGCCCGTCGAGCGGCGACGCGAGCTGCGGCACGGTCCCCACCGACGCGGCCAGGTGCGTGGTGAGACCCGCCGCCGTCGCGGTGACGGTGGAAGCGCCGGACGCGGTCAGCGCGGTCACCTCGTACCCGTCCCCCGACGGCTCGATCCGCACGACGGAGTGGTCGTAGTCGAGCTTGACGTCGTCGGGCTCCAGCCAGGTGCCGTAGCCGTCGGCGTCGTAGCCGTAGACCTCGAACGTGCTCTTGGCGCCCGCACCGGACAAGGCGACCTGCTCGGTGCTCGTGCCGAGCCGGACCGGCTTGCCCAGGACCGAAAGCGCCGTCTTCCCGGACGCGCGGCCGGAGCGCGCGACGACGTCGACGCCGCCCGCGCCGTGGCCGGTGACGACCCCGTGGGTCACGGTGGCCCGGCGGGGGTCGGACGTGCTCCAGCGCGGGTCGGCGACCACCGCGGCGCCGGTCTCGTCGTGGCCGTCGGCGACCAGGTGCCGGGTCAGGCCGGTCAGCACGCGGTTCGCGTCGGCGGTCGCCACGGCCGGCGCCGGGGAGAACGCCGTGAGCTTGCCGCTGCCCGGCACGGTCGCGAAGCCAATCCCGTTGGGCACCAGGCGTTCCCCGCCGTCGGACGGCGCGTTCCGGACGCTCGGCGCGGCCTCGCCTTCGGTGCGCGCCAGGAGCGTCGACGAGCCACCGCCGTCGAGGTTGATCGCGTCGTCGGCGCCGAGGCTCTTCAGGTGCCGCGCCAGCTCCAGCTCGGTCATCCCGCGGCTGTCGGCCTGGCGTCCGTCCACAGTGGCCAGCCACAGGCGCTTGCCGTCGGCGGAGAAGCCGACCGCGGTGCGCGGTGCCATGGCGACGTCGTCGACCGGCTGCACGACGCCGTCGCGGAGCAGGACTTCGTTGCCGCCCACGGCGACCGCGATCTTCCCGGCGTCCGAGCGCGGCGCGTAGGCGACTCCGACGGCGTCGCCCGGTTTGAGCGACGCGAGGGCGTCCGCCCCGGCTTCGCGGGCCAGCAGCAGCGTGGTGCCCGCCGCGATCGGGCCGTCCGCGGGCTGCTCGCGCACGGCGGTGACCACGCCGTCACGCAACTCCACCTCGCGCACCCGGGACGCCCCGGCCACTGAGGTCGCGCGGCCCGAAGCGCCCCACAACGGCGTGTAGACGCCGATCGCGTCGCGGTCGAGGACCGGGCTGTTGAAGTTCGTGGCCCGCACCGCATCGCCGGGGAGCGTCACGGTGGCTTCGAGGAAGACCGAAGCCAGCTGCGCCTTGCCTTCGTCGGTGATCGAGGCCGTGTAGTTGTGGCCGGCCGCGGGCGCGGTCTGCAGCTGCCCGTGGTCGATGCCGACGCCGATCGGCGCGCCGGTGGCGGTGATGTCGAAGAAGTCGCCGTTGACGCCGGCGACCGCGCCGGTCCGCGCGATCTGCCGCGAAAGCGGCGTGCGCGCGGACACCGTGCCGGGGCTCAGATACGTGGGCGTCAGGACCTTGCTGCCCAGGTCGACGGCGAGGGTGTCGCCGCGGATCCAGCCGGCCGGGTCGAACCGGTCGAACTGGGTGAGGTCGAGCCCGGGCGCGACCTCGGTGGTCGCGCTGCCGGTGACGAGCCCGTCGTCGGGATCCGCGGCGGCGAAGGCGGCCGGGCCCTGGCGGTCCGACGACGCGGCGGGCGCGGCCTCGACCGGCGGCGTGCCGAGCGGCGCCCGCAGCGGGTCGGCGTGGGCGGGGACGACGAGGACCGACGCGAACAGCACGAGCGCGCCCGGCAGCACGAAAAGTGACTTCTTCACCAGGTACCCCAGTATCGAGTGAGAGTGAGCCGGACCAGCACAGCGCAGTGGCACGACCGGGGGAAGACTTCCCGGTGAACGCCGCCTGAATGGTCTAGAACAGCTACCGCGTCAGGCCGTGAAAGGAGCCTGGAGGAAGTGCCCGGCGAGCGCGGTGTCACCGCTGAGACTCGGCGGGGTGGCCGTCCGCTTCCACAGGTGCAGCAACAGATCCTGCGCCGTCGCCTCGGCGGTCGCGGCGGGTTCGGCGACCGGGCCGAGTGCGGGCGGCTCGCCCGGGTGCAGCGTCCACGCATCGCCGGTGTCGGTGGCGCGCAACGCGAGTGGCGCGGCCAGCGACGGCGCGGCGTGCCAGCGCGTGACGCGCGGGAGCCAGGCGCCGAGGACCTCGTCGACGCCGTCCGCGGCGACCGCCGGGTCGAGCGTGACTTCGCCGCCGGCTGCGCTGTGCGCGTCGGCGAGGTGGACGGCGGTTTCGTGCACCTGGCGGCGGAACCAGAAGGCCTTGGTCTTTTCGGTGCCGCCGAAGTGCCAGCACCGGTCTTCGGGAGTGGCCTTCTCGAGCGCTTCGAGCAGCAGCTGGGCGCTTTCGGCGTACCAGGACGCCAGGTCGGCGCCCGCGCCGGTGGCGAAGTCCTGCCGCTGCACCTCACCAGTCGTGACGACGGCGGCGGCCCAGCGGTGCACGTTCCCGAGGTGCGCGCCGAGGTCGTCGAGGGTCCAGCCGGCGCAGTCCGGCACCGGCGCGGCCGGGTCGGTGGTGCGCAGGACCTCGGTGAACCCGCCGGTCAGCTCCCGCAGCACAGGGAGGTAGTCGCGGGCCGGGAACGGCATCGTCGTCACGGGTGCTCCTGGTGCGGGCCGGGGCCACGCGCGGGCGTGGCCCCGGTGCCGATCATAGGTCGGGGAACCAGAGCTTCAGCTCGCGCTCGGCCGACTCCGGCGAGTCCGAGCCGTGGACCAGGTTGTACTGGGTCTCCAGGGCGAAGTCGCCGCGGATGGTGCCCGGGGTGGCCTTCTCGACCGGGTCGGTGCCGCCGGCCAGCTGGCGGAACGCGGCGATGGCGCGCGGGCCCTCGACGGCGAGCGCGACCAGCGGGCCGGACGTGATGAACTCCAGCAGGTCGCCGAAGAACGCACGCTCCTTGTGCTCGGCGTAGTGCTCCTCGGCCAGCGCCTGCGGCACGGTGCGCAGCTCGAGGGCGGCGAGCTTCAGGCCCTTGCGCTCGATCCGCGAAACGATCTCGCCGACGAGGCCGCGCGCGACGCCATCGGGCTTGACGAGGACCAGCGTGCGTTCAGTCACGACGGTGTTTCTCCTTGGTACGGGGTGCGTGTCGGTGCGCGTGAGCGTAGCCGACCCGGTCAGCGGCCTCGGCCGAGGCCGCGAATGACTCATTCGGGGCGTCGGAGGTCGCGAATGAGTCATTCGCGACTTCCGGCCGGCCGGAGCGGACCTCAGCGGCCCTGCGGGTGCAGCTTCTTCGACCACAGCGACGCCCCCGTGGCGTCCCTCAGGTCCACCGTCAGGTCCCCGCTCCCGCCGTCGATGTTCAGCTCGCCGAAGTGCTGGAAACCGTCGATCGGGGCGGTGTTCGCGACCGGTGGGGCGTGCACGAACACCGCCTCCGGGCCGAACGTCGGGTCCAGCGCGTTCGGCCCGAACGCGCCCGCGTTCAGCGGCCCGGACACGAACTCCCAGAACGGGTCGAAGTCCTGGAACGCGGCCCGATCCGGCGAATAGTGGTGCGCCGCCGTGTAGTGGACGTCCGCCGTCAGCCAGACCACGTTGCGGACGCCGCGGCGCTGGATCTCCCGCAGCACCCACGCCAGTTCCGTCTCGCGCCCGCCCGGCGCGCCCGGCAGGTTGTTCGCCACCGCTTCGATCGCGGTGCCGTCCGGGACGACCAGGCCCAGCGGCATGTCCGCCTGGACGATCTTCCACGTCGCCGTGCTGCGGCCGAGCGCGTCGGCCAGCCAGCGGGCCTGGCGATCGCCCAGGATGTAACCCGGCTTCGTCTGGTCAGCGGTGTTGGCGTCGCGGTAGGTGCGCATGTCCAGCACGAAGATCTCGGCGCGCGAGCCGTATTCGAAGCTGCGGTAGACGCGGCCGTCGACCGCCAAGCGCGAGTCGATCGGGTGCCACTCGTGGAACGCTTGGTACGCCCGCGGCGCGAGCACGTCGACGCGCTTCTCGGTGTAGGCCGGGTTGTCGAGGACCTTGCCCGGGTACCAGTTGTTCAAGACTTCGTGGTCGTCCCACTGGACGTAGGCGGGCACCTGGGAGACGAACCGCTTGAAGTTGTCGTCGAGCCGGTTGTACGCGTGCTGGCCGCGGTACTCCGCCAGGGTCTCGGCGACCTTCGCCTTCTCCGCCGTGACGACGTTGCGCCACGTCCGGCCGCCGGGTAGGGCGACTGTCTCCGTCAGCGGACCGTCGGAGTACACCGTGTCGCCGCTGTGCAGGAACAGGTCGGGCCGGCGGGCGGCCATCGCCGAAAAGATCGTCATGCCGCCCAGCTCGGGGTTGATCCCCCAGTTCTGGCCGACGACGTCACCCGACCACAGGATCCGGGTGTCGCGGCGGCCCACCGGCGCGGTGGCGAACCGGCCGGTCAGCGGCTCGCTCGTGGCGCGCCCGTCGAGGGACTCCGCCGTCACGCGGTAGTGGTACTCGGTGCCCGGCGCGAGCCCGGCGACGCGGACCTGCCCGGTGCCGCCGGTGGACGGCCCGGCGAGCGGGCCCGGCACCCGGCGGGCGTGCCGGAACGAGGGGTCGCGCGCGATCTCGACGAGCAGCCGCGACGGACGGTCGGCCCGCGACCAGACGATCGCCGAGCCGGGCGTGACGTCGCCGGACTGGACGCCGTGGGTGAGCACCGGCCGGTCGCCGCGCAGCAGCGGGGTCGCGGCGAAAGCCGTCGAAGGCAACACCAGCGTGGCGGCGGCGCCGGTGAGGCCGGCCTTGAGCAAGGTGCGGCGGGAGTGGTGGGTCGGTTCGGTCATGCGCGGTTTCTATCCCGCCGCGGCCAACGCCGGTTTGCGCGCAGGTGAACGACATCCCCGGGTTTTCCCCCATGTCCGGACGCCGTCTCCCTCGGTAGCGTGACAACCACGACAAGGGGGTCGGATGAGACCATTCAGGAAAAGCCTGGCGGTGCTGACAACCGCACTCACCATCACCACTCTCGGCACCGCCGTCGCTTCGGCAGGCGAAGACGGCGGAAAGGCCGTTCTCCGCTACACCGAACACGGCATCCCGCACATCGTCGCGAAGGATTACGCCGGACTCGGCTACGGCTACGGCTTCGCGGCGGCGACCGACAACGTCTGCGAGCTCGCGAACATCTACCTCACCGTGAGCGGGCAGCGGTCGAAGTACTTCGGCCCGGAGGGCGGCGGCTACCCGTCGCTGTCCGAGGCGGAGAGCAACCTGCACAGCGACCTGTTCTTCCAGCAGATCAACGACTCTCACGTCGTCGACCGGCTGGTCGCGCAACCCGCGCCACTGGGGCCGCGCCGCGAAGTCCGCGAGGTCGTTTCCGGCTACGTCAAGGGGTTCAACGCCTACCTCGCGCGCACCGGCCGCGCCGGCATCTCCGACCCGGCCTGCCACGGCGCCGGCTGGGTGCGGCCGATCACCGAGCAGGACTTCTACCGGCACTACTACGCCATCGCGATCACTGGCGGCCAGGGCGTCGTCACCGAAGGCCTGTTCACGGCGCCGCCGTCCGGCGCGACACCCGCCCCGGGCACCGGTGGGCAGCTGTCGGCGAAGGTGGCACAAGCGCTGAACGGCAGCGGGCTCGGCAGCAACGGCATCGCCGTCGGCGCGGAGTCCACCGCGGCCGGCCAGGGCAGCGTGCTGCTCGGCAACCCGCACTACCCGTGGCAGGCCGGGCGCCGGTTCTGGCAGAGCCAGCTGACCATCCCCGGCCGGCTCGACGTCGCCGGCGCGAGCCTGCTCGGCATGCCGTTCGTCCAGATCGGGCACACCGCGGACGCGGCCTGGACGCACACGGTGTCCACGCCGGTCACGTTCGGCCTCTTCGAAGTGCCGCTGAAGGCGGGCGACCCGACGACCTACCTCGTCGACGGCAAGCCGGAGAAGATGACGTCCCGGGACGTCACGGTCCAGGTGCGCCAGGCCGACGGCTCGCTGAAGCCGGTGGGCCAGACGTTCTGGTCGACGCGGTACGGGCCGGTGATGAGCGACTTCCAGGGCATTCCGCTGCCGTGGACCACGAAGTCGGCGTTCACCGTGCGCGACGCCAACGGGACGAACATGCGCGGGCTCAACACGTGGTTCGAGCTCGACCAGGCGCACAGCACGGCCGACATCGTCGGCACGCTGAGCCGCACGCAAGGCGTCCCGTGGGTCAACACCATCGCCACCGACCGGGCGGGCAACGCGCTCTACGCGGACATCCAGGTCGTCCCGCACGTCACCGACGAGCAGGCCGAGGTGTGCAGCACTCCCTTGGGACGGCAGACCTTCCCCGAAGTCGGACTGGCCATTTTGGACGGATCGCAGTCGTCGTGCCAGTGGGGTTCGGACCCCGGCGCGCTCGAACCGGGCATCTTCGCACCGTCGCGGCTGCCGCGGCAGCAAAGCCGGGACTACGAGCTGAACACCAACGACAGCGCCTGGCTGGCCAACGCGAAGGCGCCGATCACGGGGTACCCGCACATCGTCGGGGACATCGGTACCGAGCGTTCGCCGCGGACGCGGGAAGCGCTGCTCACCGCCGAGAAGGGCGGGTTCACGACGGACTCGATGAAGAAGATGCTCTTCGCCGACCACAGCCTGTTCGCCGACCTGACGGCGGCGGACCTGGCGAAGCTGTGCGCGTCGTTCCCGGGCGGGCAGGCGCCGTCGTCGGCCGGTCCGGTGCCGGTCGGGAACGCGTGCACCGCGCTGGCGAAGTGGGACCACACGTACACGCTCGACACCCGCGGCTCGCTGCTGTTCGAGCGGTTCGCGGGCCGGCTCGGCGGCGTGCAGCGGTTCAGCGTCCCGTTCGACCCGAAGGCGCCGCTGACCACGCCCAACACGCTCAACGTGGCGAATCCGGACGTGCAGAAGGCCTTCGGCGACGCCCTGGCGGACCTGCGCGCGGCGGGCCTTCCGGCGGACGCGCGGCTGCGTGACGGCCAGTCGGTCACGCGCAACGGCGAGCGGATCCCGATCCACGGCAGCCAGGGCTTCCTGGGCGTGCTCAACGTCATGACGCCGCGGTGGGATCCGGCGCGCGGCAACGTCGAGGTGCAGCACGGGTCCAGCTACCTCCAGGTGGTCGGGTTCCGCGGGCGCGCGTGCCCGGACTCCTCGACGTTGCTGACGTACTCGCAGTCGGCGAACCCGAAGTCGCCGTACTACAGCGACCAGACGAAGCTCTACAGCCGTGGTGAGTGGGTGAAGGAACGCTTCTGCGAAGCCGACATCCTGCGCTCCCCCGCGCTGCGGGTCGTCGTGCTGCGGTAGGTCAGGGCTAGGGCTGCTGCTGGCTCGCGAGGGTGCCGGCCGCCATGCGGCGGGCGACGTCCTTGCGCAGCCACAGCAGCCACAGCCAGATCGCCAGGAACACCACGCCCAGCACGGCGATCGCCGCCAGCCAGAACACCAGCGCGACCAGCACCACCTGCAGGGCGAGGATGACCGGCACCGCCCACGGCTTCTTGACGAACCCGCACAGCACGACCAGCACGAGCGCGACGGCCAGCACCGTCCAGCCGGTGCCGGTGCCGATCCCGCCGCCGAGCTTGTTCACCACCGGCAGGGCCAGGGCGACCGTGATCGCCTCCATGATCAGCGTCCCCGACATCACGCCGCGGAAGCCCTTCATGGGGTCCTTGGGCTTGGGTGCTTCCGAGGCCTGGGGCGTCTCCGGAGTGGTCACGCCGGCTCCTTCCCGAACAGCGTGCGGGTCTCGCCCGCCGTGACCACCGAGCCGGTGACGAGCACGCCGCCGCCGGCGAGCGGTTCCTCGGGGTCGTCGTTGGTCTCCACCAGCGCGATCGCCGTCTCGATCGCTGTTTCCAGATCGGTCTCGGCGACCACGCGGTCCTCGCCGAACACCGAGATGGCCAGCTGGTTCAGTTCTTCGAGCGGCATCGAGCGCGGCGAGGAGTTGCGCGTCACGACGACGTCGGACACCACCGGCTCCAGCGCGTCGAGGATGCCGTGGGCGTCCTTTTCGGCCATCACGCCGACCACCGCGACCAGGCGGCGGAAGGCGAACTCCTCGGCCACGGTCGCCGCGAGCGCGCGGGCGCCGTGCGGGTTGTGGGCCGCGTCGATCATGACCGCGGGGGCCGCGCGGACCCGCTCGAGCCGGCCCGGCGTCTCGACCTCGGCGAACGCCTCGCGCACGGCCTCGACGACCAGCTGCTTGTCCTTGCCCGCCCCGAAGAACGCCTCGACCGCGGCCAGCGCGAGCGCGGCGTTCGCGGCCTGGTGGGCGCCGTGCAGCGGCAGGAAGATGTTGTCGTACACCCCGCCGAGGCCCTGCAGCTTGAGCAGCTGCCCGCCGACGGCGACCTCGCGCTCCAGCACGCCGAACTCGCTGCCCGCGCGGGCGACCGCGGCGTCGACCTCGACGGCGCGTTCCAGCAGCACCTTCTGCACCTCGGGGTCCTGCTCGGCGATGACCGCGACCGAGCCGGCCTTGATGATGCCCGCCTTTTCGCGGGCCGCGCCGAGGATGTCCGGGCCGAGGTACTCGACGTGGTCGATGCCGATCGGCGTGATGACCGCGACGGCGGCGTCCGCGACGTTCGTGGCGTCCCAGGCGCCGCCCAGGCCCGCTTCGAGGACGGCGGCCTCCACCGGCGCGTCGGCGAACGCGGCGAACGCCATCCCGGTGAGGATCTCGAACTTGCTCATCGCGACGCCGTCCGCGGCGGCACCGTCCACCATGGACACGTACGGGGCGATGTCGTTCCACAGCTCGGCGTACCGCGCGGCGGAGATCGGCCGGCCGTCGAGCGCGATCCGCTCGGTGACCAGCTGCAGGTGGGGGCTCGTGTAGCGGCCGACGCGCAGGCCCATCCGGGTCAGCAGCGCGTCGATCATCCGGGCCGTGGAGCCCTTGCCGTTCGTGCCGGCGACGTGCAGCACCGGGTAGCCGCGGTGCGGCTCGCCCAGCAGCTGCGTCAGCGCGGAGATGCGGGTCAGCGACGGCTCGATCTTCGTCTCCGGCCAGCGCTGGTTCAGCTCGGCCTCGACGGCCATCAGCTCGCGGCGGGCCTCGGGGCCGTCCGGGCTGCCGTAGACCTCGGGTTCGCCCTGGTCGTCGAGCTCGTGCAGCTCGGTGTCCTCGGGCACGCTCAGGTCGGGCACCGGGCCGGTGGCGAGGTTGTCGCCCAGCTGGCCGACGCCGCCGATGCCGCCGCGCGAGCCGCCGCCGGCGTCGAACGCGGTGTCCCGCGCGTTCAGCTCCGGGTCGTGGTCGTCCGAGTCTTCGTACCCTTGGGCATCCAGCTCGTCGACACCCGCGAAGCTGTCGAGATCCGACAGGTCCGGCCTGCGACCTGTCTCATCCTGCGGCACTGAATCTCCTCCGGCCTGGGGTTTTCGCACTTGCCTTCCGAGTCTACGTGCGCGATCGGTGGCACTCTCGACGCATGCCGTTCAACCACAACGACCACTACCACCCGCTGCTGCTGGACCACCTGCCGCCCGGGCCGGGGATCGCGCTGGACGTCGGGTGCGGCACCGGCCGGTTCGCGCGGCGGCTGGCCGCGACCGGCATGGCGGTGGAGGCGGTCGACGTCTCGGCCGCGATGGTCGAGGCGGCGTCGGGCCTCGGCTCACCGGGGCCGGGCAAGATCGTCTACCGGCAGGCCGACGTCACCACCGACGCCCTGCCCGAACAGCACTACGACTTCATTTCGTGCCTCGCCTCCCTGCACCACATGCCGTTCGAGACGGTCGCCAAGCTGCGCCGCGCCCTGGTGCCGGGCGGCGTCCTCGTGGTGCTCGGCCTGGCGAGACCGAGCACCCCGGTGGACTGGGCGCGGGCGATCGCGGCGGTCCCGGTCAACACTCTCGCCCGGCTGGTCGTCTACGCCGGCGAGCGGCTGAACGGCGGCCCGGAGGACGGCCCGAAGGCCCCGGTCGTCGACGACTACCCGACGCTGGCCGAGGTGCGCCGCGAGTCGGCCCGGCTGCTGCCCGGGAGCACCGTCCGGCCGTTGCTGTTCTGGCGCACGCTGATCACTTACCGTGAGCACGGCGACGGTGACCCGACTGGCGGGTGAAGTCCGTCCCCTCGGTGTCCGGCGCTCGCTAGATGTGGAAGGAGCGTTTCGCCGAACAGACAGGGGCCTTCATGCGCATCACCCGGCTGCTCACCGCGATCTTCGCGGCAGCCATCCTGCTCCCGGCGTCCGCCACCGCCGCTTCCGCGGCGCCCCTCGGCGGCTACGTCGCCCTCGGCGACTCCTACACCTCCGGGCCGTTCATCCCGGTGCAGCAGTTCGACCCGCTGGGGTGCGGCCGGTCGACGGCGAACTACCCGTCGGTGGTGGCCGCGGCCCTGCACCCCGCCCGGTTCACCGACGTCAGCTGCGCCGGCGCGGACACCACGAACATGACGCGCCCGCAGAGCGTGCCGTTCAACGGCACCAACCCGCCGCAGCTCGGCGCCCTGCGGGCCGACACCGCCCTGGTCACGCTGGGCATCGGCGGCAACGACGGCGGCGTGTTCGGCAGCCTCATCTCGACGTGTCCGGGCCTGCGGCCGGGCGACCCGGCGGGCAACCCGTGCGAAAAGCACTTCGGCGGCTCCCTCACGTCGGCGATCGAGAACATCGGACCGCGGGTCGAGGCCGTGCTCACCGCGATCCACGAGCGGTCGCCGGCCGCGCGGGTCCTGGTGGTCGGCTACCCGCGGATCGCCCCGGAGTCCGGCTACTGCCCGGACGTGCTGCCGTTCGCCGACGGCGACTACGCGTGGCTGAACAGCGTCGAAGAGGCGTTGAACGGCATGCTGGCCGAGGCGGTGGACGCGGACGGGAACGCGGTGTTCGTGGACACGTTCGGCGCGTCCCGTGGCCACGACGCGTGTGCGCGCGGCGGCGCGGCGTGGATCAACGGCAAGGATCAGAACATCTTCGTCGCGGCCGCCTACCACCCCCTCAAGACGGGGATGGCGGGCATGGCCGCGGCGGTGCTCACCGCCCTGCGCTGACGAACTCCAGCACGATCCGGGCGAACTCCTCCGGCAGCTCGGCCGGGGCGCCGTGCCCGGCGTCGATCCCGGCGGCGCGCGCGTCCGGGATCGCGGCGACCAGCTCGCGCTGCTGCTCCGCCGTGACCAGCCGGTCGTGCGCGCTGCCGAGCACCAGCACCGGCGCGGTGATCTTCGGGAGCACGGCCCGCAGGTCGACGCCGCGGTCGGCCTCGATCTGCCGGTCCGTTCCCGGCTCGACCATCGTCTCCAGGGTCTTGACCAGCTCTTCGTTGCTCTCGGCGGTGGCGTGGTCCCAGTAGCGCGGGCCGAACGCCATCAGCGGGAGCATCCGGGCGAAGGTCCCGGTTGCGAGCAGGTCGAGCCAGTAGCGGAACTCGGCGTCCTGCCTGGTGCTGGTGACGGGCCACGCGGCGTGCAGAACCGCTTTCCGGACGCGGTCCGGGCGGGTACCGGCCAGGTGCGCGGCCACGACGGCGCCCAGCGAGTGGCCGACGACGTGGGCCGCGCCAGCTCCCGCGTGGTCCAGGACGGCTTCGGCTTGCGCGGCGAGGTCCTCGACGCCGACCGGGCCGCCGTGGTCGGTGGTCAAGCCGGAGCCGGGGAAGTCCGGGGCCAGGACCGTGTAGCCCGGTGTCTTCGCCGTCAAAGGTGCCCACTGCTCGCGGGAGGCGGCGGTGCCGTGCAGCAGGAGCAGCGCGGGGCCGTCGCCGGTCCGGTCGTAGTGGACGACGGTGTCTTCGAGCGTCACTTTCGGCATCGGTCGTCTCCCTCAGGCGATCGCGCGGAGGGCGGCGGTGAACGCGCGCGGGTCCTCCTGGTGCGGGAGGTGGCCGCAGCCGGCGATGACGTGCACCTGGGCGCCCGGCGTCGCGGCGGCGCAGGTGCGCGGGACCTCGAGGGGGATCTCGGGGTCGAGCTCGCCGTGCAGGTAGGTGATCGGGACCGTCAGGTCTCCGAGGCGGGGCCGCGGGTCGTACGTCGTCACCTCGGTGAACAGCGTGTCGATGTAGGTGCTCGAGTCGACCAGCTGCCGCACGGTCCAGTCGACCAGCGCGGGCGAGACGCCCGGCGCGAACCAGTTCGGCACCCACCCCGCGAGCGTGCCGAAGCGGTCGCCGGCCATCTGTTCACGCAGGTCGAGGACCTTTTCCCGCATCGCGGCCGCGGGCCAGTACCCCGGTCCGTCGACGGCCACCACGCCGGCGACGAGCTCGGGCCGGGCCAGGGCCAGTTCGGTGGCGAAGACCGCGCCGAACGACGAGCCGACGACCACCGGCTTGATGGCCAGCTGTTCGATCACGGCGGCGATGTCGGCGGTGTTGCCGGCGATCGTGTTGCCGGTCGCCGGGCGGTCCGAGCGGCCGCAACCGCGCCAGTCGAGCGTGACGACGCGGTGGTCACGGACGAGGTCGGGCAGGCACGCCTGCCAGACGTGGCCGTTGGTCCCCCAGCCGTGCAGGAACAGCAGTGCGGGTCCCGCTCCGGCATCTTCGTAGTGGATCCGGGTGTCGTTGATGTCCAGGTAAGGCATGCCTCGAGCTTGGTGGCCGGGATCCCGCTCATCGAGAGTCGGTCAGCTCCTACACTCATCACGAATGCTGATGAATGGGGGCGGCTCGTGGAGCTTCGCCAGCTGAGGTACTTCGTGACGGTCGCCGAGGAGCTGCACTTCGGGCGGGCGGCGGAGCGGCTGCACATCGTCCAGCCGGCGGTGAGCCAGCAGGTCCGGCGGCTGGAGCGTTCGCTGGGCGTGTCGCTGTTTCTTCGTACGACGCGGAACGTGTCACTGACCGAGGCGGGGCAGCGGTTCCTGCCGCACGCGCGAGCCGTGCTGGCGGCGGCCGAGCGGGCTTCGGATTCGGTGTCGGAGTTCCGCGCACCGCGTGCTTTCCTGCGGCTGGGCACCAGCGAGGGCCTCGGCGATCGCCTGGACCTCCTGCTCAGCGCGTTCACGCGGCTCGAGCCCGCGGCCCAGCTGGAGCTGGTCCATGCACCGACGGCCGAACGGCTCCAGCGGGTCCGCGACGGCTCCCTGGACGCGACCATCGTGCGTGGCTCCTGGCCGTCTTCGGGCCTCGACTTCACTCCCTTGTGGACGGACGAGGTGATGGTGGCGTTGCCGGCCTCGCACCCGCTGGCCGCTTCGGACGTCGTCGAGTTCGCTTCGTTGGCTTCGCTGCCAGTGCGGCTCAGTTCGCCTTCGCGGAACCAGCCGTTGTACGACCTGGTGGTGTCGTGTTGCCGCTCCGCCGGCTTCGAACCGTTACTGGGCAAGGAGTTCACGACGGCACAGGACACGTTGGGGACACTGGGATTCGGCCGTCCACACTGGACCGTCTTCTACCGGGCGCACGCGAACCTGCTGCCGGTGCCGGGAGTGGTCTTCCGGCCGTTGGCCAACCCGACGCCCCGGATGCCGACGTTCCTGGCGACCCCGGCCGATCGCCGGGTGACACCGGAGTCGGTCGCCTTGATCGAAGCGGCGCGGACCATCGAACCCGACTGAGCGGCCCCCAATTCCCAGACTGGCGGAGGAGTACGACAAAGCCCGGCACTTTCACGTGGAAGCGCCGGGCTTTGGTCGACGACCTCAGGAAGCCGGAAGAGCGGCCAACCGAGCCGTGATGCGGTCGATGTCCGACACCGCCGTCTCCTTGCGCACCTTGATCCTGTCGATCACCGGGGCCGGGGCCTTCGCGATGAACGCCTCGTTGCCCAGCTTCGCCTCCGTCTGGGTCAGCTCCTTCTGCGCCGCCGCGAGATCCTTCTCCAGCCGCTTGCGCTCCGCGGCCACGTCGACCGTGCCCGACAGGTCCAGCTCCACCGTCACCACGCCGGCCGCCAGGGCCACTTCGAGCGACGCACTCGCCGCGAACTCGTCCGAAGGCGCGGTCAACCGGACCAGCGACCGGACCGCCTCTTCGTGGCCGCCCGCGTAACCCGCCAACCGGGCCGCCACCTTCTGGCCCGGCTTCAACCCCTGGTCCGCGCGGAAGCGGCGGATCTCCGTCACCAGCTTCTGGACGTCCGCGATCCGGGCGTCCGCCTCGGCGTCGGTGTACCCCTCGAAAGCAATCGGCCAGGCGGCGATCACCAAGGACGTGCCGCCCGTCAGCGCCGTCCAGAGCTTCTCCGTGATGAACGGGATGAACGGGTGCAGGAGCCGCAGCACCGTGTCCAGCACGTGCCCGAGCACCGACCGCGTCGCCGCGACCCGCGCGTCGTCTCCTTGGTACAGCTGGACCTTCGCCAGCTCCAGGTACCAGTCGCACAGCTCGTTCCAGGTGAACTGGTAAAGCGCGCCCGCCACCTTCGCGAACTGGAAGTCCTCGAACAGGCCGTCCACTTCGGACACCAGCGCGCTCAACCGCCCCAGGATCCAGCGGTCGGACTCGGTCAGCTCAGCAGAAGAAGGCAGCGGAGCAGCGACCGAAGCCCCGTTCATCATCGCGAACTTCGTCGCGTTCCACAGCTTCGTGCAGAAGTTGCGGGAACCCGCCGCCCACTCGTCGGCCAGGGCCATGTCCGCGCCCGGGTTCGCGCCGCGGGCCAGGGTGAACCGGGTGGCGTCCGCGCCGTACGCGTCCATCCACTCCAGCGGGTCGATCACGTTGCCGCGGGACTTCGACATCTTCTTGCCCTGCGCGTCACGGATCAGCCCGTGCAGGTACACGTGGTCGAACGGCTGCTTGCCGTCCATCTCGTGCACGCCGAACATCATCATCCGGACGACCCAGAAGAACAGGATGTCGTAGCCCGTCGAAAGAACGCTGGTCGGGTAGAACTTGGCCAGGTCGTCCGAAGCAGAGGGCCAGCCGAGCGTCGACATCGGCCACAGGCCCGACGAGAACCACGTGTCCAGCACGTCCGGGTCCTGCGTCCAGCCCTCTCCGGACGGCGCCTGCTCGTCCGGGCCGACGCACACCACTTCACCGTCCGGGCCGTAGAACACCGGGATCCGGTGGCCCCACCACAGCTGGCGCGAGATCGTCCAGTCGTGCATGTTGTCGACCCAGTCGAAGTACCGCTTGCCCAGCTCCGGCGGGTGGATCTTGGTGCGGCCGTCGCGAACGGCGTCGCCGGCCAGCCGCGCCAGCTCCTCGACCTTGACCCACCACTGCAGCGACAGCCGCGGCTCGACGACCGTGTCGCAGCGCGAGCAGTGCCCGACCGCGTGCACGTACGGGCGCTTCTCGGCCACGATCCGGCCGGCCTCGCGCAGCGCGGCGACGACCGCCGGGCGCGCCTCGAACCGGTCGAGACCCTCGAACGGCCCCGGCGCGGTGATCTCGGCGCGCTCGTTCATGATCGTCAGCATCGGCAGGTCGTGCCGGCGGCCGATCTCGAAGTCGTTCGGGTCGTGCGCCGGGGTCACCTTGACCGCGCCGGTGCCGAACTCGGGGTCGACGTGCTTGTCGGCCACGATCGGGATGCGCCGGCCGGTCAGCGGCAGCTCGACCTCGGTGCCGACGAGGTGCGCGTACCGCTCGTCGTCCGGGTGGACGGCGACCGCGGTGTCACCCAGCATCGTCTCGGCGCGGGTGGTGGCCACCACGATCGCGTTGTCGCCGTCGCCGTAGCGGATCGACACGAGCTCGCCGTCGTCGTCGTTGTGGTCGACCTCGATGTCCGAGAGCGCCGTCTGGCAGCGCGGGCACCAGTTGATGATCCGCTCGGCGCGGTAGATCAGGCCCTCGTCGAAGAAGTTCTTGAACACCGTCTGGACGGCCTTCGACAGGTTCTCGTCCATCGTGAAGCGCTCACGCGACCAGTCGACGCCGTCGCCGAGGCGCTTCATCTGGCCGAGGATCCGGCCGCCGTACTCGGCCTTCCACTCCCAGACGCGCTCGACGAATTTCTCCCGGCCCAGGTCGTGGCGCGAAAGGCCCTCGCCGGCGAGCTGGCGCTCGACGACGTTCTGCGTCGCGATGCCCGCGTGGTCCATGCCCGGCAGCCACAGCACCTCGTAGCCCTGCATGCGACGGCGGCGGCTCATCGCGTCCATCAACGTGTGGTTGAGGGCGTGGCCCATGTGCAGGGAACCGGTGACGTTCGGCGGCGGCAGTACGATCGAGAACGGCGGCTTCCCCGACGCGGCGTCGGCCGTGAAGTACCCGGCCGCTACCCAGCGGTCGTACATCGGTGCTTCTTCGGCGGCCGGGTCCCAGGCACCCGGAAGGTCGGTGGTCTGCTGCGGAGCGTTCTCGGTCACAATGGACAAGTCTACGAACCCGTCACGGCGGGTCACCCAGGGGGAAGGCACTCTCCGATGGCAGAGCCTCAGCAGCCGCAGGATCCGGACGACCGGCGCCTCGAGACGCACCCGGATCTGATGAACCCGGAATGGCAGAAGTACGCCGAGCGGGACGCCTGGCTGGGCGCGAAGAAGGACCTGCAGAAGCGCCGCAAGCGCGAGCGCCGCACCGGCGCGGTCTCGCAGCCGGGGCAGAACCGCTGGCCGGGCATCCTGGCCCTGCTGCTGGTCGTCGTCCTGGTCGCGGCGGCCATCATCGTGCACCAGATCCAGGGCGTCGGCGTCAACGAGGACCCGTTCCTGTTCTTCGGCTCGTAACGCTCCTGCCCCGCTGTCGATGATCAGGCATCGACCTTGGGGGAAAGCACGTGGACGAGGACAACCTGCTCGATTCGCACCCGGACCTGATGGACCCGGATTGGCGCAAGCACGCGCAGACCGACGCCTGGCTGGGCGCGAAGAAGGACCGAAAGCAGCTCCGCAAGCAGCAGAAACGCCGCCGCTCCCGGAAGCCCCGCGGCCGCTGGTGGATGCTCGGCGTGTTCGTGGCGATCCTCGCCGTGACCACCGCGGCGATCGTGCTGGTCGGCCGCCGGCCCGCCCCGGACGCCGCGCCGCCGAACCCCACATCGGTGCCGGACGTCGCCCCGGTCGACCTGGCCCGCCCGTACGCGCACACCCCCGCCGACACCTGGCCGAAGGGCTTGGACGGCATCACCGCGCCCGCCGCGGCCGCGGTCGGCGCTGCCAAGGCCGAGGCGGTTGCCGACGCCTACGCGAAGGTCAAGCAGGTCATCAGCGCCGCGCACCTCGACCCCGCCGTCCTGACCGGCCACGACACGAAGGCGTACGCGGCGCTGTTCGCCCCGGACGACCGCGAGCAGATCGCCGTGGAGCTGGCCAAGAAGCGGACCAAGGACGAGGGCGGCTTCGCCGCGTACGTCACCGAGATCGCCGACGGCTACCACCTGCTCGACGCGGGCCCGCGCACGTTCGGCACGCTCGCCGCGCACCCCGGCGCGAAGGCCGGCGAACTGGTCGTCGACGCGAAGTACGTGATCGCCTACGCCTTCGACGACGTCCACCCCGAGGGCCTGACGAGCCCGGCCGAGATCGTCACCTTTCAGCGCCTGGACGAGACGTACGTCATCCGGAGCGGCTCGAACTTCACGAAGAGCAGCCAGGGTCTGTGGCTCGAGGGTGGTTCGAGCGCCTTCTCGGCCGTCGGCTGCGCCGCCGCGCAGGACGGCTACCTGGCGCCCGGCTACGCCAACCCGCCGGCGCCGCCGACCACCGGTGACGACCAGGACGCGCCCGGCTACTACGACCCGAAGTACCCGGTGCCGACCCTCGACGGCTGCCCGGCCTGACCGGCCGTGAAGGCCACCTTCAGGAACTTAAAGTCCGTGAAGGTGGCCTTCACGGACCTTGGTCACATCCTGATGCACAGTCTGGACTGTACAGTTAAACTGTGTGCATGGGCGAAGTACCCGCACACGTCGCTGAAAGCGCCGGCTGGATCCGCGCGGTCGTCGGGCAGCTGCACCGCCGGCTGCGCCAGGTCGACAACGCCGGGATCCTGACGCCGTCGCAGTCCGCCGTGCTCAACCGGCTCCACCGCGACGGCCCCGCCACCCAGGGCGAGCTGGCGGCGGCCGAGCACGTCCGGCAGCAGTCGATGGCCGCCACCCTCGGCGTCCTCGACGAGCTCGGCTACCTCGCGCGCACCCCCGACCCGGCCGACCGGCGCCGCGTGGTGATCAGCCTCTCCGAAGCCGGCTCCGACACCGTGCGCGGCATCCTGCAGCACCGCGACGAGTGGCTCGCCCAGGCCCTGGTGGACGCCCTGTCCCCCGCCGAACTCGACGCCGTCACCCGCGCGCTGCCGCTGCTGCAGCGCGTCGCCCAGCACTAGATCCCGTCGGCTTGTAAAAACAAGGAGCGTTCTCACGAGCACCATCGCCGCCCCCGCGAAGTTCGGCACCCGCCTGGTCACCCCACTGGTGGCCGGCGCGGTGCTCAACCCGATCAACTCCACCCTCATCGCCGTCGCGCTCGTGCCGATCGGACAGAGCTTCGGGGCCGGCCCCGGCCAGACGGCCTGGCTGATTTCGGCGCTCTACCTGGCCACCGCGGTCGGCCAGCCGGTGGTCGGGCTGCTGGTGGACCGCTACGGCGCCCGCCGCGTCCTGCTCGGCGGCGCGGTGCTGGTGATCATCGCGGGGATCGCGGGCATGATCCCGCTTTCGGTCGGCTGGCTGACCGGGGTGCGGGTCGTCCTGGGGCTCGGCACGTGCGCCGGCTTCCCGGCCGCGATGGCCGTGCTGCGCCACCACGCGGAGGCGAGCGGCCAAGGCGTGCCCGCGCGCGTGCTGTCGGTGCTGTCGATGTCGGCGCAGACGGTGATGGTGATCGGCCCGACCCTGGGCGGGCTGCTGATCGGCCTCTTCGGCTGGCCGGCGATCTTCGCCGTGAACATCCCGCTCGCCGGGCTGTCGCTGGTGCTGGCGCTGCTGTGGGTACCGAAGGACGACCGCGGCGAGCGCACGGCGAAGCCGATCGACGTCCTGGGCATCACGCTGTTCTCGGCGACTCTGCTCGCGCTCCTGTTCTTCCTGATGGACCCGGGCACCGAGCCCTGGCTGCTCGCCGTCGTCGCGGCGTTCGGCATCGCGTTCGGGCTGGTCGAACTGCGTCGCGACGACCCGTTCCTCGACCTGCGGATGCTCGCGGCCAACCGCGCGATCCTGCGGACCTACCTTCGGCAGGCCCTGAGCTTCATGGCCATCTACGCGATCATGTTCGGCTACGTCCAGTGGCTGGAGACCACGCGGCAGCTGTCCGAGGAGGCCGCCGGGCTGATGCTGCTGCCGATGTCGGGCACGGCGGTTTGCGCGGCGGCGTTCTCGGGGCGCGGCTCCGGCATCAAGGCGCGGCTGGTCACGGTCGCGGTCGCGCTGGTCGGCGGATCGGCGTTGCTGCTGCTCGTCCACGACGGCACGTGGACCGGCGCGCTGCTGGCGCTGGCCGCGTTGTTCGGCCTGGCCCAGGGGCTGACCAGCGTCGCGAACCAGACGACGCTCTACCGCGAGGCGCCCGCCGAGCAGATGGGAACGGCGAGCGGCCTCTTCCGCACCGCCCAGTACCTCGGCGCGATCGTGGCGTCGACGCTCATCGCGCTTTGCTACGGCCCGCACGCCGACTCGGCCGGCCTGCACCGGCTCGCCATCGCGCTCGTCGTCATCAGCGTTCTGCTGCTGGCGGTCACCATCGCCGATCGCGGGCTGCGCGCGGCGAAAGTGTGACCTAACCCCGGCACGCAATCGCCCGACCAGCGCGCCGAAGTGCACCCCCTCATCGCGCACCCGGCACAACGGCCCGCACGCCGACTCGGCCGGCCTGCACCGGCTCGCCATCGCGCTCGTCGTCATCAGCGTTCTCCTGCTGGCGGTCACCATCGCCGACCGGGGCCTGCGCGCCGCCAAAGCCCGACCCCTGCTTCGCGCGCGCGATCATCGAGGCGCACGATGAACACATGACCCGTGAAGCGCCGGCGCAGGACGTGGACGAAGCCCGCCTCGAGGTGGGCAAGCCGAAGGGCTGGGCCGCCGGGATACCCGGCGTCGCCGTGTCGCTCGCGCGCAGCATCGAGCAGATGGGCACCGGCCGGACCGTCAAGGCGCTGCGGCTGCTGAACCAGCGTGAGGGCTTTGACTGCCCGGGCTGCGCGTGGCCGGAACCCCGCGAGGTCGACGGCGAGAAGCGCAAGCTGGCCGAGTTCTGCGAGAACGGCGCCAAGGCCGTCGCCGAGGAAGCCACCAAACGCCGGGTGGACCGCGAGTTCTTCGCGAAGCACCCGATCGAGGACCTCCGGAGCAAGACCGACTACTGGCTCGGCCAGCAGGGCCGCGTCACCGAGCCGTTCGTGCTGCGCGAAGGCGCGACGCACTACGAACCGATCTCCTGGGACGACGCGTTCGAGCTCGTCGCCGGTGAGCTGAAGGCCCTGACCGACCCGAACGAGGCGATCTTCTACACCTCGGGCCGCACCAGCAACGAAGCCGCGTTCCTCTACCAGCTGCTCGTGCGCTCGTTCGGCACCAACAACCTGCCGGACTGCTCCAACATGTGCCACGAGTCCTCCGGCGCGGCCCTCGCCGCGACCACCGGCATCGGCAAGGGCTCGGTGAGCCTGGCCGACATCCACCGGGCCGACCTGATCGTCGTCGTCGGGCAGAACCCGGGCACCAACCACCCGCGGATGCTCTCGGCGCTGGAGGAGGCCAAGGGGAACGGCGCGAAGATCATCGCCGTGAACCCGCTGCCCGAGGCCGGCCTGATGCGGTTCAAGAACCCGCAGAACGTCCGCGGCGTCGTCGGCAGGGGCACGCCGCTGGCCGACGAGTTCGCCCAGATCCGCCTCGGCGGCGACCTCGCGCTGTTCCAGGCGGTCGGGCACCTGCTGCTCGCCTGGGACGAGGAAGCGCCGGGCGTGATCGTCGACCGCGACTTCGTCGAGCGGGTCACCGACGGCTTCGACGACTACGCGAAGCACCTGCGGGAGATCGACTGGCCCGAGGTCGAGCGCGCCACCGGGCTGCCGCGCGAGCAGATCGAGCGCGTCGCGCGGATGATCGCCTCCTCCGAGCGCACGATCTACTGCTGGGCCATGGGCCTCACGCAGCACAAGCACGCGGTGCCGACGATCTCGGAGATCGCGAACCTGGCCCTGATGCGCGGGATGATCGGCAAGCCGGGCGCCGGCCTGTGCCCGGTGCGCGGGCACTCCAACGTCCAGGGCGACCGGACGATGGGCATCTGGGAGAAGATGCCGCAGTCCTTCATGGACGCCCTGGCCGGCGAGTTCGGCATCGAGGTCCCGCGCGAGCACGGCCTCGACACCGTCGACGCGATCCGCGCGATGCGCGACGGCCGCGGCAAGGTCTTCTTCGCCGTCGGCGGCAACTTCGCGTCCGCGACCCCGGACACGGAGGCGACCGAGAAGGCGCTCGAGTCGTGCTCGCTCACCGTGCACGTCTCGACGAAGCTGAACCGCTCCCACGTCGTCCACGGCCGCACCGCGCTGGTCCTGCCGACGCTCGGCCGCACCGAGCGTGACGTCCAGGCGAGCGGCGAACAGTTCGTCACGGTCGAGGACTCGATGTCGCAGGTGCACACGTCGCGCGGGCGCCTCAAGCCGGCGAGCGAGCACCTCCTCTCGGAGGTCGCTATCGTCTGCCGGCTCGGCGAAACGCTGTTCGGCGCCGGGCACGCCGTGCCGTGGCGGACGTTCGAGAACGACTACGACCTGGTCCGCGACCGCATCTCCCGGGTCGTGCCCGGCTGTCAGGACTACAACCGCCGCGTCCGCGAGCCGGACGGGTTCGTGCTGCCGCACGCGCCGCGCGACTCCCGCGAGTTCACCGGCACCGCCAACGGCAAGGGCAACTTCACGGTGTCCGAATTGGAGTACCCGCAGGTGCCCGAGGGCCGGCTGCTGCTGCAGACGATGCGCAGCCACGACCAGTACAACACCACGATCTACGGGCTTTCCGACCGCTACCGCGGCATCGAGAACGCCCGCCGGGTGGTGCTGGTGAACCCGGACGACATCGCCACGCTCGGCCTCACCGACGGCGCGCTGGTCGACCTGGTCTCGGAGTGGCGGGACGGCGACCGCCGTGCGCCGTCCTTCCGCGTGGTGGCCTACCCGACGGCCCGCGGGTGCGCGGCGGCGTACTTCCCGGAGGCCAACGCGCTGGTGCCGCTGGACTCGGTGGCGGAGAAGTCGAACACGCCCGTGTCGAAGGCGATCGTCGTGCGGCTCGAGCCCCGGCCCTGATTCAGCCCTGGTAGTCGCGCTGCAGCGTGGTGGTCATGTCGGTGACCACGGCCTGGACGTTGTCAAGGGTCGCCGGTGGGATCAACGCCGCCTCCGTGCCGCCGTCGGCGATGGCCATGCCGAGCACGACGTTCCCGGAGCGCACGGCGGCCCACTGCTCGGAAAACCCGGACTCGTCGCCGACGCCGGTGGCGAGCCGGACACCCGAGTGGTCGCCGAGCGCGTCGGTCATCAGCTGGGTGGCCTTGGTCGCGCCCTCGCTCGCGTCGGAGTCGGTGAACCGCACCACGGCGATCGTGACGAGCCGGTAGTCCTGCATGTTGGGCTTGCCGCCGCCGAGGTCGCGGGCGAACAGGCGCTTGCAGCTGGTGAGGTCGTTGCCCTCGGTGGTGCGATCCTGGGGGACGACCTTGGCGTCGGCCGTCTTCACCGCAGTGGCCGGGACCTCGACGGTGCCGGGGGCGAGCTGGGTGCGCACGTTCGGCCCGGGCAGCTTGCAGGCGTCGATCGACTCGGGGTAGTGCACCGAAGCGGACGCGGACTGGCATCCGGCGCACAGAACGGCGGAAGCGAGCACCGGAAGGAGCCACCCTCCGCGGGCAACGCTGATACGCATAGGTTCCGGACTTTCCCTATTCCTGAAATTGACTTTCCGGTTCGTCACCGGTCCGGTGATCTTTTCCGGTCCGCCGCGCGGTGCTGCCGCCGACGGTCATCGCACACTGCCTCACCAGCGAGGCAGCGTCAAGACCAATCACCCGCGTGGTCCGCCGTGGTCCGGTCGGCGGAAAACGGTCTTGCGGTACTTCGCGGAAATTCTTCGCGCAATTGCGCGAAACTCGGTGAAAAGCCGGACATTCGTTTGCCGGCGCGCGGTCAATTCACGCAGACGACCCCGCCCGAGGTGATCGGGTCGTCGCCGGCGGCCGGGGCGCCCCCGCCACCGGTCGTCCCCGGGCCGGCGTACACCGACCCGAGCACCACCTCGATGTGGCCCGCCGGCACGTCCGCGGCCTCCTGCGTCGACAACCCGCCCAGCAGCTTCGCGACCTCCGCGCCCCGCTGCGCGAGATCGGCGCCGAAGCGGACCAGGGACGTCCGCCGCGTCGCGGTGTTGCCGGTCGTGCCCTTGACGAACCCGTGGTCCCCCAGGAAACCGGCCACGCGGCCGGCGAGGCCGCCCTTCGGGCTCGCGTTGGAGACGTCGACGGTGACCGGGGCGGCGGCCGGGATCTTCGGCGCCGCGGTCCCGATCATGGCCGCCGCGAAGGACTTCACCGCGGCCGGGTCCACCTGCACGGCCGTGGCCCGGTGGTCCTGCGGGTCGTACCGGTAGTCGCGGTTGACGACCGGGATGGTCTCGAACTGGATCCCGCCGCCGCTGACGCCCCGCATCTGCGCGACGAAGTCGAGCAGGTTCCACGAGTCGTCGAGCACGACGGACCGCTTGACGGCGTCGATCAGCGCACCGAGCTTCCCCGGGTCGGCGAGCGTGCCGGCCGAAAGCACTTGCCGCGCGAGGCTGGCGAGGAACACCTGCTGACGCCGCACCCGGTCGAAGTCGCCGCCGATGAGGTGGTCGCGCTGGCGGACGAAGGCCAGCGCGTCCGCGCCCGAGATCCGCTGCGGCCCGGCCGGGAAGTCCGCGCCGGAGTTCTTGTCCTTGGTCGCCTGCTTGAGGCAGACGTCGACGCCGCCGACCGCCTTGCTGATCTCGGAAAAGCTCAGCAGGTTGACCTCGGCGAAGTGGTCGATCTTGACGCCGGTGAGGTCCTCGACGGCCTGCCGCGTCCCGCGCCGCGCCGCGGTGAGGGCGACCTGATCGATCTTCGCCTTGTCGGTCTCCCCGGAGTCACGCTGCCGCTTCGCTTCGGCGGCCTTCCCGCGCCCGAACGCGGCGTTGATCTTGCCCTTCCCGCCGGGCATGGAGACGTAGCTGTCGCGCGGGATGGAGAACGCTTTCACGTCGTGCGTGCCGTTCGGGATCCGCAGCACGATGAGGGTGTCGGTGAGGTCGTCGCCGTTGGCGCCGGCCCGCAGCTCGCGCAGGACGTCCGGGGGAAGCGGCTTCCCCTCCTTGTCGGTACGGGAGTCCCGGCCGACGAGGAGGATGTCGAGCGAGCCGTCGGCGGGCTGTTCCCCCGGCGCGGTGGCGCCGTCGGCGTCGATGACGCTGTCGCGCGTGACGTCGTCGAGGGCGCGGAGGTTCGCGTAGCCGTAAGCGGTACCGCTCAGGACGGCGAAGGCGAGCCCGGCGACGGCGATCTTCCCCAGTAGATGCACGATCTACCGACGCCGCCGGGCCACCTCCCGCTGCACGGGTGACTCAGGTCACACGCTATCCGAAGAGCTGCACCAGCTTAAGGAGCAGCTGGTACACGCCGTAGGCGAAGGGCAGCACGACCCACGCCCAGGCCAGCGCGATCAGCGGCACGTGGTTGGTCTTCGTCGAAGGCTCGCTCATCACGCCTCACTCCTCGCGGCCGCGTCCGCCGTGACCGGCTCGTGGTACTTCTCCTTGACCGGCCGCACCAGCTCGTTGGCCACGAAGCCGACCACCAGCAGGCCGATCATGATGTAGAACGACAGCTGGTAGAGCGCCGGGCCGGACTTGCCGGCCGACTTCTCGTTGTCGGCGATCGCGTTGACGATCAGCGGGCCGAGCACGCCGGCCACCGACCACGCGGTGAGCAGCCGGCCGTGGATCGCGCCGACCTGGTAGGTGCCGAAGAGGTCCTTCAGGTAGGCCGGCACGGTCGCGAACCCGCCGCCGTAGAAGGACAGGATCACCATCGCGCACAGGATGAAGACGACCTTCGACGAGTTGTCCGTCAGCGCGATCACCAGGTACAGCACCGCGCCCACACCGAGGTAGGTGCGGTAGATGTTCTTGCGGCCGACCAGGTCCGAAGTGGACGACCAGACGAACCGCCCGAGCATGTTGCACAGCGACAGCAGCGCGACGAACCCGGCCGCCGCGGCCGTACCGACCGGCGTCGACGTGTTCTTGAAGAAGTCCACGATCATCGGGGACGCCTTCTCCAGGATGCCGATGCCCGCGGTGACGTTGAAGCACAGCACGACCCACAGGAGCCAGAACTGCGGCGTCTTGATCGCGTTGGCGGCCGAGACGTTCGCGGTGCTGATCATGGCCTTGCCGTGGTCGGTCTTCGGCTGCCAGCCGGCCGGCTTCCAGTCGTCGGCCGGGACGCGCACGAGCAGCCAGCCCATCGACATGAACGCCGCGTAGACGACGCCGTGCACCAGGAAGGCCGTCGCGATCGTGCCGGTGGTCGGCGAGGTGCCGAGCATCGACGACGACCACGGCGACGCGATCAGCGCACCGCCGCCGAAGCCCATGATCGCGATGCCGGTGGCCATGCCCGGCCGGTCCGGGAACCACTTGATGAGCGTGGACACCGGCGAGATGTAGCCGATGCCGAGCCCGATGCCGCCGATCCCGCCGTAGCCGACGACGACCAGCCAGAACTGGCCGGTCGCCACGCCGAGCGCGGAGACGAGGAACCCACTCGCGAAGCAGCACATCGACACGAACATCGCCCAGCGCGGGCCGTTCTTCTCGACGAGCGTGCCGCCGAACGCGGCGGACAGGCCGAGCATGACGATGCCGAGCTGGAACGGCAGCGAGCTCTGCGTCCCGTTCAGGTGCATCGTCTTCTCGAGCGGAGTCTTGAACACGCTCCACGCGTAGGCCTGCCCGATCGACAGGTGTACCGAAAGGGCCGCCGGCGGCACCAGCCAGCGCGTCCAGCCTGGGGGTGCCACGATCCGGGAACGGTCCAGGAAGCCGAGAGCCATCGGATCCCTCTCCTAGAGTGGGGATGATGGAGGGAATGTATTACTAAATACCCGGCGTTGCATCATGCGGGTGTCAAACTTTCCGGTCGAGAAGGGGTGTGGGCGATGGGCAGGGTGACCGTGCGCAGGCCGGTGCGGAAGATCTCCGCGACCGGCGACCGCCGCCGCCCCGACTCGCTGGCCGCCGAAGAACCCCTGGAACTCCGCGTCGACGGCAAGGCACTGGCGGTCACCATGCGCACGCCGGGGCACGACGTCGAGCTGGCCCACGGATTCTTGCTGTCCGAAGGGGTGATCGGCGGCCGCGAGGACATCTCGGTCGCCCGCTACTGCGACGGCGTCGACGACCAGGGCCGCAACACCTACAACGTCCTGGACATCGCGCTGGCGCCCGGCGTGCCGCCGCCCGACACCGGGGTCGAGCGCAACTTCTACACCACCTCTTCGTGTGGTGTCTGCGGCAAGGCCGCGCTCGACGCGGTCAAGCTCAAGACCCGCTTCTCCCCGGCCGAAGCGGCCTTCGCGGTGAAGAGCGAGACGCTGGCCGGCCTGCCGGACGCGCTGCGCGCCCGGCAGAAGGTGTTCGCCAGCACCGGCGGCCTGCACGCGGCGGGACTGTTCACCCCGGACGGTGAGCTCGCCGTCGTCCGCGAGGACGTCGGGCGGCACAACGCGGTCGACAAGGTCCTCGGCTGGGCCGTCCTCGACGGCCGGATCCCCGCCCCCGGGCACGGCCTGCTCGTGTCCGGGCGGGCCTCGTTCGAACTGGTGCAGAAGGCCGCGATGGCCGGGATCGGGCTGCTGGCCGCGGTGTCCGCGCCGTCGTCACTGGCGGTGGAGCTGGCCGAGGAGAACGGGATGACGCTGATCGGCTTCCTGCGCGGCGACTCGATGAACCTCTACACCGGCGACCACCGAGTGCTCACCTAAACCGACTCGACCCAGTTGCCGTGGAAGCCGTTGGGCACGCGGTCGGGCAGGTGGATCGCCGCGACCGTCTCCAGCGTGCCCGCGTCGAGCAGCGTCAGATCGCTTCGCTGCGTCGCCGGGTCGAACACGAAGCCCATCAACACGCCGTCGTCCTCCGCCGCGTCCTCGTGGGACGGGACGAAGACGAACTCGCCGGGCTGCTGTCCGTCGCCGAACGCTCGCTCCTGGCGTGCGCCCGTCGAGAAGTCGTGCTTGAACAGGGAGCCGCCGGGGTTCGCGCCGCCGTCGGCCGACATCGCGTAGCCGTAGCGGTGGCGCCGGCCGACCAGGCGCTCGTCCACACGCGGGAATTCCTGGCCGCGGTCGTCGAGCCGCTCCTCCAGGACCTTGCCCGCGGTGAGGTCGACGGTCCAGCGGTCCAGGGTCGGGCCGCCCTCGTCCGGGCCGTGCAGCTCGGTGTCGAACATCTTCGGGTGGCGGACGACGTCGAGCACGATCGAATCGCCGTCGTCGTAGGCGTTGAGCGGGTGGAAGACGTAGCACGGCTCGACCTCGAACCACCGGACGTCACCGTTGCCGCCTTCGCGCGGCATGACGCCGATCCGCGCCGGGTACTCGGGGTCCCAGCGGTACGGCAGGCCGCCGTTCGCGCCGATCTTGCGCGCCATCATCGCCGTCACCGGGTCCGGCACGCGGACCTTGCCGACCATGGCCGAGACGACCAGCTTCGCCGGCGTCCGCAAGGCGCTGGGCACGCTGGCGGCGACCGCCATTTCGGCGTTGAACGTCACCGGCAGGTCGTAGAACACCACGTGCTTTTCGGTCAGCGAGAAGTCGTGCATCATCGGCGACCCGGTGACCTCGACGTCCACCGTGCGGCGCGCGCGGCCGTGCGCGTCGATCACCGAGTACCGGACCTTGTTGCCCATGCCGAAGAAGTACGACACGGCGTGCAGCTCGCCGGTGCGCGGGTCGCGCTTGGGGTGGGCGGTGTAGCCGCCGGGCAGCGTGCCGTCGAAGTCGCAGCGGCCGACGGTGTCGAGCTCGTCGGTCAGCTCGTAGATCGGCGCGCCCGCCTCCACCAGCGCGAGGGTCTTGCCGGCGTGGCCGATGACGTTGGTGTTGGCGCCGAGCGCGTCCAGCCCGCAGTAGCGGCTCGCGTCCTCGCCGCCGAGCGTCGCCGCCACCGCCGGGTTGCGCACCCACCGGTTGCGGTACCACTCGGCCTTGCCGTCGCGCAGGCGCACGCCGTGGACCATGCCGTCGCCCATGAACCAGTGGTAGGCCGCCGGGTCCACCTCGGACAGCGGGTTGGGCCCGTTGCGCAGGTAGCGGCCGTCGAGGAAACCGGGGATCCGCCCGGTGACGGCCAGCTCGGTGCTCGTGTGCTCCCGGCTCACCGGGGCGAAGTTGCCTTCGAGGAACTTGTTGCCCATGCCTGACCCCTCCAGAGCTGACATAACTTGGTTATGACGCAATTTATAACAGGGTTATGAGATACTGGCAAGCATGAGCCCGAAACCCCGCGCGAACGACGTCAAGGAACGGCTCGTCGAAGCGGCCATCCGGCTGCTCGACGAAGGCGGCGCCGAAGCCCTGCAGGCCCGCAAGCTGGCGGCGGAGGTCGGCGTCTCGACGATGGCCGTGTACACGCACTTCGGGGGCATGGCCGCGCTGGTCGACGAGGTGGCGCGCACGGGGTTTCTGAGGCTCAGCGCGTGGCTGGCCGAGGTCGGCGAGACCGACGACCCGGTGGCGGACATCTTCGGCCTGGCCCGCACCTACCGGCAGGCGGTCGCCGAGCAGCCACAGCTGTTCGCCGTGACGTTCGGCCAGACCGCGCTGGGCGGCAAGCGGGCGACGCTGTCCGACCTGACCACCGAAGAGGGCCGTGAAGCCGCCCAGGAGGGCCTGGAGGCGTTCGGCCACATCGTCCGGGCGACCGAGCGGGCCATCGAGGCCGGCCGGTTCCGGGCCGCCGACAAGTACCAGGCGGCCGCCCAGCTGTGGAGCGCGCTCCACGGCTTCGTCACGCTCGAGGCGTCCGGTCACTTCGGTGCCGGTGAGCAGGGCATCGACCACATTTTGATACCCCTGGGGATCACCATGGCAGTGGGTCTCGGGGACACTGTGGAGCGGGCGGAACACTCGACCGAGGCCGCGAAGGCGGCTTGGCGGGCGAGAACCGGAAACGCCGGGCAGGGTGGGAACGACTAACCCGGCGAACGACGGACGCGGGGGAACGCGGAGCGGGTGCGCGGCGTCCTAGGAACGGCAGGCGGGGGACGGAGACAGGTGAACGAGGAAAACGGGGATCGCGGCGAGGCCGAGGTCCCGGCGGGGGTGGCCGCCGTCCGGGACGCGCGGCGGTGGCTCAGCCGCCGCTCGGTGCTGATCGCGGGGGCGTCCGGGCTGGCCGTCGGCGGGCTGGCCGTCGGCACCGCGACCGGCAAGCTGCCCTTCAGCCAGGCCCTGCAGCGCACGCTCGGCGTGACGTCGTCGAACCCGACGACCCAGCTCGGCAGCACCCGCGTCGAGCGCGTCTACTCCCAGGCTCGCGGCCGGATGGTCGACCTGGTGTTCATCCTGCCGTCGAAGACCCCGCCGAAGGGGCTGCCGATGTCGCTGATGCTGCACGGCCTGCACGGCAACGCCCGCAGCGCGGCCCCGACCGGCACGCTCAAGCAGCTCTCCAGCGACGTCGCGCGCAAGGCCGTCCCGGCGTTCGGCTTCGTCGCCGTCGACGGCGGCGACAACTACTGGCACGAGGTCCACCCGGGCGACGACCCGATGGCGATGCTGCTGGAGGAGGTCCCGCAGTGGCTGCGGGCCCGCGGCTTCGCCGGCGACACCGGGCAGCCGTTCGCCTGCACGGGCGTTTCGATGGGCGGGTTCGGCGCGCTGGTGTACACGCGCCGCCGGGTGGAGCGGCGCCAGCCGCCGGCCGCGGTCGCGACGCTGGCCCCGGCGCTGATCCTGTCCTGGCAGGAGATGGCCAAGCGGCACATCTTCACGGGCCTCAACGACTGGACGGCGCTGGACCCGCTGAAACACATCGACGAGACGAAGAGCGTGGCCAACGGCATCTGGTGCGGCACGGAGGACTCGTTCATCACGGGCGTCCGCCGCTACATCGAGGCGGCCCGCCCGGCGGTGGCCCACACGGCCCACGGCAAGCACGGCGACCCGTTCAACCGGACGGTGGTGCCGAGCATGATCAGCTTCCTCGGCAAGCACGTTCCCCGCAAGGACTGACCCGGTCCGGCTCCGATGTCATGAAAGAGTCGTTCATGACGCCCCCGGCCCCCGGCCCCCGGCCAAAGTCACGGCCGCGCGCGGAGTCGGGTGTCGCGAATGAGTCATTGGGGGCGCCGGAGGTCCCGAATGAGTCATTCGCGACGTTGGGCGGGGGTTGGCGACGTCATGAACGACTCTTTCCTGTCGTCCAGCGTCATGAACGACCCTTTCATGACGTCTGGTGGCAGGGCCCCGGCAAAGTCGTCGCGGCTCGGGTGCCCCTGGCTCGCCAAAGGTCTTGAATGAGTCATTGCAGCCACCGACTTTGCCGGGGCCCTGACGTCGGACGCGATGAACGAGTCGCCCATGGCGTCAGCAGGTGAAGTGGACCCGGGTCGTCGTGCGGCCCGGGACCCAGTACGTCCGGACCAGGTCCGCCAGCCGGTTCACCAGCAGCAGCCCGCGGCCGCCCAGCGTCGACGCCGCCGGTGGGATCCGGCCCGCCAGGGGTTCGGTGATCGTGCCCGTGTCGGAGACCTCGCCGACCACCTGACGCTCGTCGGCCCACAGCCGGAGCACGCCCGCGCCGCCGCCGTAGAGGATGCTGTTCGTCGTCAGCTCCGCGATCGCCAGCGTGAAGTCGTCACGCCTCGGGCGGCGCAGGCCGTGCCGCGCGGCCCAGATCTCCGCGAACCCGCGCAGCGAAGCCAGCTGCGCGATGTCGAACTTCCGCTCGATCGCGGCGGGCGGCGGGTCCAGCGGCCGCATCAGCTCCGCGCGAGCTCCGTCCGGGTCGAACCGGGCGCTGACGAACGGCCCGGCCGGCCCCCACACCTCCGGGTGGGTGCGCTCGGCGTCGGCCAGCGCGTCCGGCGCCAGCGCCGCGATGTCGTACGGGCAGAGCACCGCGAGGTCCCGCCCCGCGAGAGCGTGGTTGATGAGCGCTTCGTGCAGGACGCACGCCGGGTACTCGGCGCCGGTGCGCCCACCCCACATCGGCTCCGCCACGATCCGCACCGGGCCCGCGTGCTCGCCGGCGAAGGCGAGCAGGACCGTCGGCAGGATCGCGCCGGGGTTGCGGCCCGCCTGGCACATGTCGGTCAGCCGCACTTCGCGGGCCCGGCCTTCCAGGGCCTTCTCGATCAGCTGGAGATTGCGCCGCGGAACGGCGACGGCCACCGGTTCACCTTGATCGAGACCGTTGAGCAGGAACGGAACGACGCCGTCGAGATACTCACTGTCACCGCGGTAGAACAGTGCCGGATGCCGAAACGGTCTGAGGGCACCTACCACGGGACCTTGCTACCCGGAGACGGCCGGGCGCAAACGCTTCCGACGGAGGAAGTTCACTCCACCCAGCGGCCGACGACCGAGATCAGCCAGAAGCCGATCAGGGTGGCGAGGCCGAACAGCAGCACCCAGTTGACCAGCGGACGCCGCTCGGACACCCCACGGGCCCGCCAGAGCGCGTAACCCGCGACGACGAAGAGCGGCAGCGGGATGAGCGGCAACGGCGACAGCCGGGCCACCACGGCCACGACGCACGTGCCGGCGCACACGGCCAGAACGCCCATCAGCACCCGGTTCAGCCACGGGTACCGGTCGAGCACGGACGCGATGACGCGTTCGCTCAGCTCGCGGAACCCGAGGACCGGCCCGGCGGGCACCGGCGCCGGTTCGGGTGGCGGCGGTGCCTGCACGCCACCGGCGGGGGCGGCGCCCCCGCCGGTAACCGGCATAGAGTCAGCAGTCATTCAGCTTTCCTGTCGGGTCTCCGGGCCGGGTGGCCCGGAGACGCCCGGCCTCAGGCCGACTTCTCGCCGCGCTCGCTGCGCGTGCGCCGCGTCGGCTGCCGGGCGACGATCGTCGGGTTCACGTTCTCCCGCACGGTCTGCTCGGTGATCACGACCTTCGCCACGTCGTCGCGGCTCGGGATGTCGTACATGACCGGCTGCAGCACTTCTTCCATGATGGCGCGCAGCCCGCGGGCACCGGTCCCGCGCAGGACCGCCTGGTCGGCGATCGCTTCGAGCGCGGTCTTGGTGAACTCGAGCTCGACGTTGTCCATCTCGAAGAGCTTCTTGTACTGCTTCACCAGGGCGTTGCGCGGCTGGGTGAGGATGCTGACCAGCGATTCCTTGTCCAGGTGGTTGACCGTCGCCACGACCGGGAGCCGGCCGATGAACTCCGGGATCAGCCCGAACTTGATCAGGTCCTCGGGCATGGTGTCGGAGAAGATGTCGCTCTCCTCGATCTCGGACTTCGTGCGGATCTCCGCGCCGAAGCCGAGGCCACGCTTGCCGACCCGCTCGTTGATGATCTTCTCCAGCCCGGCGAACGCGCCGGCCACGATGAACAGCACGTTCGTCGTGTCGATCTGGATGAACTCCTGGTGCGGGTGCTTGCGGCCGCCCTGCGGCGGGACCGAAGCGGTGGTGCCCTCGAGGATCTTCAGCAGCGCCTGCTGGACACCCTCGCCGGAGACGTCCCGCGTGATCGACGGGTTTTCGCTCTTCCGGGCGATCTTGTCGACCTCGTCGATGTAGATGATCCCGGTCTCGGCCCGCTTGACGTCGTAGTCCGCCGCCTGGATGAGCTTGAGCAGGATGTTCTCGACGTCCTCGCCGACGTACCCGGCCTCGGTCAGCGCCGTGGCGTCCGCGATCGCGAACGGCACGTTGAGCAGCTTCGCCAGGGTCTGCGCGAGGTAGGTCTTGCCGCACCCGGTGGGGCCGAGCATCAGGATGTTCGACTTGGCGAGCTCGACCGACTCCTCCTTGGAGTCCTTCGGCCCGGCCTTGTCGTCCGCCTGGATCCGCTTGTAGTGGTTGTAGACCGCCACCGCCAGCGTCCGCTTGGCATCTTCCTGACCGATGATGTACTGCTCGAGGAACTCGTGGATGTCGGCGGGCTTGGGCAGCTCGTCGAGCTTGACGTCGCCGGCCTCGGCCAGCTCCTCCTCGATGATCTCATTGCAGAGGTCGATGCACTCATCGCAGATGTAGACCCCGGGGCCGGCAATGAGCTTCTTCACCTGCTTCTGGCTCTTCCCGCAGAAAGAACACTTCAGCAGGTCTCCGCCGTCACCGATCCGTGCCATGGCCTGTGACCTCGTCCCCTCCGGCGCGGGTTGCCGCGCCTGACGTGTGTTGCGACGGTGCGACCCCCGGTCACTCACGACCGAGCGGAGCCTCACACATTGCCACTGACGGTACCCGTCCGATGCCGTGGGCGGGAACACCCACAGGCGCCGGGAGCACGTCAGAGGACGACCCTAAACCAGAGCGCCGGTGTATGTCGTCTTCTCGACACACACCGGCCTGGCGGATCTAGAGAGCCGACGCCTTACGGTACGGCAGCACCTCGTCGATGATGCCGTACGACTTGGCCTCGTCGGCGGTCAGGATCTTGTCCCGCTCGATGTCCTTGCGGATCTGGTCCGGGTCCTTGCCCGTGTGCTTGCCCAGGATGACCTCCATCTGGCGCCGCACCCGCTGGATCTCGTTCGCCTGGATCTCCAGGTCGGAGACCTGGCCGTAGGTGCCCTCGGTGGCGGGCTGGTGGATCAGCACCCGCGAGTTCGGGAGCGCGTACCGCTTGCCGGGGGTACCGGCCGACAGCAGCACCGCGGCCGCGGAGGCGGCCTGGCCCAGGCAGTACGTCTGGATGTCCGGGCGGACGAACTGCATGGTGTCGTAGATCGCCATCAGCGAGGTGAACGAGCCACCCGGCGAGTTGATGTAGATCAGGATGTCGCGGTCCGGGTCCTCGTGCTCGAGGTGCAGCAGCTGGGCCATCACGTCGTTGGCCGACGCGTCGTCCACCTGCACGCCGAGGAAGATGACGCGCTCCTCGTACAGCTTGTTGTACGGGTTCGACTCCTTGACGCCGTAGCTGGTGCGCTCGACGTACGACGGGAGGATGTACCGCGACTGGGGAGTGTTCGGAGCCCGGAAGTCACCCGGGAGCCTGAAGTTGCTCATGATCGAGTCTCCTGTGTGCTTCGCGCTCAGTTCGAGCCGGGACGGGCGATGTCGCGGGTGAGGACGTGGTCCACGAACCCGTAGTCCTTCGCCTCCTGGGCGGTGAACCAGCGGTCGCGGTCGCCGTCCGCGATGATCTGCTCGACCGTCTGCCCGGTCTGGTCGGCCGTGATCTTGGCCAGTTCCTGCTTCCACTTGTTGAACAGGTCGGCCTGGATCGCGATGTCCGACGCCGTGCCACCGACACCGGCGGACGGCTGGTGCATGAGGATCCGCGCGTGCGGCAGCGAGTAGCGCTTGCCCGGCGTGCCGGAGGAGAGCAGGAACTGCCCCATCGAGGCCGCCATGCCCATCGCGTACGTCGCGACGTCCGGGCGGATCAGCTGCATGGTGTCGTAGATGGCGAACCCGGCGGTGACCGAGCCGCCCGGCGAGTTGATGTAGAAGCGGATGTCGGACTCGGCGTCGTCGGCGTCGAGCAGCAACAGCTGCGCGGTGATCCGGTTGGCGATCTCGTCGTTGACCTCGGAACCGAGGACGACGATGCGCTCCTGGAGCAACCGCTCGAACACCGAGTCGGTGAGGGTGAGCCCTGCGGTGCCGGTCCGCGCCTCGGGCATGTGCTGCGTCACGTCTGCCTGCCTTTTCGCCGGCGGCGGCCCGGTACTGACGGCCGCCGCTGTCGTTTCAGATGCTTGAGATCTTGTATCCGACCCTAACGAACTTGGGCGGTGCAGAATGCCTGACACCGCCCAAGTTCGCTCACAGCTTCACTCCGCCGGAGTCTTCGCCGCCTCGTCGGTGACCTGCGTCTCCTGGGTTGCCTCGTCGCCGGCCGGCTCGTCGCTGCCGAACAGCTCCGAGAGGTCGACCTCGGCGCCCGAGCCGTCGGTGACGACCGCCTTCCGGACCACGGAGGCGAGCGCCTTGCCGCGGCGGACGTCGGCGTAGATCGCGGTCAGCTGGCCGGACTGCTGGGCCCGCTGGACGTACTCGTCCGGGCTGATCCCGAAGCGCTGGGCCTGGTAGATGATCCGCTCGGTGAGCTCGCCGTCGTTGACCGAAACCTCTTCCTTGTCGGCGATGGTGTCCAGCAGCAGCTGCGTGCGGACGGCCTTCTCCGACTCGGTGCGGGTCTCGGCGTCGAACTCCTCCAGCGTGCGGCCGTCGGCCTCGAGCGCCTGCGCGAACTGGGCCTCGTCGTGGTCGAACGGGTGGATCGCGTCGTGCTTGCGGTTCTCGATCTCGGAGTCGAGGACCTTCTCCGGGATCGGCACCTCGGTGCGCTCCAGGAGCTCCTCGAGCACCTTGTCGCGGGCCTGGACGCCCTGCTGCATCTTCTTGACGCGGCCGAGGCGCTCGCGGAGGTCGCCCTTGAGTTCCTCGATCGTGTCGAACTCGCTCGCCATCTGGGCGAACTCGTCGTCGGCCTCGGGCAGCTCGCGCTGCTTGACCGACTGGACGGTCACGGTCACCTCGGCGTCCCGGCCGGCGTGGTCGCCGGCGACGAGCTGGGTGGTGAACGTCTTGGTTTCGCCGGCGTTCGCGCCGCGGATGGCCTCGTCGATGCCGTCCACGAGCTGGCCGGAGCCGATCTCGTAGGACAGCCCGGTGGTGGCGGCCTCCTCGACGGCCTCGCCGTCGACGGTCGCGGCCAGGTCGATCGAGACGAAGTCGCCGGTCTCGGCCGGGCGCTCGACGCCGGTCAACGTGCCGAAGCGGGCGCGCAGCTCGTCGAGCTGCTCGTCGACCTCCGCGTCGGTCAGCTCGACGTCGTCGACGGTGATCGCGAAGCCTTCGAGCTCCGGGAGCTCGATCTCGGGGCGCACGTCGACCTCGGCGGTGAACTCGAGGACGTCGCGGTCTTCGAGCTTGGTCACGTCGAACTCGGGGTTCCCGAGCGTGCGGACCTCGTTCTCGCGAACGGCCTCGATGTACTTCGCCGGGATGGCCTCGTTGACGACCTCGTCGAGCACCGGGCCGCGCCCGATCCGGCTTTCCAGGACGCGAGCGGGCGCCTTGCCGGGCCGGAAGCCCGGGATGCGCACCTGCTGGGCGATCTTGCGGTAGGCGCGGTCGAAGTTCGGCTTGAGCTCGTCGAACGGCACCTCGACATTGATCTTGACTCGCGTCGGGCTGAGCTGCTCGACGGTGCTCTTCAAGGTCTTCTCCTCGAGCGGTAACGATTGTTTGGACAATCCTGCGGAAATGGCGCCGGTCACCTGCAGACCGGGACGTCCGAGTCTAGGCCAGTGGCCCGCGCCGCCGGGGCCGGGGCCACCTGCGACGTCAGGAGCCGAGCATCCGGCCGATCACCCAGCGCATCTGGCCGCTCGCGTGCTCGGCCGAGCCGCTGGGCTGCACCAGGTGGGACAGCAGCAGCCGCATGAACGCCTCGACCGCCACCGCCCACTCCGACGGCGTCAGCGAGACCTCCGGGTAGCTGCGCGCGAACACCGCCGCCACGGCCTCGACCGCCCGGCCGAGCACCGCCTCGGGCCGGGAGGTCAGCAGCGGGAGGAAGTCGTCGCGGCCGCCCTGGGGCCCGCCGAGCGCGATCTCCAGCAGCGGGTTGGCGTGGGCGGCTTCGAGGCTGTGCCGGAACGCCGCGGTGACGCCGTCCACCGGACGGCCCGGGTGGGCGGCGACGTCCGCGGTGACCCGCTCGACGAAGCGGTCGGTCTCGCACAGCATCAGGGCCTCGGCGAGTTCCGCCTTGGAGCCCAGTTCGTTGTAGACGGTTTGCCTGCTCACGCCGACCTGCGCGGCCAGTTTGCCCATCGTCACGGCGGCCCAGCCGTCGGCGCGGATGACGTCGGCCGCCGCGGCCAGCAGCTTCTCCCGGGTGCGCGCCGGGACCGGGTGGGTGACGGCCTTCACACCGAAAGCTTACCCATGGGTTCGGTTCCGCTGGCCGACACCTTTTTTCGAAGCCTGCTACAACGTTTACAAACCCGGAGGAGTTGTCTACGGTGACTCCCGCCTGACCAGGAGCTTCTCGACCGAGGAGACCGCTCGATGTCCGTCGCCGTCACCGAGCCGCACGGTTCCGCCACAGTGGCGGCGCCCGCGACCGGGCCGGCCACCGCCCGCGCGGTGCCCTCGCCCCGGATCGCGCTGCCCGCCGTCTCGGTGCCGGCCCTGCTGCTGTTCGCCGGCGGTGCCGCGCTGTGGGGCACCGCCACCTGGCTGCTGCTCGCCGGGCTCGTGCCGGCGGTCGTGACCGTGGTGCTGAACACCGTCGTCACCTTTGCGATGTACACGGTGGTGCACGAGTCGGCGCACCACTCCGCCGGAAAACTGACGTGGGTCAACGAGGTGCTCGGCCGGCTGGCCGTCCCGTTCGTCGCGGCGTACTCGGCGTTCCCGTCGCTGCGGTACGTCCACGGTGAACACCACCGCCACACCAACGGACCGGCCCGGGAGGACCCGGACGCCTGGACGTCGCGGGGCCCGCGCTGGCAGCTGCCGCTGCGCTGGCTGACCCTGGACGTGGCCTACGCGCGCTGCTACTTCGCCCGGCTGCGGGGCCGGCCCCCGCAGGAGCTGGCCGAGGCGCTGGTGGTGCTGTCCGCGGCCCTCTCGGCCGGGGTCGCGCTGGTCGCGACCGGCCACGGCGCCGAGCTGCTGCTGGTGTACCTGCTGCCGCAGCGGCTGGGAGTGGGCCTGCTCGCCTGGTCGTTCGGCTGGCTGCCGCACCACGGCCTGCCCGCCGCCTGCACGCGCGGCCGGTTCGGCACCACCCGCGTGCGCATCGGCCTCGAGCGGCTGCTGACCCCCGTGCTGATGGCGCAGAACCTGCACCTGGTGCACCACCTGCACCCGGCGGTCCCGTTCCACCGGTACCGGCGGGTGTGGCTCGAGAACCGCGAGGCCTACCTGGCTCACGACGTCCCGATCAGCACCGCCTGGGGCCGGGACCTGACCGCGGAGGAGTACCGCGTGGCGGTGGGACTGGACGCCGAACCCGACGTCGCCGTGCCCGCGCCGGCCGCGCCCCCGCTCGGGCCGAGCCGGTTCCACCGGCTCCGGGTGCGCGAGATCAGCCCGCTGACCGCGGACGCCGTCGCGATCACCTTCTACGTCCCGCCGCAGCTCGCGAGCGAGTTCCGGTTCCTCCCCGGCCAGCACGTGGCGGTCCGCGCGGTGCTCGACGGGCAGCCGGTGCGGCGGACGTACTCGATCTGCGCGCCGGCGGCGTCGGGTGACCTGCGGATCGCGGTGAAGCGGCGGCCGGGCGGGGCGTTCTCCGGGTTCGCGACCACGACGCTGGCCGTGGGCGACTTCCTCGACGTGCTGCCACCGTCGGGAGGGTTCACGCTCACACCAGATCCTTCGCGCACCGCGCACTACGTCGCGCTGGCCGCGGGCAGCGGCATCACGCCGGTGCTGTCCATGGTGGTCAGCGCGCTGTCCGCCGAGCCGCACAGCCGCGCGACGCTGTTGTACGTCAACACTTCGGGCGCGACGACGCTCTTCGCGCGCGAGCTCAGCGCGCTCACCGAAGGGTTCGGCGGGCGGCTGCACGTCGTCCACTACCGGACCGACGAGCGCGACCCGGACCTGCACGCGCACCGGCCCCGGCACTTCGACACGCTCGGGGAAGCCCTCGCCATTTCACACGAGCGCTACCAGCGCGGCCGGCTCGACGGGACGCGGCTGCGCGCGCTGCTGCAGAACCGCCTGCACCCGGCGAAGGTCGACGAGTGGTTCCTGTGCGGGCCGCGCGGCCTGATGGACCTGATCCGCCGGACGCTCGCCGACGCGGACGTCCCGGACGAGAACGTCCACTTCGAACTCTTCCGCGGCGCGGCGCCCCTGCGCGACCCGGCGGGGCCGCCGGCCCGGGTGGCGGTGACGCTGGGCGGGACGACGACGTACGTTACGGCGGAAGCCGGCGAAACGGTGCTGGACGCGGCGTTGCGGGCCGGGTTCGAGGTGCCGTACTCGTGCACGGGCGGCGCGTGCGGCACCTGCCGGGCGACGCTGCTGCACGGCCAGGTCGACATGGACGTCCGGTACGCGCTGACGGTCGACGACGTGGCGTCGGCCCGCATCCTGACGTGCCGCGCCCGCGCGACGACCCCGGAGGTCGCGGTCGACTACGACCGCCGCTGATCCTTTCCCAACCGGCCCGAGCGCCCCAGTGTGGCCTTCGGTGCGTTGAACGCACCGAAGGGCCCCTTGGGTGCGTTCAACGCAACCAAGGCCACATTGGGGCGCTGGGGAACCCGCGGTCAGCCGGTCTGGGTCGGGGCTCCGGACGGCGGGGTTCCCTGACCGCCGCCCGGTATCTGACCCTGACCCGAGCCGGCCGCGCCGTCGGTGACCGAAGTCGCCGTCGCCGTGTCGCCCGACTCCGTCGCCACCACCGTCACCGTGTCGCCGGTCGCGAGGCCCGTCGCCTGCGCCGACGTGATCGTGTACGTCTTCGAGAACCCGTCCTCGCTCTTCGCGGTCAGCGACGTCGCGCTCAGCGCCGTCACCTCCCCGGTCTGGGTGATTTTCGTGACGTAGCCGCCGTTCCCGTCCGAGGACACGTACTCGCCGTGCAGCGCCGAGCCCAAGCCGCCCGCGCCGCCCTGCATGCCGCCCGGACCGCCTTGCATCCCGCCCGGCCCGGTGGCGGTGTCGGTCGACGCCGAGGACGACGAAGCGGCCCAGACCGCCGCTCCCCCGCCGGCCACGATCGCCACCGCGACGGCGCCCGCCGCGATCTTCTTGCCTGGCGTCCAGCCCGGCCGCGGCGGCGCGCCCGGTGCCGGTGCCGCGCCCCACGTCTGGTCCGGAGTGGACGGTGCCTGCGGTGTGGTCATGGTGGTGCTCCTTAACGAGATCCTTCGGTGCGATCCACGGTGGAGCCGCTCGCTGTGTGCGGACTGTGCCTGCCGTCAGCCGTTCCTGTGACCGGAGGAGGCGGACATCCGCGACCGGCCAGTCACCGCACAGCCGCCTCACAGGCAGCACACAACCCGCACACACGGCGCGGACGGACGCTGAACCCATGGCCGCGCGAACCGTCCCGTCGCACCCCCGCCGGGGGCGCCTTTCGCTGCGCGCGAAACTGACCGGCTCGATGGTCGTGCTGCTCACCGTGGTGTGCCTGATCGTCGGCGTGGTCAGCGAGTTCGCGCTCGACCTGTTCCTCACCCGCCAGGTCGACCAGCAGCTCTCCGCCGCGGCGACGCGCTCGCTCGTCTTCGCGAGCAACGCCCGCCCCGCGGACGCGGGCCCGCAGCCCGACGACCAGGCCGGCGAACACCCGCTCGGGCAGAACGTCGGCACGGTGAGCGGCACCTTCGACGGGCAGCGGCTCGTCCACGACGACAGCATCTCCGAACACGGTTCGCGCCTGAACCTCACCGCGGCCCAGCAGGCCGTGCTGCTCTCGGTGCCCACCGACGGCAAGCCGCACACGATGTCCTTCGGCGACCTCGGCGAGTACCGCCTGATGGCGCTGCCGGTTCCCGGGACGTCCGACGTCGTGGTCACCGGCCTGCCGTTGAAGCCGGTCACCGACACGCTGCTGACCGTCGGGTTGATCCTGTTCGGCGTCGCCGCCGCGGGCGTGCTCGGCGCGGCCTTCCTCGGCGCGTTCGCGGTCCGCCGGACGCTGCGGCCGCTCGAGCGCGTCGCGGCCACCGCCGGGCGCGTCACCGAGCTGCCGCTCGACCGCGGCCAGGTGGCGCTGTCCATCCGAGTGCCGGAGTCCGACACCGACCCGCGGACCGAGGTCGGCCAGGTCGGCTCGGCGCTGAACCTGATGCTCGGCCACGTCGCGCAGGCCCTGGAAGCCCGGCACGGCAGCGAACTGCGCGCCCGCCAGTTCGTCGCGGACGCCAGCCACGAGCTGCGGACGCCGCTGGCCGCGATCCGCGGGTACGCCGAGCTGGCCGCCCGCGGCAGCGCGCTGGTGCCGCCGGACGTCGCGCATTCGATGAGCCGCATCCAGTCCGAAGCCGTCCGGATGAGCGCGCTCGTCGAGGACCTCCTGCTGCTGGCCCGGCTCGACGCGGGCCGCCCGCTCGACGTGCGCGACATCGACCTCACCCGGCTGGTCGCCGACGCCGTCGGGGACGCCAGGGTCGCCGGGCGCGAGCACCGGTGGCTCCTCGAGCTGCCGCCGGATCCGGTGCTCGTGTTCGGCGACGTCCAACGGCTGCACCAGGTGCTGGCGAACCTGCTGGCCAACGCCCGCACGCACACCCCGCCCGGCACGACGGTGACGACCTCGCTCGCTCGCACCAAGGACACCCACAGCGCCGTGCTCACGGTGACCGACAACGGTCCCGGCATCGCACCGGACCTGCTCCCGGACGTCTTCGAGCGGTTCGCCCGCGGCGACTCGTCGCGCTCCCGGACCGCCGGCAGCACCGGGCTCGGGCTGGCGATCGCGTGCGCCGTCGTCGTCGCCCACCACGGCACGATCGAGGTGCACAGCCGCCCCGGCCGGACGGAGTTCGCGGTGCGCCTGCCCGTGGCCGTGCCCGCACAGCGAGTGCACAGCGTCGGCACAAGCCGGCCCCAGCTGGAGACCGGAAGCTGAGCTCATGACCGCTGTGACATCCGGGGCTTCGCCCCGGGCCGGGGGCTCCGCCACCCGCAACCCCCGAAAAGCCGCACTCGCGTCGCGCGAAACCGTCGTGACACCGTCCCTGCCCGCCCCTTCCACCTGGCACCGGCCGGCGCTGGCTGTCCTGCTGCTCGGGACCGCCGTGCTCTACCTGTGGGGCCTCGGCGCGTCGGGCTGGGCCAACGCCTTCTACTCGGCGGCCGCGCAGGCCGGGTCGGCGAGTTGGAAGGCGCTGTTCTTCGGTTCCAGCGACGCCGCGAACGCGATCACCGTGGACAAAACCCCGGCCGCGCTGTGGGTGATGAGCCTGTCGGCGCGGGTGTTCGGCGTCAACGCGTGGAGCATCCTGGTGCCGCAGGCGCTGATGGGCGTCGGCTCGGTCTGGCTGCTCCACGCGGCGGTCAGGCGGACCTCCGGCCCGGCCGCCGGGCTCGTCGCCGGTCTGGTGCTGGCCCTGACGCCCGCGGCGGCGCTGATGTTCCGCTTCAACAACCCCGACGCGCTGCTCGTGCTGCTGCTGGTCGCGGGCGCGTACTGCGTGGTCCGCGCGTGCGAGAAGGCGAGCCCGCGCTGGCTCGCGCTGGCCGGCGTCGCGGTCGGGTTCGGCTTCCTGGCCAAAATGCTGCAGGCGTTCCTGGTGCTGCCGGCGTTCGCTCTCGCCTACCTCGTCGCCGCGCCGGTGTCGCTGGGCAAGCGGCTGCTGCACCTGCTGGGCGCGCTGGCCGCGACGATCGTCGCGGCGGGCTGGTACCTGGTGGTCGTCGCGTTGTGGCCGGCGGCTTCGCGCCCCTTCATCGGCGGGTCGCAGTCGAACTCACTGTGGGAGCTGGTGTTCGGCTACAACGGCTTCGGCCGGATCACCGGCGACGAGGTCGGCAGCGTCGGCGGCGGCGCGGGTCGTGGCTGGGGTTCGACGGGCTTGACCCGGCTGTTCGGCAGCGAGATGGCGGGCGGGATCGCGTGGCTGATCCCTGCGGCGCTGCTGGCGCTTCTCGCGGGCCTGTGGTTCACCCGCCGCGCGCCCCGCACCGACCGTTCGCGCGCGGCCCTGCTGCTGTGGGGCGGCTGGCTGCTGGTGACGGCGCTGGTGTTCAGCTACATGGGCGGGATCATCCACCCGTACTACACGGTGGCGCTGGCCCCGGCGGTGGGCGCTTTGGTCGGCACGGCGGCGGTCCAGCTGTGGCGGCTCCGATCGAACCCCGCGGCGGCGGGCGTCTTGAGCGGCGGCGTGGCTTTGACGGCGGTGACGACGTACCTGCTGCTGTCGGGCTCGTCGTGGCAGCCGTGGCTGGCTCCGTTCGTGCTCGTCGGCGGTCTGCTGGCGACAGTGGGCGTGTTCTTCGCGGCGCACCTGACCCGCTGGGCGGCGTCCGCCGTGGCCGCGTCCGCCTTGGTCGTGGCGCTGGCCGGCACCGGCGCATACACCGTGGCAACGGCGGCGACCACCCATAGCGGGGCGATCCCGTCGGCGGGTCCGTCATCGGGCTTCGGTGGCGGTCCGGGCGGTGGCCGCGGCGGCTTCGGTGGCGGTCGTGGCGGCGGCCCGGGATCCCTGCTCTCGACGACGCTGCCTGGCGCTTCTTTGACAGCGTTGCTGCAGCAGGACGCGTCCCGCTACACCTGGACGGCTGCCACCGTGCTGTCCAACGCAGCGGCGGGATACCAGCTGGCCAGTGGCGCACCGGTGATGGCGGTGGGCGGCTTCAACGGGACGGACCCGTATCCGACGCTGGACCAGTTCAAGCAGTACGTGGCGAACGGACAGATCCACTACTTCCTCGGCGACGGGATGACGATGCAGGGTTCCACCGGTTCGGACGCCGCCGAGGAGATCGCGGAGTGGGTGGCGGCGACGTACCAGTCGACGACCGTGGACGGCGTGACCGTTTTCGATCTCACGGCGGCGGCCTGAGTACCGATTCTGGACTCCGGCACTATGGAGGTACCGGGAGAAACGGAGTCTCCGCAGATGACCGAGCCCCACGTGTGGCGGGCCCGATCCGCAGACCTGCCGCTGTTCGCGGCGGCCCTCGGCGACGGCGGATTCCTCATCGATCGTTGGACGCGCCAGCAGAAGGACCAGGGCGTGCTTTTCTTCGCATGGCTCGGCAACCGTCCCGCCGGCGCGGTCTACCTGTGGCTGGAGGCGGCCGAAGAGCCCCCGATCCGCTGGCATCTGCCGGACGTCGCCCTGCTCACCCACCTGCAGATTCACCCGGAGCTGCGCAACTGCGGCGTCGGCCCGGCCCTGGTGGAGGCGGTGGAGGAGCACCTCATCGAGCACGGCCACGAGCGGGTCGCCCTTGCGGTCCGCACGGACAACCCGGCCGCAGCTCGGCTGTACGACCGGCTGGGCTTCGAGGACTGGGGCCACGGCGAGGTCATTTGCTACGCGCAGGCGATCTTGCCGGACGGCGGGGTGCTGGAAGTACCGGAGCGCTGCTACGTCCTCGTGAAGGACCTGGCCGCAGCACCGCCGGCACCGAGAGGCGAGTCGAGCTTGGCCGGCGGGTTTTCTGAACGCCGGCGATAGCTGCCTGCGGGTCTCGCGCAAGGCGCGGCCGCAGGTCAGGCGTATATTTCTCGAGTTTGCGCCAACTGAAGCCCTGCCGAATCCGGCCCGAATCCTCCGGCCCGAATCCCATGTGCTTGGATTCACACGCTGGACACTGCGGACACCCTCTGACCGCCTGGGCCAGGACCGGACAATCACCAGGCGAGGAGTCCCCTTTCCGATGATGCAGCTCGACGTGCGGGTGCGGCGGATCAAGCGCCGCAATATCAAGAAGCTCGTCAAGGCGTTCGGAGAGGAGCGTCTGCTCCGCGATCGGCTCGGCCGCCAGCAGAATGACAAGGGTGTGCTGTTCGCTGCCTGGCTGGGTCGCGAAGTCGTCGGAATGATGTACTTGTGGCTGGAGCAGGCCGAGGAAAAAGCCATCTTCGATAACCTCGGGAATGTCCCGCTGCTCATGCAACTGGAGGTTCTCCCGGACAAGCGCAGCTGCGGTATCGGCCGACAGCTGATCGCCGCAGCCGAAGACGAACTGCGTAGTCGCGGCAACCACAAGCAGGTCGCGCTGGCCGTCCGCACCGACAACAAACGTGCTATCCGGATGTACGAGCAAATCGACTTCGCGCACTGGAAGCACGGCATCGTCGTGTGCAACGCACACGGGACTTACGAGCCCGAAGAATGCTTTGTAATGGTTAAAGATCTGACACCGGATATGGTCGAGAAGCCCCGTCAGGTCCTCGAGGAGAGCGATCAGCGGGCGTCGTCTGTGTGGGCTGCCTTGACGCTGCGCAAGCCCGGCCGCGACGACGTCAACGACCAGCGGGAGCCAGTCGGCGCCGCCCGCCCGAACTGATCTTCGCGCCAGCGCTGATCCGGCCGTCGACACCCGGCTGGGCGAGGTGGCCGATGCCCAATGTGGTGAGTGCGTCGTCGATGCCCAAGCCCCCGCGGTGGTCGCGCCGCAGTTCGCGAAGGTGCTTGTGCCAGCGGACGCAGTCCTCCTGCCAAGCCCGCAGGTACCCCACACACAGTTCCGGCGTGATCAGGTGGCTGCGCCCGATAGCGGCCTTGAGCGCGGCGACCATTCTGGCCTTCTGGGGCGGCTCGATATCCGTGGCCTGCACACCCTCGATGGTCATCCCGATCATGTGCCGTCGCTCGGGCAGGAAGGCGCGCCAGTACTTCTCGTCGGCATCGGCGAGGCCGAGTCCGATGTCCAAGAGGCCGAACACGCCCTCGGCAAGGGTGTCCCCCAGCTCTTCGCCGCGCGCTCGCCGCGGATCGTTGTACGGGTCGTAGTCGTACTGGAAAGCCGTGCCGGTTACCGCCGACGGCCGCAGCCGCCGCCCGTCGAGGAGGAAGAACCAGTCCTCGTTGTAGATATTGGGGAAGAACGAACTGAACGCGGGTTCCCCGACGGCCATAGCACCGCCGCCGATGAAGGTGTCCTGGTCGCCGCCGGCGTCGCGGAAGGCGTGGCAGACCACCGAGTTGTCCGGCATCCCCGCGTTCGCCAATCCGACGACCGGGTAGTCATCGAGAAGACCGGCCGCGGCGGTGAGGTCGCCGGGATCGGGGAGCACGATGTCGTCGTCGAGGAAGAGGATGCGCTGCCAGCCGGCGAGACTCGCGACGAGCAGGCCGAGGTTCCGCTTCAGGCTGGTGTCGACGGGCCGGTGGAACCGGGTGAAGTGGAACTGGAGGAGTTTGTCCGTGGCGAACGGGGGCACGACTCGCTCGGGCAGCAAATCCACATCGACAGCCGTCACCCGGACACCAGCTCGTTTGGCCGTCAGCGCCGCAGTCGAAACGTCCGCGCGCAGGCTGCACAGCAGCAAGAGGTGCGCGTCCTGGTGTTTTGCCGCCGTGATGGCCTGCTCCAAGTAGGCGGCAGGCCGGCCGTTGGGCACGATGATCGCGTCCAGCGGTGCCCGCGGCGCGTCGTCCGGAACGATCGCGGTGAGCAGATCACGGTGTGACTGGTGCTGTCGTGCGTTCACGCGGAAGCCTCGGGCCACTCGTGCAACCGGTTCTCCTCAAGGGTCCAGTCCGGGGTCAGACCCTGCCCACCGACGACAGGCACCCGGCTGATGATGCTGAAGGATTCCATGTCGCCGAAACGCTGTCGGACGTACTCACTGTTCCGGTCCCGGAATCGGGGGTCCGTCAGTGCCCTTACTGCGCCCAGCGTGCCACGACCGTACATACCGTTGCATACGGTCACGGTGCGCTTTCGGTTGAACGGAGATACGCCCCGATAGAAGTGGGCGACATCCTCGAGCAAGTGACCCGCGTCGTCGAGCGTGGGCTCGATCAGTTCCGACCCGCCGTGCTGCCGCACCTGGAAGGCCCCGTGCTCCATCCCGACGGTGCGGCCGACCTGCGCTACGGGCAGGTCCACGCGTTCGATGACATCTTTGGTCACGGAGTTCCAGTCGACACCGCCGAGCAGGACGAGGTGACTCGTGTAGTCGTCCGCGGTGAGTTCGTCGGCGGTGTGGAAGTTGACCGGGTTCTCGGGATTGCGCGCCCGGATGTGCCCGAACAGTTCAACCAGCGCGTCCGGGTCCGCGTACGTGTAGAGCGACACGAAGTCGGCGCTCTCCGGGTCCGCATAGCTGAGGTGCTGGCGATACTTCTCCGGAAGAAGGGCGCAGACGATGGTGATCCACTGATCCGGCGCGTCGAAGGTCCAGAAGTCGGCCGCTTCGGATCCGGCCGGGGCGAGTTCGTTGCGTTCCCTCAGCCACAGCAGCTCGTCCAGCAGTGCCTTGCGCCGGTCCTGCTCGTCGTCCGTCAGTTCTTCGAGTGGGAGGACTCGCAAGGACCGACCGTCCCACGAACGCCGGGTCGCGAAAACCGTCGCATAAGCTTCCAGTCGCCGGACCGGTGGGCGGGTCGGCTTGTCGGCGTTCTCCCACGAGGAGATCAGCGAGATGCTGAGCCCGCCGAGCGCTTGGGCCAGCTGAGCCTGGGTCAGTCCGGCATCTGGCCAATGCTCCGCGCGCAGCCCCTTGAGCCGGCGGGCGAGCGCGTGTGGCGCGACTGCAGACACGGCCACCGCCACCTTTCAGGAAATTTCAGTACCGCTGGCGAGTGCTCAGATAGTACTCCCGGGGCTTTGAATCATGATCGGCGACCTGCCGGAGCCGGAGCCGAAACGTTACGCTGCCCCAAACTTGCTAGCACCAAACGGGTAACGCCGATTCAGCTCGGTTGTTCCAAGGTACTCCACCCCCTACAGTGAAGTTGACTGAACTTCAGTTCTAACCTGAAGGCAGGGAGCGGGACATGAGTACTCCAGCTGACCTACCGCGGCACCGGGCCATCGTGGCGGTCGACATCGAAGGGTCGACGACGCGGACGAACTCGGTGCGTTCCCAGCTCCGCTCAGTCCTCTTCGAGCTGCTCGACGAAGCTCTCGCGGCCGGCGGCATCGGCAAGAAGCACCGGGATCCCTTCGTCGATCGCGGCGACGGGGCGCTGTGCCTGATCCGGCCCTTCGACCAGTTGCCGAAGACGCTGCTGCTCGCGACCTTCGTCCCGGCGCTCACCGATCTGCTGGAAAAGCACGCCCGCACCTTGCCCGGCCTCGCCTTCCGGCTGCGCGTCGCCGTGCACGCCGGTGAGGTGCACCGGGACAGCCGCGGGCCGTACGGCGAGGACGTCGATATCGCCTGCCGTCTCGTCGATGCCCCGGAACTCAAGCGGCGGCTGCGCGAGACGACCGCGCCGCTCGCGCTCGCCGTGTCGCAGGAGATCCACCGCGCGGTCGTGCGGCACGGCTATCCCGGCATCGACGACGCCGCCTTCACCCAGGCCGTCCACATCAGGCTCGGCCAAGAACGGCTTCGCGGCCGGCTCTACGCGCCCGAAGCCCGTGCACCACAGGAGGACATCACCGCGTAGGACCGGAAACGAGGTGGGGACGTGGAACCGACGGGATTCTGGGCCGACCTGGGCCCGGCCGATCGGCGGGTGCTGGCGGAATCCGCCACGCGGCGCACCTACCCGCGCGGCGGGACCCTCTGCCGGGAAGGCGAGCGCTCCAGCGTTGTCCTGGTGCTGCTCGCCGGGCACGTGCGGATCGTGCACGGGACGCCGGACGGGCGCGAGGTCGTCGTCGGGGTGCGCGGCACGGGGGACGTCATCGGTGAGCTGGCCGCGATCGACGCGCAGCCGCGCTCGGCGACCGTCGAAGCGCTCGACGACGTGGACGTGCTCGAAGTCCCCGGTGACCGCTTCGCCTCGCTGTGCCGGACGCGGTCGCGGATCTCGTGGGCCCTGCTGCTCGTGCTGTCGACGCGGCTGCGGTCGGTCGGCCGGCAGTGGCTGGAGCTCGGGGGCGGCGCCGCGGCGCGGCGGGTGGCCGCGCAGCTGATGCAGCTCGCGATCCAGCACGGCACGCCGCGGGGTCAGGACATCGAGATCGCGGTCCCGGCGACGCAGGCCGAGCTGGCGATGACCGCGGCGATCTCCCGCGAGTCCTGGGCGCGCGCGACGCGCGATCTGCGCCGCCAGGGCGTGATCAGCACCGGCAGAAGACAGGTGACGATCCACCGCCTGGCCGAACTTCGGCGATTGGCGAGCTGAATCCCGCCTTCTGTGTCAGCTGACACAGACCGCGCGGCGAGCCGGAGGTTTCCTGGATCCACGGGCAGAGGAGGGCATTCATGGACCCCAACACCACCGCACCGCGCCGGAGCCGCTGGCGCCGGGGCGTCTACGCGGCCGGGCTCGTCATCCCGTTCACCGCCACGCAGGTCTGGGCACTGCTGGTGCTGCTGCGGCTCGCGCCGCTCGACGGGCTCGTCGGCCAGGCCTTCGTGCTGGTCCTGCTGGGGTCGGTCGTCGCGATCTGGGCGGGATGGCGCTGGACCTGGCAGCTCGGCCGGGACCGCGACCGCCGGCCCGAACCTGCCCCGAAGACCCGGATCCCGACATGACGTCCGGGCCGGCGATCCTCGCGGCCCTCGTGGCCGGCATCGCCGCCGGACGTATGTCACGACACTTCGGCGGCCTTCTGCGCCGCCGGCTGACCGGAAGGAACACGGAAATGACCAGCAGGCAAGCGTCGTTCCCCGCGCGGCTCTACCACTGGCGGTGGGAGATCCTGGCGGTGACGCTGCTCCCCTACGGCCTGGTGACGTTCGCGCTGTGGGCCGGCCCACTGTGGACGTCGGCGGTCTTCGCCACCGCATTCGGCTGGGCGGTGCTGCGGCGCCACCAGCTGCGGACCCGGCTCCGGGCGGTCCGGCTGCAGCACCGCCTGCGCGCGGCGTTCCCGCTGCTGCGCCTGCCCGGCGGCCGCCGCCCGGCGATCCTGTGGTGCCGCCCCCGCGGCGGCGACGTCGTGGTGTCGCTGTTCGGCCGCGAGGCGTTCGAGCACCTGCACCGGAATCGCGCGGTCCTCGCGGCGGCGTGCGCGGTCCCGGAGGTGTACGTCGACCGCCACCCGAGGTACGCGAGCCTCGTGACGCTGACGATCAGCCCGACCGAGGCCCCGCGTGAGCGGTCGGTGCTGCCGAGCAACGTCGTCCCGTTGCGGGCGCACAGCTAGACACCCAGCACCTCGGTGACCAAAGTGGACAGTTCACCGCCGTGCCACGAGCTGGCCGAGAACCGCTCCTGGGCGATCCCTTGCCACGGAGCGGTTCCCGCGATCAGCTGCTCGTCCGCGGTGAGCGTCCCGATCTCCTGCGCCGCGATGCCTTCCGCGTACAGCGTCTTCTCGACCAGACCGGCGTCTTCGGCCACCACGACCAGACCCCAGTCACCCCAGGTCTGGGCGAGGTCGAACGCCGGCACCCCGCACTGGGCGGCCACTTCGGCGACGGGCCCGTCGAGCGCGAACTCCCCGGTGACCACCGCGCCGAGACCGTTCGCTTCGCACAGCGTGCGGACCGTGGCGAACAGCCCGTCGGAGACGTCCATCGCCGCCCGCGCGTGCCCGGCCTTGGCCAGCACCTGGCCCGCCTTCAGCTGGGCCATCGGGCGGCAAGCGCGCCGCCAGATCTCGTTCCGGGTCTTGGCCGGGACCTGCGCCCGCCCGGTCTCCAGCAGCGCCGCGGCCCAAAGGTAACCGGGGGAACCGACCAGCAGAAGGCGGTCTCCGGCCTTCGCGCCGGACCGCCGCAGCCTGCTTCCCGGAGCACACTGCCCGATGGCCGTCGCGGTCAGCTGGACGACGGAGCCGTCCCGGATGTCCCCGCCCGCGACCTTCGTGCCGTGGGCGGCGCAGCAGGCGTCGACGCCGTCGAGCAGGCGCTCGAACGCCCGCACGGTGGTCGTCTTGGGCAGCGTGTAGTTGACGACGAGCCCGAGTGGTTCGGCTCCGGCCGCGGCCAGGTCGGACAGGTTGATCGTGGCCAGCAGCCAGCCCGCGTTGAAGAAGTCGGGTTCGCGCAGGAGGTCGACGACGGGGGTGGGGCAGCTGTCGGTCGTCGCGACGAGCTCGCTCGGCCTGTCCACCGTCGCCAGGAACGCGCTGTCGTCGCCGAAACCTTCGGTGCCGCCGTACCTCGGCCGCAGGACGTGGTCCTGGATACCCCGCTCACCCAGGTCGCCGAGGCAAAGCTCAGTCGTGCCGGACATGATCCGCCAATCGGGACGCGACGACCGCGTGGTCGCTCGAATAGTTGTGCGGCATGGCCCCGTAGGGCCGCTCGCTCCCGGTCGAAGCGAACAGCATCAAGTTGCAGATCCGGGCGCCTGGATACACCAGCACCGGGTGCCGGAGGTGGTTGACGATCTCCAGCGTGAGCACGGCGCCCGTTTCCCGGCCGAAGCCGGGGCTGACCTGCCCGCACAGCACGACGCCGATCCCGAGCCGCGCGTAGTCGCTGATCCCGTCGACGAGACCCGCCAGGTTCTCGGAAAGGCCGATCTTCTCCAGGGTCGGCGCGAGGACGACCTCGCCGGGCTCGACGGCCAGCCGTCCGCGGCCGTCCGGTTCCTTCGGGACCAGCTCGGGGTGGGTCGACCGGTCCGCGACGTCGACCGGCCCGTGCGTCACCAGGGAGAACGCCTCGTGCCCGAGCCGCAGGCTGAGCGCCGCCGGCCGCACGAGCGCGGCGTCGAACGGATCCACCCGCAGCGCGCCGGTCGCGTGGGCGCGCCGGATCGCCCGGTCGGTGAGCACCCCGCGCTGCTGCCGCTTCACGAGGGCCATGGTGCGACCTCGCTGTCCAGGCTCGCCAGTACGGCGGTCACGAGCTCCTGGAAGTCTTCTTCGGTGAGGTCGAAGTTCGGCTGGTCGTCGCTTTCCCCCGGCTCGCAGTAGACAACGGTGGTGGGCGTCCGGCGGGGGCCCTGGACCACGACCGTCGCGGTCAGCCCGGCGTCGACCGGCCGGACCGTGTGGACGATCGAGGTGTCGCACGTGTAGACGTCGCCGGTCTGGACGTGCGGCACCGCCCGGCGTTTGAGCCGCACTTCGCCGTCGGAGACCAGGGCGGCCGGATTCGCCGGGTCGGCGCCGTACCGGAACCGCCGGAAGGGCTTGCCCCGCTCGGTGGTCTCGGTGAACTCGACCATGTGCATGCCGGTGCCGGCCAGCACGTGGGAGGCGAACTCCCAGCGGTGGCTGTGCGGGTTGGACTCGCCGCGGGACACCGTTTCGCTCTCCGGCCAGACGTGGAGCCGGACGCGGAACTCGGGTTCGACGCCCGTGTGGAGGACGATCTTCGCGAAGCCGTTGGGATGCCAGTACGAGCGTTTCGCGATCTCCGCGACGGCGGGCGCGTCGGCGGCCAGGTCGCGCAGCCAGGCCCCGAACGCGCCGCGGTGGGCGCGGAGGTGCTCGGCCGCGGCCTGGAGCTGGTTTGAGCCGGGCCGGGAACCGTTGCCGCGCAAGGCTTCCGCGAGTTGCCCCGGGAACGGGTGGTCGCCGTTGACCACCGGGGGTGTCGTGCTCATCGTGCGGGCTTCTCTATTCTGCGGCTGATGAAGGGAGGAACTGCGACGCCGGGAAAGCCAGCGCGATCGTGCGCAAAGCCGTCACGGCGTCCAGGGTCATCCAAATGGGAAGATCGCCACTCCCCCAGGCCCACAGGCCGCGCGAGGGTTCGTAGCGTTCCCACAAGGAATTGAGCGCGCGGCTCAGCCTGGCCACTGGCACTTGTGGCGCCTCGGCCAACGCCTGGAGAACCCAGGCGGAGGTGAAGTGCTTGATCGTTATCCGCACATCCGGACGCCCGCCGGGCTGTGGCAGGGCCAGATCTTCCGACACGCCGTCGTCGGGGTGGACCCGCTCGACGAGCCACCGGGTGCCGACTTCGACGGCGTCGGAGACTTCGTCGCTGCCGTGCCCGGAGCGAAGTACCTCGCGCAGGGCCACCACCGCCCGCGCCGTGTGCGCGGTCGACGGTTCCGGCGCGACCAGTCCCTCCTCCTTCTTCTCGCCCCAGAGCGGGACGCCGTCGAAGTCGAGCCGGGCCGCGAGGAGATCGTCCGTAAGGCGCCGGGTCAGCGGCGCGTCCGACGCGAGCCGGACCGAAGTCCGCAGCGCGGCCGACAACAGGAACGGCCGCGTCCGGCTGCGGTCGTCGAGCGAGTGCTCGAGGTGCGCCAGCCCCTCCTCGGCCGAGAGGATGGTGCTGGCCTGGAACAGCGCGCCCACGACCGCCGCCGTGACCTCGGGGCGGCGGCCGCCCGACCGGCCTTGCCAGCCGAACTCCGAACGCTTCGCGTAGAGATCGTCGACGAGCGCATGTAGGCCGATGTAGGGCTCGCCTACCACGTCCATCGCGCTGATCCCGTAGGCGGTGGCGAGCGTCGTGTGCGCGCCCCGCTTCTGGAGGTTGTGCCGCCAGCCGACCGGGCGGCCGTTCCCGTCGCGGATCAGCTCCTCGGCGAGACTGGTCCCGGCCCGGCGGAAGACCTCCAGCAGTGAGCCCCCGGTGGTCAGGTTCCCGGCGGTCACCGGCCCGGGCGAGCGGGCCGCCTCAGCCATCCCCACCAGGGCGTTTGCCGCGCGGAAGTGATCATCGAGCAACCGCGCGTTCTCCGCCGACGGCAGGTAGCGGCCGGTCTCCCACTGCGTCAGGTTCGCGCGGCTCACGCCCACGATCCGGGCCACGTCCGCCTGGGTCTGCCCGGCGGCCTTCCGCAGCCGGCGAAGTTCGGCCCCCACGGCCTCGGCCGTTACCACATCAGTACCTATCGACCGTGCCCCGGTCGACGTAGAATGTAGGTAAGCCTGCGACATCAGTCTTACCTACACCAGTAGGCATAGGTAGGGAGGTGACAGAATGTGGACACAGAGCGCACTCTATCCCACCGGCGACTCTTTCTTGGTGCGGACTGGGGTCGACTCGCCCGAACGGGTTGAAACCCCTGCTCGCGGGCCCCCTGTTCGCCGTAGCGGACGCAACCACGCGCAGCTGGGGCATTACGCAAAGTGCCCGGCGGCCTCCCCGAGCCGCCCGTGGGCGCCCTTGCCGGGCCGCCCGTCCGAGTCCGAGCGGTGTTGCCGGGGGTGTCACGATGCCAGACCACAACCTACCTACGTCCCGCGAGCCCGGTTGGTTCGACCGGCTGGTGCTCCGCCTCGGCGAGTGGCTGTTCGCCGCCGACGAAGACGCCCGCGCCACCGCGCGCGGCTGGGAAGTCCGGCGCGGGGCCCGAGGCACCCGCGTCTACCGCGACCCCCGCTGGGACACCGTGCACGCCTGCGGTTCCTGCGGCGGCCACGGCCTCACCCTCACCGACGGCGTGGCCTGCCCGGCCTGCGCCGGCACCGGAGTCGTTCGCTCGGCGCCCGCGGTCGCGGCCGCCGACGGCGGGAAAGGAGCACGGTCATGACCCGCGACCACCACCACGCGACCGAACTGGCCCGGCAGCTGACCCACGTCAAGCGGCCCAACCCCCTCCTGTGGCTCTACCACTGGCGTTACGAGGCCCTCGGCGTGACGCTCCTGCCCTACGTCCTGATCAACGTCGCCCTTCAGCTCGGGCTGGTCTGGTCCCTGGTCGCCCTGGTGGTGGCGTTCAACTGGGTCTTCTACTGGCGCGCGGCCCGCCGCCACGTGCGCGGCCGGCTGCGCGCGATCGTCGTGCAGCACCGGCTTCGCACGGGTTTCGCCGGCGCGCGGATCTGCACGGTGGACGGCCGCCGCCCGGCGATCCTGTGGACCCGCCCGGTCGACGGCGATGTCATGGTCTGGCTGTTCTGCCCGGCGGGCATCGGGTTCGAGCAGATCCACGCGGGCCGCGCGGTGCTGGCGACGGCGTGCTTCGCGAGCGAGATCTACGTCGACCGCCACCCGAAGTACGCGGCGCTGATCACGCTGACCGTGTGCACCACCGCGGCCCGGCCCGAGCCCGGCCGGGCGGTGTCGCCGGGCGAGGTCGTCCCGCTGCGGGCGCACAGCTGAGCCCCGGGTCCGGCGTCCACCTGGTGGGCGCCGGATCCGGCGCACAGCAACCGCACAGGGCGATCACACGATCACCAAAGCGGGGCCCGCGACTGTATGAGGCATGACAGCCACCGCCTCCGCCGCACGGCCCGGGACCGTCCCGGTCGACCTGGCCGGTCCGCAGCCCGTCCTCGACGTCGTCATCCCGGTCTACAACGAAGAGACCGACCTCGAACCGTGCATCCGCCGGCTGCACGCGCACCTGGCCGAACACGTCTCCTACCCCTACCGGATCACGATCGCCGACAACGCGAGCACCGATGCGACGCTGCGGGTGGCCGAAAGACTCGCCCGGGAGTTCCCCGAGGTCGCCGTCCACCACCTCGACGAGAAGGGCCGCGGCCGCGCGCTCAACGCCGTCTGGCGGGCCTCCGACGCCGCCGTCCTCGCCTACATGGACGTCGACCTCTCCACCGATCTCGCCGCGCTCGGGCCGCTCGTGGCCCCGCTCCTCTCGGGGCACTCCGATCTCGCCATCGGCAGCAGGCTCGCCCGGGGAGCGCGAGTCGTGCGGGGGCCGAAGCGCGAGTTCATCTCCCGCGCCTACAACCTGATCCTGCGCTCGGCGCTCGCCGCGAAGTTCAGCGACGCGCAGTGCGGCTTCAAGGCCATCCGCGCCGACGTCGCCCGCGAGCTGCTGCCGCACGTCGAGGACACCGGCTGGTTCTTCGACACCGAACTCCTCGTCCTCGCGCAGCGGGCCGGCCTGCGGATCCACGAGGTGCCCGTCGACTGGGTCGACGACCCGAACTCGTCGGTCAACATCGTCAAGACGGCGACCGCGGACCTCAAGGGCATCGCGCGCGTCACCAAGGCCACCTTCACCGGCGAGATCCCGATCAGCAGGCTGCGCGAGCAGCTCGGCCGGCAGCCGATCGGCGTCGAGGCGCCGGGCGTTCCGCCGCGGCTGGTGACGCAGCTCGTGCGGTTCGCCGCCATCGGCGTCAGCAGCACCCTCGCCTACCTCGTGCTGTTCCTGCTGCTGCGGACGGCCGTCGGCGCGCAGCCGGCGAACTTCGCCGCCCTGCTGGTCACGGCGATCGGGAACACCGCGCTGAACCGCCGGCTGACGTTCGGCATCCGCGGCCGCACCGGCGCCGGACGCCACCAGTTCGAAGGGCTGATCGTGTTCGGCCTCGGCCTCGCCCTGACGAGCGGCTCGCTGGCCCTGCTCAACGGTTCCACCACCCCCGGCCTGGTCCTGGAGATCACCGTGCTCGTGCTGGCGAACCTCGCCGCGACGGTGCTCCGGTTCCTGCTCCTGCGCGGCTGGGTGTTCAACCCGCGCCGCCAGGCCGCTACCCAGAAGGAGTACTGATGACCGCCGTCCTGTCCGACACCGTGACGCAGGAACCGCGTCACCGCAAGGAATCGGTGGCGCACGCCCCACCGCGCTGGGTCCGCCCGAGCGTGTTCGGGCTGCTGGCCGCGACCGCCGTGCTCTACTTCTGGAACCTCACCGCGTCCGGCTACGGCAACTCCTTCTACGCCGCCGCCGTGCAGTCCGGGACGCAGGACTGGAAGGCCTGGCTGTTCGGGTCGCTCGACTCGGGCAACGTGCTCACCGTCGACAAGCCGCCCGCCGCGCTGTGGGCCGGCACGCTCTTCGCGCGGATCTTCGGGTTCTCCAGCTTCACCGTGCTGGCCCCGCAGGCGCTGATGGGCGTCGCGTCCGTCGGCATCCTGTACCTGGCGGTGAAACGGACTTCGGGCCCGATCGCCGGGCTCATGGCCGGCGCGATGCTGGCCCTGACCCCGGTCGCGGCACTGATGTTCCGCTTCAACAACCCGGACGCGCTGCTCGTGCTGCTCATGGTCGCGGGCGCCTACTTCGTCGTGCGGGCCACGGAAAAGGCCAGCCCGAAGTGGCTCGCGCTGGCCGGCGTCGCGATCGGCTTCGGCTTCCTGACGAAGATGATGCAGGCGTTCCTGGTGCTGCCCGCGTTCGGGCTGGTGTACCTGATCGCGGCGCCGACGTCGCTCGGCAAGCGGCTGCTGCACCTCGGCGGCGCGGTCGCGGCGCTGGTCGTCTCGGCCGGCTGGTACATCGCGCTGGTCGACCTCTGGCCGACGGCGTCACGGCCCTACATCGGCGGGTCCGAAGGGGACAGTCTGCTCGAACTCGCCTTGGGCTACAACGGTTTGTCGCGCATCTTCGGCGGTGGTGACGGCAGCGGGCCCGGCGCCGGCGGTGGCATGGGCGGTGGCAACACCGGCTTCGGCGGCTCTTCGGGCCTCTTCCGGATGTTCGGGTCGAGCTTCGGCACGGAGATCTCGTGGCTGCTGCCCGCCGCGCTGATCGGGCTGGTCGCCGGGCTGTGGTTCACCCGCCGCGCGCCGCGCACCGACCGGACGCGCCTCGCGCTGGTCCTCTGGGGCGGCTGGCTGGTCGTGACGGCGGTCGTGTTCAGCTACATGAGCGGCATCGTGCACCCGTACTACTCGGTCGCGCTCGCCCCGGCCATCGCCGCGCTGGTCGCGATCTCGGGCCGCGCCCTCTGGCAGGGCCGGGACCACCTCGGTCCGCGGGCGACGCTGGCCGGGATGGTCGTGGCGACGGCGGTCTGGTCGTTCATCCTGCTCGACCGCACGCCGGACTGGTTTCCGGCGCTGCGCTGGATCGTGGCGGTGCTCGGTGTGCTGGCCGGCACGGTGCTGGTGATGGGCGTGCCCACCTTCCGCAAGGCGGCCACGGTCGTCGCGGCGGCGGTGGTCCTGACGCTCGGTGTCTCCACCGCGGCCTACGGCGTCGAGACGGCGTCGATCGCGCACAGCGGCTCGATCCCGACCTCGGGACCGACGTCGAACGCGATGGGCGGCGGCATGGGCGGCGGTGAGGGCTCGTCGTCGAGCGCGGTCGGCGAACTGCTGGCGAAGACGACGACGAAGTGGGCCGCGGCGACGACGGGCTCGCAGAACGCCGCATCCCTGGAACTGGCCAGCGGCAAGGCGGTGATCGGCATCGGCGGCTGGAGCGGCTCCGACCCGGCACCGACGCTGGACGAGTTCAAGGCGTACGTGGCGGCCGGCGAGATCAAGTACTACATCGACGGCGGCCGCGGCGGCGGCCCGGGCGGCGGCTCTTCGGAGATCACCGCGTGGGTGACGGCGAACTTCACCGCCACCACGGTCGACGGCCAGACGGTCTACGACCTGCAGAAGTGACGCTCAGGGCCCGGGCTTCTTCGGAAGCCCGGGCCTTTTCACGCGATCCCCCGGGCTTCGCGGACGAACGTGTCGCGGTGGGAGCCGCGGAAGACGGTCGTCTCGACGAGGGCCTCGAAGTGCCGGTACCCGCCGAGGGCTTCGGCCTGGTCGAACGCCTCGGCCGCGGCGGCGGTCCCGTGGCTCCCGCACCCCGCGACGACCACGACCTCGGCGGTCTCCGGGGCGAACGGGTTCGCGGCGCGGACGACCAGCCCGTAGTCGACGCGCGGCTCCCCCGCGTCGTCGTAGCGGGGCGAGGCCGCGAAGCCGGACTTGCGGTCGTAGACGGAGGAGCCGTTCTCGGCGAACCCGAGCGAGAGCACGCCGTCCAACCGTTCGAGGACGCTTCCGGTCAGGGAATTACCGCCGATCAGGACGAGGTCCGACCGGATTTCTTCCTCCGTGAGCGACTCGGCCTCGACGAGCCGCACGGCCGACCCGAGCTGGGCCTGCAGCTCCACCGCGGCGAGCAGATCGCCTTCGTCCACCATGCCGCCGGGGAAGCGCAGGCCGAACACCATGAGCGGCCGGGAGTCGTGCGGCATCGCGCCCATGACCGGCTCCTTCGGATCGTTTCTCCGAAGTCGTCGCAGGTCAGCGGGTCGTTACGGCCGGGTCCGCAGGTGGTGGCCGACGTCGCCGACGAGGTCGACCGTGGCCCGGCGCTCGGTGAATCGCCACCCGTGCGCGGTGCGCGTGAACCGATCCGCGTACCGGCCCGCCGCGATCGTCTGCAGCGGCAACCCCGGCGCGGCCTGCAGCACGGTGAAGTAGGCCCGCCCGGACGCCGTGTCGCCGGACACCTCCAGCGCGATGTTCGTCGTGACGTGCTTGGTCCGCGGGGTCCCGTCGTCGTAGACGATCACCGTGTCACGCAGCATCCGCGTGACCTCGGCGCCGCGGAAGGCCCCGCCGCTGCCCACGAACGCCCCGTCCGCGAACAGCACGCCGACGCCGTCGAAGTCCCCCGCGTCGACCAGCGCGGCGTACGAAGCGATCAGGTTCTCGAGCGCGCGGTAATCGTCCACGGGAGACGATCGTACAGAGAAAGTATGGAAACATTCCGTACTGTGGCGGCGACGGCGGCAGGGGGCCGCCGACGGGGGTGAAATCCATGACGCTCGATCGCCGGAACCTGCTCAAAATCGGCGCGGGGGCGGTCGTCGCGGTCGCGAGCACCACGCTCATGACCGGCACGGCCGGAGCCGCGACGACGACGGCCCTGCCGCCCGTGCCGGGCATGCTGGGCGACCGGAAGGCCAACGAACTCTGGTACCAGCTCGACGAAATCGCGCTGTACCACCCGTCCCAGGAGGTTCAGGACGCCTACGCGGTGCTCTTCCCGTTCATCCAGCAGAACGCGCCGGAAGGCCTGCCCGCGAAGTGGCGGGCGCTGAGCCTCGAACCGGGCTACCCGCGCAACTACGCGGAGTTCGTCAAGCCGCTCGAGCAGCCGCTGAAAACGCTGTCGGCGCTGCAGCTGGGCAACTTCGACCGCTTCTACCGGGGCGACGAAGAGGGCCTGATCCGGGCCTTCGCCGCCTTCGGGCAGGGGATCCTGTTCGACCCGCGGCGGGCCGACGTCGAGTCCGAAGTGCACACCATGGACGGCGATCCGCCGTCGGGCTACCACTTCTGGCACGCCATCCAGCGCGCGCAGATGGTGCTGGACATCGACCGCCGCCGCTGGGCGCGGATCACCCCGATGCTCGGCTTCGCCTGGGCGCTGCAGTCGATCGCGAAGCCCGACCACCGGCACGTCAACCCGGGCCTGCCGCGCGAGCAGGTCCGCGCGCAGGCCCGGTACTGGCTGCCGCGCTCGACCGCCGAGCTCGACCGGGACTTCCGCTCGTCGCCCTACCCGGACAGCACCCGCTGATAAGCCGCCTGCAGCCCCGGGCCCGGCGCGATCCCGAGCCGTTCGTCGAGGATCCGCCGGCCCCGGTGGTACACGGCCACCGCGTCCGCCGGCCGCCCGCTCGCGTAGAGCGCGGCCATGAGCAGCGCCCGCGCGCGTTCCCGCAGCGGGTGGTCGAGCACGAGGCCGGTGGCGTCCGGCACCGCCCGCAGGTGGTCGCCGGTCGCCACCTCCGCTTCGATCCGGCTCTCGAGGACGGCGAGCCGGAGCTCCTCGAACCGCGCCGACTCCCCCGCGCGAAGCGGTTCGGCGATGCCGGCGAGGACCGGGCCGCGCCACAGGTCGAGCGCGGCGCCGAACAACTCCGCCGCGCGCCCGGCCGCACCCGCGCGCAGCTCGTCGTGGCCGGAAGCGGCCAGCCGCTCGAACTCCTCCGCGTCGACCGCGGCGCCGTCCGGCGCCAGCAGGTACCCGCCACCCGACCGGACGAGCCGCGCGGGCCGCCCGAGTCCCTTGCGCAGACGGGAAACGTACGTGCACAGCTGCGCGTCGACCGTCGCCGGCCGGACGCCTTCCCACAGCAGCGCGATGAGCCGCTCATCGGGAACCACGCGCCCGCGGGCCAGCAGCAGCGCCGCCAGCAGCGTCCGCGGCTTCCGCCCGCCGAGCACGGCCGGGCGGCCGTCCGCGCGGATCACCGCCAGCGGACCGAGAATCCGGAACTCCATGCCCCACCCCGTTCCCAAGGTACCCGGACCGACACCGCCGGCACAGGAAAGTCTCAGACGGCCCACAGGTAACCGGCGGATCATGGAGGACAGAGGGGACGAGGAGGCCGCGATGAGCACGACACGACCGGAGTACCCGCGCTGGCACACCGCGAGCGCCCAGGGGCCGCGCTCGCTCAACGCCGACGCCGTCGGGGCGTACGCCGCGGCCGGTGGCCCCGGCATCGTGTTCGCCCTCGCCGACGGCGTCGGAGACGATCCCGCCGCCGCGCGGGCCGCCCGCACCGCGGCCGCGGCCGCCGCCCGCACCCCCGTCCACAAAGGACCGGTCGAAGCCGTTCTCGCGGCGCAGCAAGCGGTTCGCGAGCAGACGCTCGGGGACGCGGTGCTCGTCGTCGCCATGCCGGCCGAGCACGGCGGGTACCGCATCGCCTGGGTCGGCGACGCCCGCGCGTACGCCTGGGACGGCACCACGCTCGGCCGCCTGACCACCGACCACACGCTCGCCGAGTACTTCCGCGCCCGCCACCAGCCGGTGACCCCGCGGATGGAGCACGTGGTCACCACGAGCGTCCGCACGACCAAGCCGGAGGAGATCGGCACGGCGGAGACGTCGAGCGCGGGCCTGCTGCTGACCAGCGACGGCGTCCACAAGCCCCTCACCGGCAGCGGGATCCGCGCGGTGCTGGCCCGGCCGGGCACCGGCGCGGCCGACCTCGTCGACGCGGCGCTCGCCCGCGGCGGCTCGGACAACGCGACCGCCCTCTACGTCGAACCCCTGGAGGCCGCCAGCACGACGGTGCGATTTCCCGTCGCCGCGTGAGCCCGGGATCATGGACAAAAATCGGCCAATCGGGGAGCACCGGTAGCCGATCCGTCACGGAGCGTTTATCCTGGTGACCTGACGTGTTCGTGGTCCACTGGGGGAGTACACACCGATGGTCGAAACGGATCATTCCGGTTCCGTCCTGCTGACCCGCCGCCTGCTCTGGAACGGCGTGACCGGCAAGCCGCCGCGGCCGCAACCGGTGGTCCTCCTGCTCGGCCCGGTCGGCGCCGGCAAGTCGCACGCGCTGTCCGAGATCACCGACCACCTCGGCTGGGGCGTCGTGCACGCCCGGTTCGACTTCGCCGGTGACGAGCCGGCTCCCGTCGACGTCCTGATCAGGCTGGCCTACAACCTCTCCCGGAAGTGGCGGCACCGCGCGCGGCCGCGGTTCCTGCGCCTCGCCGTCGCCCTGATCGCCGTCAACGCGGAGCTCACCACCACCGACCGCGGACGAGATCGGGAGACGCTGCGCGGCCGGCTCCGGGAGTTCAAGCGCAGCCGCTGGTCCGGCCGCTTCGATCCCTGGCTGCGCATCTTCACGAAGGCCGCCGTGCCGCCGCCGTTCGGCGCCGCGTTCGCCGACGAGGTCCCGGGGCTGCTCCAGACCGTCCGCCCGCGGCTGGGCCACATCCTGCGCTCGCTGACCGAGTTCGACCGGTTCACCTCCGGTGACGCGCTCGACGCGCTGGTCGACCTCAACTGGCTGGCGCGCGGGGACGAGCCCGACCCCGACGCCGTCACCGCGTGGCTGACCGAAGCCTTCCTCGCCGACGTCCGCGAGAACCACCGCCGGATGTCCGCCCCGGAGCGGCACAGCCCGTGTGATTGCGTCAACCCGGACAAGCAGTCCCACGTGCACAACTGGGTGGTGCTGCTCGACGACGTCGACCACCCCGGCGGCCTCGCGTTCCTCAAGGCACTGGCGCAGGCTCGCGAGGCTTACCGGCACAAGCACAGCGACCGCGGCACCGGCGATCCGCTGCTGGTCGTGGCGACGAGCGGGAAGTGGGACGGCGAGTGGGAGCGCGAGCTGGCCCGCGCCTGGCGGCCACCGTGGCAGCCGGGCGGGACGGCGGCCCGCATCGTGCCGAGCTGCCGCGACGCCTCCTACGACGACTGGGCCGAGCACCCGGACAGCGCCCGCCCGCCCACCTACTACCCCGTGCTGCTCGAGCCCTTGACCCTCCGCGAGGTCGCGACGCTGCTGGGCAAGGACGTCCCCCGTGCGACGGCCGAGTTCGTCCACCGCGCCAGCGGCGGCCTGCCGAAGGCGGCGAAGCAGCTGGCCGCGGCCCTGCGTGACACCCCGGTCCGCCAAGGTGCCCGTGACGTCCTCGGCACGTCCGGCCCCGACCCGTGGCGCCGCTGGCTCACCGACCTCCGGCTGTCCACCGTGGACACCGACGCGCTGGTCACGGCGGCGCCGTTCGCCACCGCGCCCTGGCTGGTCCCGCTGCCCGAGCACGGCCTGGTCGGCCAGCCGCACGTCGGCCCGATCCTCACCGAGCTGCGCGCGTCGCTGTGGGTGAACGCGCCGGGCGACGGCGGCGGCACCCCCGACCACGTCACCCTGCACCCCTGGCTGGCCGGCAACCTGGTGTCCGCGCTGGCCCGGCGCAACGGCGGCGCAGGCCCGACGTACACGGCCCAGTTCACCGCGCTGCGCGGCGCGCCGGGCGCCGACGACGTCCGGCTCGCCTACTGCCTGCTCGCCCTCGGCGACTTCCCGGCCGTGGTGGACCTCTTCGAACGGGACTTCCCGAAGCTCCCGCACCAGGAGTGGATCGACCGGCTGACGGTCGTCGTCCACGCCCCGGACGCGCAGCCGCTCGACGAGAACTACGAGCGGCTCTACGGCAAGCTCGTCGGTGCCGACATCGAGCAGAACCCCGGCGACCGCACGGAAATCCGCAACAACCTCGCCCGGCTGGTCGCCGCGAGCTGGCTCAGCGCGAACCCCTTCGCGGTGCGTGGCCCGGCCCAGAACAAGAACATCAGCGCCGCGCTGACCAACCTGTCGTCGATCTCGCAGCGCTCGGACACCCAAGCGCTCGACACCACCGCCAAGCTCGCCTCCGACGGCCTCTGGCCCTGACGGACGGAACGCCGATGCCCCGCACCGCGCTGCTCGACCGCTTCGCTCCGCGAACCCGCACCGCCGAACCCCCCGTCCGGCCCCGGAGCCTGCTCCACCGGCACTGGATCGTGGTCACCGTCGTAGTGGTGCTCCTGGTGGGCGGGTACCTCGTCTGGAACCCGCCGTGGCAGCAGTGCGGCGCCGGGCTGACGGAGGAGAACGACGTCTGCGTCGGCCTCTCCCTCGACTCCGGGCCGCTGCGCGACGACGATCCGCTCGCCGACCTCGAAGCGCTGATCGCCGACCGGAACGCGCAGGCGGGCGCGGCCTACAAGACCGTCGTGGTGCTCGAGAACCTGACGCCGGACCCGGCCGTCGACAGCACGCCGATCGACTTCATCCGCCACGAGGTTCAGGGCGCGATCGCCGCCGCGTGGCCGCGGCCGGACACCACCGGCGTCAAGCTGCTGCTGGCGAACTTCGGCAGCAGCGCCGAGCACTGGCGCGCGGCGGTCGACCAGATCGTCGCGAACGCCGAAAGCCACCACATCGCCGCCGTCACCGGCGTCGGCATCAGCCTGCAGAACACCCGCGACGCGATCGCCGAGCTGTCCCGCCAGGGCATCGTCACGATCGGCGCGACGGTGACCGCCGACGACCTGAACGTCGACACCGACGGCAAGCGGATCAAGAACTTCTTCCGCGTCGGGCCGACGAACAGCGACGAGGCGCACGCCGCGGTCAACTACATCGCGAAGCTCCCGAAGCGGCGCACGATGCTCGTCACAGACATCAACGAAGCCGACACCTACGCGGGCACGCTGGCCAAGGCGTTCACCGAGCAGCAGCTGGTGCCGATCCAGTTCTCGAAGAAGTACGACTCCCTCGAGGGGCAGCTCACCGGCACGAGCCGCGACGAGTACCTCCAGAAACTGTTCCGCGGCATGCATTCCGACATCTGCAACGCCCAGCCGGACGTCATCTACTTCGCCGGCCGCGGGGTCGATTTGAGGTCGTTCGTCTACGCGCTGTCGAACGACGGCGCGTGCCAGCAGCTCCGTTCGGTCACGGTGATTTCCGGCGACGACGCGGCGACGCTCGTCGGCACGAAACTCCCGCTGTCCGGCGACATCGCCGTCACACCGCTGTACACGGCGCTGGCCTACCCGGACCAGTGGAAGATGTTCACGGGCAACGACGCCGCGCTGACCTACCAGCAGAACTACACGGACTTCATCAACGCGTTCACCGGCACGCACGAGTTCGAGGCGGCGGCCCTGGCCGACGGCTCGGCGATGATCGAGCACGACGCCGTGGCGACGGCGGTCAAGGCGGCCGAGGACGACCCGTCGGCCAGCCCGCGGTCGGTGACGAACTTCGTCGCGAACATCGACTGCAACTCGGCCGTGGCCGGCGCCACCGGCTTCATCGCGTTCCGGCAGGACAGCGGCAACCAGATCGACAAGGTGCTGCCGATCCTGCGGATCGAGGCCGACGGCGCGGCGAGCCCGGTCGACCTCGTGTGGTCGCAGGGCCGGCCGCTGGACACGTCGCCGTCATGCACTTCGTGACCGCTTGAGCTGCCGGTACTCGCGCAGGACCAGGACGATGATGACGACGTCGAGCGCGGCGAAGAACGGCAGCGCGATCGAGTGGGTGTGGATCGCCCGGAAGATCTCGTAGACGACGAACGCGGCGAGGACGAGCGCCGCGACCGGGTACGCCCGGACGATCTTTTTCGCGAGCGCCCAAACCAGCCCGAGCTTGATCAGGCCGTGGGCGAGCAGGTACGCGACGGCGAACGTCTTCGTGTCGCCGTGGAGGAAGTTCTCCGTCGCCGACTCCAGGTGCCGCGCGAGGGTGCCGGACGGGTCGCCCAGCAGGTCGCGCGTGATGACCGCGTGGGTGAACCCGCTGACGGTCGAGGCCGGGATGAACGCGAGGATCAACGCCCCGACGACCTGCAGCGCGCCGTCGAGCCCCTTGATCGCGATCGCGATCCGGAAGAACCGTTCGGTCGCGGTCGTGTTCGTCTCGGTCATCTCGCCTCCTCTCGCTCCCACTCTGCCGCAACCACACTGCGTCCGCACCCGGAGACACCAGACGCCCGAACAGGGGACATTTCCTGGCCAAGTCCCTGAATTCACACCCGATTTGTTGCCAATGCAGCAAGATCATCTCTATGCTGTAATTTCCGTTCGCCGGCTAAAGAAGGGGAGCGTGTGATGCCACGTCTGTGGGAAGCCGATCCGAACGCGTCGTTCAAACGTCGTCTGGGGAAGTCCGCGATCGAACTCGACCGGACGAACAACGACCCCAGCTGCCCGGATATCTGGGAACTTTCGAACGGGGACGTGGCGATCATCGGCCGCGACCTTACGTCGGGATATGCGGCGCGGTTGCCCGACGGGGTCAGCATCGGCGCGGACGAGCGACTGGTCGTCATTCCGGGCATCATGATGCGCAACGCCAAGGGGGACATCCCCGATGCATAGACGTCTCGTCACCCTGCCCGGTGATCGGTTGACGCCGGACGAGTACTTCGCCGACCACGCCGAGAACTTCTGGCGCACCGACGACAGCGGGTGCTGGAAGCTCGAGCGGCAACAGCACTTCGTCGAGTCCGGCGACGCCAGCTGGGACGCCTTCACCGCGGGCGATTGGCCCAAGGCGCTGCGGCTCCTGGAGGAGCGCAGGCAGAAAGTCGCCGACTACGAAACCCGCATCGCCCGGCACGGGTTCGAAGTTCGGCGGGTCCGGGTCGTGGAAGAACCGATCAGCCCCTATCTGTACTGGGAGCTCAACTCCCTGCACGTGCGGTTCCAGGTGGGCGGTAAGATCCGCGTCGTGTCCGGTCACACCGTCGACGAGATCGAACAAGAAGAAGTTCTTCCTGAACTTTTCATCCTCGGCAAGAAGGTCATTTATCAAGTCTTGTACACCGAGCGCGGTGAACTCGAAGGTGCGGTCAAATCCGCGGACCCTGGGCTGATCAGCCGATGGACGGCCACCACCCGCCGGCTCTACGACGAGGGCGAAGGGCTGGGCACGTTTTTCGCCAGGAAGCTCGCCGGGCGGCAGCCACCCCCGGCGTGGTGAGCCGGCCGATGTCCGGTGACGAGCCGTCCGGTCCGGTCCCCCGCCAGCTCCCCGCCGACGTCCGCGGTTTCGTCAACCGGCTTCGGGACCTCGCCCGGCTCGACGAGATCATCGACGACAGCACCGCTCCCGGCGCCACGATCGCCGTGGTGGGCACGGCGGGAGTCGGCAAGACTTCGCTCGCCGTGCACTGGGCGCACCGGATCCGTGCCCGGTTCCCGGACGGGCAGCTCTACGTCAACCTCCACGGGTACGACCCGGGGCCGCCGATCACGCCGCACGAGGTGCTCGAGCGGTTCCTGCACGCGCTGAGCGTGCCGGTGGCGGCGGTTCCCGCCGACCTCGAGTCCCGAGCCGCCTTGTTCCGATCGCTCCTGTTCGGCCGCCGGATGCTCGTGGTGCTGGACAACGCCGCGACGGTCGGGCAGGTCCGGCCGCTGCTGCCCGGCAACAGCGAGTGCCTGGTGCTCGTAACCAGCCGGAGCAGCTTGTCCGGGCTCGTGGCCAGGGACGGCGCGCGCCGGCTGAGCCTGCGCGTGCTCTCCGAGGACGAAGCGACCGAGCTGATCCAGCGCATCACCTCCGGCTACCGCGATCAGGACGACACCGCGGAGCTCGCCGAGCTGGCCGGACTGTGCGCCCGTCTCCCTCTCGCCCTGCGCATCGCCGCCGAACGCGCGATCAACCGGCCGTGGACACCCTTGCGCGACCTCATCACCGAACTGCGGGACGAATCGGCACTGTGGGACGCGCTGACCGCCGATGACGACGACGAGTCCGACGCCGTCCGCACCGTTTTCGCCTGGTCTTACCGAGCGCTGACGCCGGAGGCGAGTCGCATGTTCCGGCTCCTCGGGCTGCACCCCGGCCCGGAGTTCTCGCTCGCCGCCGCGGCGGCGCTCGCCGGCCGGTCCCGGGCCAAGGTCCGGCGCGTCGTCGACGACCTGGTCGGCGCGCACCTGCTCGAGCAGCCGCGAGCGGACCGGTACCAGTTCCACGACCTGCTGCGGATGTACGCGAATGACCAGGCGCGGGCCGAGGAGACCGCCGACGCCGCCTTCGAGGCCGCGCATCGCGTGCTGTCGTGGTACCTGCACGGCGCGCTCGCCGCGCGAGACCGTCTCGGCGGCGACGCCCTGTCCTGGACGGCGGCCCCGGCCGCGGCGGACAGCGACCCGCCGGCGTTCCCGGACCGCACGGCCGCCCTCACGTGGTACGGACAGGAGCGGGAAAACCTGGTCCGGGCCGTCCGCGCGGCCGACGACCTCGACTTCTCCGACATCACCTGGCAGCTTTCGGCGGCGCTTTACCCGATTTACGCCGAACACAACCATTTCGGCGACTGGATCGAAACCAGCACCACCGCACTCCGGGTGGCCCGGCGGCTCGGAAACCGCGCGGCCGAAGCGGAACTGCTGGAGAGCTTGGGCAAGGCACACACCCAGCACTTCGACCGGGAGCTGGGGATCGAACTGCAGTCGGCTGCGCTTCGCCTGCGTCGTGAGCTCGACGACTCACTTGGCGAGTTGAAGTCGGCCAACGCACTGGGGCTGGCCCGGTTCCGCGCACGCGACCTGATCGCGGCCAGTGACCTGTTCGCCCGGGTCACCACGCTCGCCGGCGTTCTCGGTGAGCCGTACTGGCTGGCGGTCGCGACCAACAACACTGCCAACGTCGATCTCGAACTCGAATCCTTCGAGCGGGCGCAGCGCCTGCTGAACGAGGCGTTGGCCGGGTTCCGCCGGCTCGGACTGCGCAGTGGCGAAGGCGACGCCCTGCGCGGGCTCAGCCGCACGAACAGGGAACTCGGCCGGCCCGCCGAAGCGTACGAGTACATCCGGGCCGCCGTGGGCATCGCACGGGAAGACGGGAACCCCGCACGAGAAGCGTTCTGGCTGTTGGAAGAAGGCCGCGTCCAGATCGATCTCGACCGGCCGGCGGAAGCCCTGGAGACGCTCCGGCGCTCCGCGACGCTGCAGCGGCAGCTGGGTGACCGTGCGCGTGAGGCCGAGACCTGGGACGTCACCGGCATCGCTTACCGGATGATGGGGCGAGCCGAAGAAGGCGTGCAGTTCTGCCGCCGAGCCGTCTCCGTGTTCCGCGAGCTGAACGAGACCTGGTTGCTTGCCCTCGCACTCGACCACCTCGGCGCCGCGCTGGACGATTCGGGCAGTGCCGGGGAAGCCGCGGAGGGACGCCGAGAGGCGCTTGCGCTGTTCGGGTCCTTCGCCGATCCTCGCGCGCGGCGCCACTACGCGCGGCTGGCGGCGATTCTCACGGGCTGAGGCGGTTCAGACACCTTTCGCACCGTTCGTGCCGCGCTGTCCGGCCGGTGGGGTCGGTGCCGTAGAACGGGAAGCACGCCGCGCCGCAGACGGCCAGGAAGATCGGCCCGCACCGGAGGGGGTGCGGGCCGACCTGGTGGGCGACGGCCAGCGCGCGCCGCCGTGCGCCCGCTTCGGGGAGCCAGCCGTGGTCCGGGAGGGTGGCGCGGACCTCGGCGTCCAGCTCGTCGGCGCGGGTGACCAGGTCCGCGCCCAGGTCGGCGAGACGTTCCCCCAGGTCGCGGAGGATGTCAGGCCGGGGTGTCTCGTCGTCGAGCGTGCGAGCGAGCCACGCCAGGTCGAGCGCCAGCGACGTGTGGAGGTCGCGGATGCGGTCGAGCAGCCGGTGGTCCCGGTCGGTCTCGGTCAGCACCGCGCCAGCCACGCGGCCCGGCATTCGGCGCAGGTCGGGTCGAACCAGTGCCCGCCGAGCTGCGGAACGTCGCACACCGCGACGGTCACCTCCGCTCCACACAAGCCGACGAACGTTTCTTCCGGACGCGGCGGGAAAGCCCCGTCGAGCGCATGTCGCTTTCCCTCCGCTTGTTGCCACCTCAACATGACGTCCATTCAATCTGTCCGATCCGGTTGACACCAACACACCGAGAGGGTGATGGACGGGTTTCGTATCATCGGCCCATGAAAGCGACTTCTTCCACGCCACGCGCTCGCGCGTTGGCCGCCGGGCTGCGCGAAGTACGCGAAGCGCACGGAGTGGGGTTGCGCCAGCTGGCGCGCATACTCGGCTTCGCGCCGCAAGTGCTGTCGTTGTGGGAGAAGGGGTTGAGGTTGCCGTCGGTGGCGGACGTGGCGCTCATCCTCGGCTTCTTCAAGGTGCGCGGCGAAAAGCAGAAACACCTTTTGGAATTGGCCAGGACGGCCCGCGATCCCGACTGGGTCAGCACCGGCTCCCCGGAAATTCCCGGGCCATTGAGCGGCCTGCTCGAATGCGAGCGGTCCGCCACCGCGGTGACCAACTGGGCACTCGGGATCATTCCCGGACTGCTCCAGACCGCGGATTACGCCCGCACTCTGCTGAGCAATTCGAACCTCACGCTGGCGCAGGCCGATGCGCGACTGGCGGTCCGGCTCGGCCGGCAGAAGATCCTCACCCGGGCCGACCCGATCCGGCTGCGCGCGGTCATCTACGAGACCGCGGTCCTCGAGCCGGTCGGCGACGAGGACATCATGTCCGACCAGTTCGACCACCTGCTGGCGATGTCCCGGCTGCCGAACGTTTCGCTACGGATCCTGCGCGCGGGCGAGGGCTACCACCCCGGGCTGCTGGGCAGCTTCCTCATCTACGACTACGAGGACCTGCCGCCGATCGCGTTCCTCGAAAACTACAGTGGGAGCGTCTTCCTCTCCGAGCGCGAACACATCGCCGCCTACCGCGAACTCGCTAAGATGGTGTCCGGCAATGCCCTCAGCGAAGAAGCCTCCCGCGAGCTGATCGCGGAGGCGACCCGATAGCCGGAGGCCTCATGACGTGGCGCAAGTCCTCGCACAGTGGCAATGAAGGCGATTGCGTCGAGGTGGCGATCGAGCGCACCGTCGGCGTGCGGGACAGCAAGGCACCCGCCGCCGGTCAGCTCACCGTCTCACGTCGGGCCTGGTCAGCGGCCCTTCGCCGGCTCCGCTGAGGTCTCCGCCTTCACCACGTCCTCCGCGAAGGCGACCGCTGCCTTGGCCGCGTCGTCGCCGAAGATCGGGCCGTTCGCGTACAGGCCGTCGATGATCACCAACACCCGGTCGGCCAGCCGCTCGGAGTCGGGCGCCGACGTCTCCGCCGCCAGTTCCCGCAGCTGCGTCCGCGCCCGTACCAGGTGGGCCACCGCCACGCGGTGGGCCGGGTGCCGCCGCTCCGGAAACTCCACCAGCGTCGCTCGCAGCGCGCACCCCCGCGAGCCGGGCCGGGTCACCCGCGTCCCGACCTCGCGGACCAGGTCCACCAGCCGTCGCTCCGGAGCGGCCGCCCGGACGCCGTCGACCAGGGCGTCCCACTCGGCGGCGCAGCGGCCCAGGTACGCCACGACCAGGTCGTCCTTGCTCGCGAAGTGGGTGTAGAGCAGGTTCTTGCCGCAGTCGCACTCGTCGATGATCCGCTGCAGCCCGACGGCGTGCACCCCGTGCCGGTCGAACAGCCGGGTGGCGGTTCCGAGGATGCGCTCACGGGCGTCCGGCGTCGGCATGCGGGGATGGTAGTGGCCTCCCCCGGATTCGGGGGAGGCCACCGCGCCATCACATCGCCGGCGGCGCCGACTTCGTCCCCCAGCTCGTGGGGGTGTCGCTCAGGCGGAACTGGATCTTGCCCGCGCGGAGCAGGTCCGCGTGGGAGATCCAGCTGCGGTCGTAGCCGCGGTGTCCGACCTGGACGTCCTTTGTGTACTGCAGCTTCGCCGCGCTCGCGCCGGGCGCCTCGATCTCGATCTTGCGGCCGCCGGCCGGGTGGATCTCGACCTTCTCGAACATCGGCGTGCTGAGCAGGTACGTCCCGGAGCCGGGCTGGGCTTCGAAGACGCCGGTCATACCGAAGACGAGCCACGACGAGATGGTGCCGAGGTCGTCGTTGCCGGGCATGCCGTAGGGCGTGTCGGTGAAGAGCGTCCGCGCCGCGCGCAGCACGGCCGACGTCTTCCACGGCGCGCCGGTCCAGGTGTACATCCAGGGCGCGTGCAGGTCGGGCTCGTTGTTCGGGTTGAAGGCGAAGTTGTTGTGGTAGTCGTACGCGCCGTGGACCCAGGAGTCCGCGGCGGCCTTCGCCGGATCGCTCAGCAGCAGCGGCATGTCGAAGAAGGTGTCGAGCCGCTTTTCCGCCTGCGCCGGGCCGCCCATCAGGCCGAACAGTTTCGCGGTGTCCTGCTGGGCCAGCCACTGGTACTGCCAGGGCGTGCCCTCGTGGAAGCCGGTGGACTTGGCCGGGTCGGGGTCGCCGACGCCGGTGCCGTCCGCGGCCTTCGTGCGCGGGAAGCCGGTGAAGCCGTGGGACTCGACGCTGGTGTCCCACAGTTTTGTGAAGTTCCCACAGCGGGCCTGGAGGGTCTTGGCCTTGTCCCGGTACCCGAGCCCTTGCGCCATGGTGGACAGCGCACAGTCGGCGAGGGCGTACTCGAGGGTCGCCGAACCGGCCTGGCGGGTGTCGCCGTAGGTGTAGCCGGGCAGGTCCTGGTAGCCGATCCAGCCGTTCTCGACGTAGGACGGGTTGCCGTCGCGGCCGCGGAAGACGGACTGATCCGTGGGTACCTCGTTGGCGTTGCGCCACAGCGCGTCGAAGAGCTGTCGTGCGGTGCGATCGTCGAGGATGCCGCGGCGGTAGTTGTCGACGACCCAGGGCGTGACGGGGTCGCCGCTCATCACGTTCGTCTCGCCGCCGGCGAGCGCCCAGCGCGGCACCCAGCCGCCGTCCTGGTAGATCTTGAGGACGGACTTGGTCATGTCCGCGGCCTTGTCCGGGTGCAGCAGCGCGACCAGCTGGTTCTGCGAGCGGTAGGTGTCCCAGAGCGAGAACATCTGGTAGTACGTGTCCCGGCTTCGGTGCACTTTGTCGTCGAAGCCGCGGTAGGAACCGTCCACATCGGACCCGACGGACGGGTGCAGCAGCGACCGGTACAGCGCGCTGTAGTAGGTCCGCTGGTCGGCGGTCGTCCCCCCGGCGACGCGCATGCGGTTCAGCTCGTCCTTCCAGGTGTCGTGGGCCTGGCTTTTCGCTTTGTCGAACGACCTGGGCTGCTCGGTCCCGCGGTTGAGCCGGGCGCCGTCGATCGAGGTGTAGGAGAGCCCGACGGAGGCGCCGACCTGGCTCTTGTCGGTGCCGAAGGTGAGCCAGGCACCGGTGCGCTGGCTGCCGAGCGTGGCGTCGCGCTGGTTCGGGGTGAGCTTGTTGTCGGTCCAGGTGCCGAAGCCGGTGAACTTGCGGTCGAACTTGGCCGAGAAGAAGACCTTGTAGCGCTCTTTCTGGGTCTCCCAGCAGAAGTTTCCGCCTTGCAGCCAGCCTTCGACGGTGTCGTCCCCGACGACGTGGACGTCGCCGGCGTAGGTGTAGCCGTTGCTCTCGCCGACCTCGATGAGGACGTTCTCGCTCGCGTTGTCAGGAAAGGTGTAGCGGTGCTGGCCGGTGCGCTGGGTGGCGGTCAGCTCGGCTTCGATGCCGTTGTCGAGCTTGACGCCGTAGTAGCCGGGTTGGCGGGTTTCGTTGGCGTGGCTGAACTTGGCGCCGTACTGCGCGGGGTCGCTGCTGGTGACGGCGCCGCTGGTGGGCATGAACCGGAAGTTGCCCATCGTCTGGCAGCCGACGCCGGAGAGGTGGGTGTGGCTGAAGCCGAGGGTGGTGTCCTGCGCGTAGTCGTAGGACGCGTACTTCTTGAGCTGGGTGTCCGGGCTGAGCTGCACCATCCCGAAGGGGGTGGTGGCGCCCGGGAAGGTGGTGCCGTCCCCGTTGTTCCCGATCGAGGTGTCGACGAGGGTGGTGGGGTCATCGGCGAATTTCGGCCCGTTGCGGGCTTCGGCTGGGGTCGCGAGGGCCATCGTGGTGGCTCCCGCGAGCAGGGTGGCAAGGACGCGCGTCCGCGTTCTCATCCGGCTCCTCCTGACAACGTTGTCACATATCCGGGGTGATCTTTTCCGTTGTCCGGTGGACAAATCAAGCCCCCAAGGTCGCCAGCGGCCCAATGTGGCCTTGGTTGCGTTCAACGCACCCAAGGCGGCCTTCGGTGCGTCTGACGCAACCAAGGCCGCTTTGGGGCGCTCGGGGCTCAAGGCCGGCAGGTGACCAATGGCTTCGGGCGGGCGGCAGCCGCGGCGTACGTATCGCGGAGCTCACTGATCACCTTGGCGGGTTCGGTCCGGAGGCGGCTCGGCAGTGTCTGCAGGTAGACGACTCCGGCAGCCGAGTACCGCGCGTTACGCGCCAGGGTTGCCGCATAGTGGTCGCCTCCCTCGTGATAGCTGCGCGAGTCGATCTCCCACGCGAACGCGACGTCTTCGCACCAAGCGTCCGGCTTCGAAATGAAGACGCCTTGCCGATCGAAGACACCCACGTTCCATTCGGCGGGAGGCAAGCCGGAATACTTCCAGATTTCCCACGCATCCGCTTCGGCGACCGACTCGGCACCGCCGAGGAGTGCCTGCAACGCTCTGCGCGGAATGGCAGAGCCTCGCTGACTACCCCTGTTCAGCTCACGATCGAGTTGCTCGGCGGTGCACCTCCGTCGCTGTACAGCTTCCGCGAGCATCGCCTGCACAGTGTCGAAATCGCGGATTCTCCGCGCTCCGTCCAGCACCGCGCGGTACACGGGTGCGATCGGCATGTCACCTCGAACCACGGCTATCGGCAGTCTGGTGGTGCGCTCCACAACGGCGAACCCGGCACTGGTCACCTCGCGTTCGTGCGGTACGAGCAGGTGAACGTCGCCCGGCTCCGGCACCTGCTGCAAACCGTGGCGACGCAACGCCCACAGACCGGTGATCATGGCGCGCTCACCCCCGCGCAGGAGGCCTGCTTTCAGCCTCTGCTCGTCGGTCGGTTCCGCTGCCCGCAGCAGGATCACGCCGGGCAGCAGCCGTCGCCATGGCCCGCCGGGCAGGCATCGCCGATAGACACTGCTGCGAGGCATCCCGATCTCTTCGAGCTCGGATACGCGTACGACGTCCGGACCGTGTGGGTGGCCCGTGACGAGTGGATGTCTGGTCCAAGTTCCTCGAAACATACGTCGAGGATGATCACGACGTCCGACAAAACTTGACGTGGCAAAGCGCGAACGGTCCGTTGGCTACGTTTTCGACCGAAATCCACCTTTCGCAGGACCCCCGGCCAGTTGACCATGCTCAGATCTGGTGGGTGACGTGCCCACCGAGGATCGTCGCCGTCACCGGGAGCGCCCGCAGGTCCCTCGCGGATAACGTCGACGGGTCCGCCGCCGTCACCATCAAGTCCGCCACATCCCCCACCGAAACTCTCCGCCGCCCTCCCGAAGACGCCGCCAGGGCGTCCGGCAGCGAAATTGCCTGCTCCGGGTGCCAAGCCGGCCGGTCGTCGTCGGTGCGGGAGACCGCTGACGCGATTCCGTCCCACGGGTCCAGCGGGGCCACCGGCGCGTCCGACCCGAACTCCAGCCGAGCGCCCGACTCCAGCAACGACCGATACGGGAACGCCCGCGACGTCCGCCCGTGCCAATGCCGGTCGGCGACGTCACGATCATCCGGCTGATGCGCCGGCTGGACCGCCGCGATCACGCCCAGCGAAGCGAAACGCGAGACATCAGCTGAAGAAAGCAACTGCGCGTGCTCGATCCGCCCGGGACAGCCGACCGAACCGAAAGCGTCCAACGCGATCGTGTTCGCCTGGTCGCCGATCGCGTGCACCGCCGGGAGCAAGCCGTGCGAGAAAGCCCTCTCCATCAAGGGAACCAAAGAAGACGGCGGCAACTCCAGCAGTCCCGGCGAGTCGCCACCCGGGTAAGGATCGTGGCAATAAGCCGTCCGGGTGTTCAGCGAGCCGTCCACGAAGAGCTTGAACGGGCCCACCGTCAGCAACCCGTCCGAATCCGGCAGCACGTCGCCCGTGCGGTGGCCGCGCTCGATCGTCTGGTCCAGCAGGAACCGAGCGATCACGCACGAAATCCGGACGGCCGGGGCACCACGACGTGTCCAGTCCGCCACCGTGTCCGCGTACTCGTAGTCGACGATCTGCGTCACGCCCCGCGCCGCCGCCGCGGACACCGCTTCCGCCACCCACGCGTCCTGGACGTCGATCGCCGCCGTCGGGAGCTGGGCCGTCGCGCTCATGCAGTCGTTCTCCAGCAGCACGCCCGTCGGGTGGTCGCCGCGGCCGATCAGCTTCAGCGCCGCCGGGCTCAGCCACAGGGTGTGCAGGTCCGCGCTGAACAACGCCACCGCCCGCCCCGGCAGCGCCCGCTGCAGCAGGTCCTTGTGCGGCCGGTCCGGCCAGAGCGCGTCGCGGAACCCCGCGCCCACGACCAGTTCCTCCGACTGTGACGGCGTCGCCAGCAGGTGCGCCAGCAGCAGCTCGACCGCCTCCCCCGCCGAGCGCGCCGCGTCGAGGGGGATCCGGCGGCGGGACGTCGCCCACTGCACCAGGTGGACGTGCGCGTCGACCAGCCCCGGCAGCAGCGTGCCGCCGTGCCCGTCGACGACCCGCGCCGCGAACCCGGCCGAACCCGGCTCGGTGATCGCCGTGACGCGGCCGTCGTTGACCCGGACGTCCGCGAGCTCCCCGCCGAGCCCCGGCCGCACGCGGCGCAGGAGTAGATCATCCATGCGGACCACCCTGCCAGCCGGGCCCGTCCGGGTGAAGCACAGAGTGAGATGGGAATGAGATGGGTATTGGCTACCGTTGTAGGAGATGGCAGCCGTCGCCCGCCGAAGGGTCAGGGCCGGTCCATGGGCGCCGCCCTCATAAGCCGCGCAGGGTTCGACTCCCTCGGTTGCCACGCGAGTCTCGGGGCGAGGCCGGTGCGCGGAACGCGCGCACCGGGCCTCGCCCCGCGGCGTGCCCCGGGGGTCGAACCCCCGGACGCCCGCGGTGGTCACGTCTCGCTGTCAGCCCACTGGCATGTCACGCCTTCGCAACGCCGCCAGGCCACCCGCACCGGCCACCAAGGCGATCGCCACCAGCCAGATCACCGGCGCCACCGAGAACGTCCCGCCCGGCAGTCGCGCCAGGTGCGCGAACGGCGAGATCCCCAGCACCACGTCGTTCCACTGCAACGCCGTCCCCACCAGCGACAACAGCAGGAACGCGCCCAGCAGGCCCCAGGCCGCCGCGGCGAAACGCGGCAGGAAGCCGACCAGCAAGGCCGCCAAGCCGGCCAGCACCCACACCGCCGGCAACTGCGCCAGCGCCGCCGGGACCAGTGAAGTGCCGTACGCCGCGCCGGTGGCGAGACCGGTCACCGCCAGCAAGAACGCCGAGCCCAGCAGCGCGAACGTCAGGTGCGCGAGCGCCCAGCCGACCCGGCCGACCGCCGTCGCCAGCAGCGGTTCCGCCCGCCCGGCCGCCTCTTCCGCACGCAGCTTCAGCGTCGCCTGCACCGCGTAACCCGCCGCCGCCAAGCCGAACAACGTCATCGTCCCGGCCAGGAACGCGTCCGTTACCGCGCCTCCGCCGCCGAGGCGCGAAAACACGTCCGCGACGGCCTTGTTGTCGCGGATCGTCTCCGCGACGTTCTTGCCGACCCCGCCCATCAGCAGCCCGACCAGCGCCAGGCAGACGGTCCAGACCAGCAGCGTCCCCCGCTGCAGCCGCCAGGCCAGCGCCAGCGGCGACCGCAGCGACGCCTTCGCCGTCGCCCGCCCCAGCCGGGCCGGGAACAGCGCCGCGCCGAGGTCACGCCGCGCGGACAACGCGACCGCCAAGACCACGAGCAAGCCGCTCGCGACGACAGCCAAGAAGAGCACCCACCACTGCTCCCCCGCGAACGGCCGCATCCGATGCGCCCAGCCGATCGGCGACAGCCACGCCACCCAGCCCGCCGAACCGCTGCTGTCCCCCGCCGCCCGCAGCAGGAACGCCAGGACCAGCACGCCGATCCCGATCCCGCGCGCGCCGCTCGCACCCCACGTGAGCTGCGCGGCGACCGCACCGACACCGGCGAACACCCAGCCCATCAACGAAAACCCGAGCCCCAGCGCGAACGCTCCCGCCGCCGGAACGCCCTGAGCGGCGACGCCGAGCCCGACCAGCAGCCCGTACCCGAGACAGGCGACGCAGGTCGCGATCACCGCGGCCGCCAGCCCGGCGTGCCGCCCGACGACGGTCGCGCCGGTCAGCTCCCGGCGCCCCGCCTCCTCCTCGGTCCGGGTGTGCCGGACGACCGTCAGCAGCGCGATCAACCCGACGACGACCGGGACGAACCCGCACTGCCACGCGAGCAGCTCGCCCACCGACGACCCGTACAGCGGGCCGTTGCGGACGACGAACGTCGCGCTCGAAGCGTTCAGGTCGTAGAAGTGCTGCCGCGACGCCGCATCCGGGTAGGCCGCCTTGATCGACGACAGGTAGCCCATCGGCGCGATCGCCAGGCAGACGATCCACAGCGGCATCAGCAGCCGGTCGCGGCGCAGCACCAGCCGCAGCAACGACCAGGTCCCGGTCATCGCGCCGCTCCGACCGGCTCGTCGTGGCGGTAGTGGCGCAGGAACAGCTCTTCGAGCGTCGGCGGCCGGCTCACCAGGCTCTTCAGCCCGGCTTCGGCGAGGTGCCGCATCAGGTCGTCGAGCGAAGACTGGTCGACCGACAGGTGGACGTGCGAGCCGTACGTGCTCAGGTCGTGCACCCCCGGCAGCGCCGACAGACCGTCCGGCACCCGCGCGAGCGAAGCGTCGATCGTGATCCGGCCCAGGTGCCGCAGCTCGTCCAGGGTGCCCGACTCGACGGTGCGCCCGGACCGGATGATCGTGACGCGGTCGCAGAGCGCTTCGACCTCGGACAGGATGTGCGAGGACAGCAGCACGGTCCGGTCGCCGCGCTCCCGCTCCTCCTCGATGACCTGCCGGAACACTTCCTCCATCAGCGGGTCGAGCCCGGACGTCGGCTCGTCGAGCACCAGCAGCTCCACATCGGACGCGAGCGCCGCGACGAGCGCGACCTTCTGCCGGTTGCCCTTCGAGTACGTCCGGCCCTTCTTGCGCGGGTCGAGGTCGAAGCGCTCGACGAGCTCGGCGCGGCGGGCGGTGTCGAGGCCCCCGCGCAGCCGGCCGAGCAGGTCGATGACCTCGCCGCCGGTGAGGTTGGGCCAGAGCGTGACGTCGCCCGGGACGTACGCGAGCCGCTTGTGCAGTTCGGTGGCGTCGGTCCAGGGGTTCCCGCCGAGCAGGGTGGCGCGGCCGCCGTCGGCCCGCATCAGCCCCAGCAGGACGCGGATCGTGGTGGTCTTGCCGGCGCCGTTCGGCCCGAGGAAGCCGTGCACCTCGCCGGTGTGGACGGTCAGGTCGAGCCCGTCGAGGGCTTTCGCGGAACCGAACGCCTTGGTGAGGCCGTCGGCGGTGATCGCTTCGGCCATCGTCATTCCTTTCGTTCGTAGGCGGCCAGCGCTTCGCGGGCCTTTTCGAGGACTTCGGCGTTGGCGAGCGGGTTCATGAACAGGTGCCCGGCGGCCATCGACATCCGCAGCATCGCCTCGTGCGTGCCCGGCTCCTCGCCGAGCGCGCGGGCGATGTGGTCCTGCAGGATCATCAGCCCGCCGGTCATCGCGGCGAGCGCGGCGGCGACGCCCCGCGGGTCGGGCATGTCCATGCCCTGCTCGCGGAAGTAGCGCTCGGTGCCGTCGACGATCTCGGTGAACTGCGCCTCGGCGGCCGCGGAGCCGTCGAGCATGGCCCGGCCCATGTACCGGCGGAAGAGCAGCTGGCGGGCGTCGAACGTCGGGAGGAACCCCGGGTTCGCGACGCCCTTCGCCAGCACCTCCTCCTTGAACTTCAGCAGCTCGTCGAAGACGTAGGTGTCGCACGCCTCGCGCAGGCCGTCCTTGGAGCCGAAGTGGTGGCGGATCAGGCCGCCGGACACCCCCGCGGCCTCGGCGATGTCGAGGATCGACGTCTTCTCCATGCCGCGTTCGGTGAACAGCTTGATCGCCGCGTCGCGGATCCGGGCCCTCGCCGTGAAGTCTTCCGTGGTCATGAGCGGTCCTATACGTGCGTGTAGTCGACTACACGACAATGTAGCCGCCTATACGGCCATATAGCAAGGGTGGACGTCTTACGGCCACGCGTCACATCCGGTGGCCTCCTAACCGGGCATCCGATTAGGCCATTCGGCTCGCAACCAATTGCGGTTGATGGGCTAACCGCCTGATTGCTGACGAAGATCTCACGTTGTGTACTTCTCGGACGTCTACTTGTCGGACGCATCTCTTCGTGAAGGGTCGTTTCAGTGACACAGCACAGACCGCGCTGGAGACGGCGGGCCGGGATCACCGTCCTCGCCACCGCACTCGGCGCATCCGTCCTCGGCATCGCCGTCCCCGTGGCGTCCGCCCAGCAGGCCCCGCCGACCGCCGGCGCCGCCGACGGCAAGACCCTCGACGAGCACGACCGCGCCCTCGTCGCCGAGGCCGAGAAGGCCGGAAAGCCCGACGTCACGCTGCTGATCGCGGCGGAGAAGGGCCAGACCGGCGCCGCCGTGAACGAGCTCAAGGCGCTCGGCGGCGTCGTCCAGGCCACCGACACCAAGCTCGACTACGTCAAGGTCAGCATCCCGACCGGCAAGGCCGAGAAGGCCGCGAAGCTCAAGTCGGTCAACGCCGTCGACGTCGACGGCCTCGTCTACCGCGACGACCCGAAGCCCGACGGCGCGCAGGACCCGTCGCCGCAGCCCGCGCCGGGCAAGAACACCCCGCGCGTCAATCCGTACCTGCCCACCGGCGACACCTACGCGGCGCAGTTCGGCCAGGTCCTGCCCAACTGGGACGGCAAGGACGCCACGGTCGCCGTGCTGGACTCCGGCGTCGACCTCGACACCCCCGCGCTGGCCAAGACCAGCCACGGCGAGCGCAAGATCGTCGACTGGTACAACGCCAACGCCACCAACTCCGGTGACGGCACCTGGGTCACGCAGTCCACCCAGACCTACACCGGCACCTTCACTTCCAACGGCAAGAGCTGGACGGCCCCGGCGACCGGTGGCCCGTACACGTTCGGCCTCTTCACCGAGACCGCCGGCGACCTGGGCGCCGCGGACAGCGAGACCGGCGGTGACGTCAACCGCGACGGCGACCGCGCCGACTCCTGGGGCGTGCTGCAGGACAGCGTGACCAAAGAGGTCCGCGTCGACCTCAACGGCAACGGCGACTTCGCCGACGAGAAGCCGATGACCGACTACAACAAGAAGTACGACGTCGGCTTCTTCGGCACCGACAACCCGGCGACCGACATCGCCGAGCGGATGGCCTTCGTGGTCCAGACCGACAAGCCGGGCTTCGTCGGCATCGGCATCGCCGGCGCCGAGCACGGCTCGCACGTCGCGGGCATCGCCACCGGCAACGACCTGTTCGGCGGCAAGATGGACGGCGCGGCCCCGGGCGCGAAGGTCCTGGCGGTCAAGGTCTGCCTCACCGGCAGCGCCTGCACCTCGTCCGGCCTGATCGACGGCGTCGTCTACGCGGCCAGCCACGGCGCCGACGTCATCAACATCTCGATCGGCGGCCTGCCGGCCCTCAACGACGGCAACAACGCCCGCGCGGAGCTCTACAACCGCACGATCGCCGAGTACAACGTCCAGATCTTCATCTCGGCCGGCAACAGCGGCGCCGGGGCGAACACCGTCGGCGACCCGTCGGTGGCCACGGACGCGATCTCGGTCGGCTCGTACATCACCAAGGAGACCTGGCTCGCGGACTACGGCTCGAAGACGCAGAACGCCGAGTCCATGCACCCGTTCTCCTCGCGCGGCCCGCGTGAGGACGGCGGCTTCAAGCCGGACATCGTCGCGCCCGGCGCGGCGATCTCGACCACCCCGCGCTGGGAGGCGCCGGGCCCGGTGGCCGGCACGTACACCCTGCCCGCGGGTTACGCGATGCTGCAGGGCACGTCGATGGCGGCGCCGCAGGCGACCGGCGCGGCGGCCTTGCTGGTGAGCGCGTACAAGGCGACGCACAAGGGCCAGCGGCCGCCGGTCGCGCAGCTGCGCGCGGCCATCAAGTCGACCGCGCGGTTCGTGCCGGGCATCGGCGCGTACGCCCAGGGCGCGGGCCTGTTCAACGTCCCCGCCGCGTTCGTCGCGCTGTCGCTCAACCCGAAGCCGGACGCCGTCTCGACGTCGGTCGAGGTGCACACCGTGCAGTCGGGCCTGCTGGCCACTCCGAACACCGGCGTGGGCATCCACGACCGCGAGGGCGTGACCACGGGCAAGGCCTACACCCGCACGTACACGATCACCCGCACGACGGGCTCGGCGAAGCCGGTGCCGTACTTCGCGCGGTGGACCGGCAATGACGGGACGTTCGCCTCGGCATCGACGGTGGTGTTGCCGCTGAACACGCCGGTGAAGTTCGACGTCAAGGTGAACCCGAAGAACGCGGGCGTCCACTCGGCGCTGCTGTACCTGGACAACCCGCTGACCATCGGCATCGACGTGCAGACGCTCAACACGGTCTTCGCGCCGCAGGAGTTCACCGCGGCCGAGGGTTACCAGGTCGACGTCTCCGGCAAGATCGCCCGCAACCAGGCGACCAGCTACTTCGTGCGGGTGCCGCAGGGTGCCAGCGCGCTGAAGGTGGACTTGGACGCGGGCGCCGGCGCCCCGGGCAAGGGCCAGGTGCGCTTCCTGCGCTACGACCCGACCGGCGTGCCGGCCGAGGCGAGCACGTCGACGACGTACTGCTACCTGCCCGACGCGGGTGCGGGCTGCCCGGGTGGCACGCCGACCAGCCGGACCATCGCCAACCCGCTCCCGGGCGTGTGGGAGATCGTCGTCGAAGCGCGCCGGACGTCCGATGTGGACAATGCGGCGTACAAGCTGTCGGCTTCGGTGCTGGGCACGACCATCGCGCCCAACCCCGACACGATCGCTTCGGCCACGCTCGGCCAGCCGGTCGCGCGTTCGTACACCGTGACGAACACGCTCGGCGCGTTCACCGGCAAGCTGAACGGCGCCACGCTGGGCAGCGCGAAGATCTCGCGGCCGACGATCGCCGACGGGGCGCAGCAGCAGTACCAGATCCCGGTGGCGCCGGGTTCGACGTCGCTGACGGCCACCATCGGCAAGACGTCCGATGTGGGCGCGGACCTGGACCTGGCGGTCTACAACTGCACGACCGGGTCGTGCGTGCTGGCGGGCCAGAGCGCGGACGGCGACTCCGAGGAGTCGGTGACCATCGCCAACCCGGCGGCGGGCGTCTGGATCGCGCTGGTCGACGGGTACGCCGTGCCGAGCGGCTCGACGCAGTTCGACTACCTCGACGTGTTCACCAACCCGGCGTTCGGTTCGGTCGCGGTGACCGACGCGAACGCGGTGCGGGCGTCCGGTAGCTCGTGGACCGTGCCGGCGACCGTGACGGCCACGGCCGCCCCGGGGCCGGGCCGGGTCCTGCGCGGTCAGCTGACCGTGCAGACCGACACGGGTGTCACGGTCGGCTCCTCGCTGGTGCTGGTCAACTCCGTGAGCTAATCCCGCTCAACGGAAACCGCCCCGGGTCGCACCGGGGCGGTTTTCGTTTTCCCGGCGGGTTTCCTGGTGGGTTTCCGACGCAAGTTTGCGCATGTCCGGTGAACTCTTGCCCTCGTTCGGGAAGCGTCCGTATGGTCTGGAACACTCCGCACCCACCGAAGGGCTCCGCATGCGACGGATTTCGACGTTGTTCGCCGCTCTTCTCCTGCTGGCCGCGACTTTGCCGGGTATCGCGCACGCCGCGGCGGCGCTCTCGACCCGCACCCACCTGTTCTACTATCCGTGGTACGGCAACAGTTCCGGCGCTTACCGGCACTGGCAGCAAGGCGGGCACACACCACCGGACGACATCGGCGCGAACTTCTACCCGGTGCTGGGCCCATACGACTCCGGCGACTTCGGCGGGGCCGTCGAGCAGCACATGCGGTGGATCGAGCAGTCCGGTGCCGGGGTGATCGTCTACAGCTGGTGGGGCCAGGGGTCCTATGAGGACGGTCTGGCGGCCGGCGTGCTGGAAGCCGCGGCCCGGCACGGCATCGAGGTCGCGTGGCACCTCGAGCCCTACAGCGGGCGGACGGCGGAGTCGACGGTCTCGGACATCGGCTACCTCCAAGGGCGCTACGGCTCGAGCCCGGCCTTCTACCGCGAGGGCGGCCGCGGGGCGTTCTACGTGTTCGAAAGCCTGCGCATCACCGACTGGACGCCCCTCGATCAGGTGCGGTCGTCGGCGATCGTGCTGGCACAGACGACCGACACTAGCAAGGTCGCCCACTTCGGCGGGATGTACACCTACGACGCGATCGCCGGGGCGACGGCGCCGGGCTGGCGCGAAGCGGGCGCGTACTGCGAGGCGAACGGTCTGGTGTGGGCACCGTCGGTCGGGCCGGGGTACGTCGACGACCGCGCGGTGCCGGGCAACACGACACCGACGTTGTCCCGAGACAACGGCGCGACCTACGACCGCGAGTGGCAGAACGCGCTGTCCACGCAGGCGGACTGGGTTTCGGTGACGTCGTTCAACGAGTGGCACGAGGGGTCGGTCATCGAACCGGCTCGCTCGGCGCCGCCTTCGCCGGTGTACGAGACTTTCGCCGGCGCATATGGGGCTTCGGGCGCGGCTTCGGAGACCGCTTACCTCGACCGGACGCGTTACTGGACTTCCCGGCTCGCCGGGCCTTCGGTGAGTTTGGCGGCGGGCAACGCCGCTTCCGCGTGGGGGATGGTGTCCGGTCCCGTGCGATGAACGACTCGTTCATCGCGCCCGACGACCTGAACGAGTCGTTCATGACATCGGGTCGCGCCGCCTACGCCTCCTGAACCCGCGTCAGGAACGGCGCCGGATCGGCCAGCACCCGGTGCACCACCCGGCCGGCCGCGCCCAACGTCGCGGCGTCGCCGCCCAGACGTGACGCCGACAGCACCGGCGGCGCGCCCCGGAGCCCGCCGAGCCGCGCCGACAGCACCTCCGACACCGGCCCGGACAGCCACGGGTACAGCTGCGTGAACACCCCGCCCAGCACGATGCGGTCGAGGTCGAGGAGGTTCACCGCCGACGTCAGCGCGATACCGAGGGCGCGTCCGGCCGCCGCGCACGCCGCCAGCGCCGCCCGGTCGCCTCGGGTGAGCGCGGTCAGGATCGCGGGCACGGACGACGCTTTTCCCGCGGCCAGCAACGCCTCCTGCCCGGCGAACGTCTCCAAGCACCCGCTCCCACCACACCGGCACGGCGGTCCGTCCGGCGCCACGACGACGTGGCCCAGCTCGCCGGCCAGCCCGCGCGCGCCCGAAAACAGCGCGCCGTTCACCACCAGGCCCGCGCCGATGCCGACTTCGCCCGACACGTAGAGGAAGTCGCGCTCGCCGTCGCCGTACCAGAGCTCGCCCAGGGCCGCGAGGTTCGCCTCGTTGTCCAGCTCGACCGGAATCGGCAGCCGCAGGAGTTCGGCCGGGCGGACGTCCTGCCAGCCGAGGTGGGGAGCACTGAACAGCACGCCGTCGCCGACCGGGCCGGACACCGCCAGCACCGCGCCCGCGACCTCCAGCCCGAGCCGGTGCGTTTCGGTCAGCGCCTGCGACGCGAGCGCCTGCAGCTCGGACAGGACCTTCTTCGGCCGTGAGCCGCGGTTGTCGCGCTCGCGGCGCGCGGCGAAGCGGACCCCGCCGGTGAGATCGAGCACGCGCACCGCGAGGTAGTCGACGTTGATCTCGAGCCCCAGCGACGCCACGCGCGCCCCGCTCAGCACGACGTCCACCCCCGGCCGGCCGCGTTCGCCCGCCCGCGCGGGTCCGGTCTCGGCCAGCAAGCCGGCGTCGATGAGATCGCCGACGAGCTTCGAAACCGTGGACTTCGTCAGGCCGGTGCGCTCGGCGAGCGCGGCGCGAGTCAGCGGGCCGCCGCGGCTGACCGCGCCCAGCACCACCTCGAGGTTGCGGGCGCGCATCGAGTCGTGCCGCACGGCCTGGGTCATCGCGTCCCTCCTGCGAAGCACTCTAACCGGCCTCTTGACGCCCGGGACCGCCGCGGCGCATATTTAGTCTACAACGCGAACTAAATGAAGGGACAGTCATGAGCGACTACGCTCCCCAACCGGCCGACAAGTTCACCTTCGGCCTCTGGACCGTGGGCTGGCCCGCGAACGACCCGTTCGGGGTCGGGACGCGGCCGCCGCTGGACCCGGTGGAGAGCGTGCACCGGCTGGCCGAGCTGGGCGCCTACGGCGTGACGTTCCACGACGACGACCTGCTGGCCACCGAGCCCGACCGCGACAAGGCGATCGAGGCGTTCCGCAAGGCGCTCGCCGAGACCGGGCTCAAGGTGCCGATGGCGACGACGAACCTGTTCACCCACCCGGTGTTCAAGGACGGCGGCCTGACCAGCAACGACCGCGACGTCCGGCGGTACGCGCTGCGGAAGGTGCGCCGCAACGTCGACCTGGCGGCCGAGCTGGGCGCGGAGACCTACGTCGTCTGGGGCGGCCGCGAAGGCGCCGAGTCCGACGCCGCGAAGGACGTTCGGGCGGCGCTGGCCCGCTACAAGGAGGGCCTCGACCTGCTCGCCGACTACGTCGTCGAGAAGGGCTACTCGCTGCGGTTCGCCCTCGAACCCAAGCCGAACGAGCCGCGCGGCGACATCCTGCTGCCGACCATCGGGCACGCGCTGGGCTTCATCTCGCAGCTGGAGCGGTCCGAGATGTTCGGGCTCAACCCGGAGGTCGGGCACGAGCAGATGGCCGGGCTCAACTTCGTGCACGGCATCTCGCAGGCGCTGTGGCAGGGCAAGCTGTTCCACATCGACCTCAACGGCCAGCACGGCCCGAAGTACGACCAGGACCTGATCTTCGGCCACGGCGACGTGAAGAGCGCGTTCTTCCTCGTCGACCTGCTGGAGAACGGCGGCTACGAGGGCCCGCGGCACTTCGACTACAAGCCGCTGCGCACCGAGGACCCGTCGGACGTGTGGGTGTCCGCGGCAGCGAACATGCGGACGTACCTGATCCTCAAGGAGAAGGCGGCGGCGTTCCGCGCCGACCCGGAGGTCGCGGAGGCACTGGCGGCCTCGCGCGTCCCGGACCTCTCGACGCCGACGCTGGCGCCGGGCGAGTCGTTCGACGACCTGCTGAAGGACGACTTCGACCTCGACGCGGCGGCGACCCGCGGCTACCACTTCACGCGCCTCAACCAGCTGGCCCTGGAGCACCTCCTCGGCGTCCGGTAGCGCCCCCGGTGGCGAGGCCGGGAGCCCCCGGCCTCGCTACCCTGGGGTGATGCTGAGCGACGCGCGGATCGAAGCCCGCATCCCGACGCAGGACCTGGACCGAGCCCGCCGGTGGTACTCGGAGAAACTCGGGCTCGAGCCGGCCGAAGAGCGCGAAGGCGGCCTGCGCTACGAAGGCGCGTCAGGCGTCTTCTGCCTGTTCGCCTCCGCTGGCGCGTCCGACGGCTCCTTCACGCAGATGGGCTTCTACGTCGACGATGTCGAAGCCGCGGTCGCCGAGCTGCGAGCGCGCGGAGTCGTCTTCGAGGACTACGCGGGCGCGGTGAACGGGATCATGGACATCCGCGGCAATTACCCGAGCAAGGGCCGCGGCGAACGCGCCGCCTGGTTCCGCGACAGCGAGGGCAACATGCTCGGCCTCGCCGAAGTGACCCCCTGAAACGCCGTGAAGGCCTCCTTACCGGCCATAAGAGCCGGTAAGGAGGCCTTCACGGACTTACGACACCGTCAGCGTGTCGATGTCGAACAGGGAACCCGCGCCGCCCCGGAAGACCAGGTGGAGCGGGCCCGAGCCGGGTGACACGGTCGTCGAGACCGTCTGGAACGTCTCCCAGCTACCGGTGTTCGGCACGGTGACCGTGCCCAGCAGGGCACCGGTCGCCGAGCCGTCGCGGATTTCGATCGTGCCGCCCGCGCCCGCCGAGGACACGACCGCGCTGAACCGCGTGATGCCCGCCGTGCTCACCGACGCGAACCCGGCCCAGTCACCGTTCTCGATGTAGCCCAGGGTGTTGCCTCCGCTCGCCGGGGCGTGCGGCGCGATCTGCACGCCCGACCCCGACGTGAACGACTCACCCTCCACTGTGGACGACGAAGAGACGCCGCAGTCCGCCTCGACGACCCCGGCGGCGTACCGGATCCCGCCGAGCAGCTCGGTCCGGAACGCGGTGTCCGAGTACGACTCGATCGTGTGGCCGAGGCCGGTGTAGAACGCCCGGCCGCTCCCCTGCGGGTGGCACCACGTGATCGGGTGGTCGGCGCCCATCTCGCCGCCGGTGTAGCTGGACTCGTCCAGCGTCTGCAGCACGTGCACCTGCCCCCGCGGGTTCGTCCGGTAGTTGTACAGCTCGTCGGTCCGGGTCCAGACCGCCGGCAGGTGCGCGGTCGCCGGGTGGGTGCCGTCCTCCGTCACGAACCGGGCCGGCTGGATCGCCGGGTGGCTCTTGAACCAGGCACCGACCAGCTGCCCGTACCACGGCCAGTCGTACTCGGTGTCCGCCGCGGCGTGGACGCCGAGGTAGCCGCCACCGCTCTCCACATAGGACTCGAACGCGGCCTGCTGGGTGGCGTCCAGGACGTCACCGGTGGTCGAGAGGAACACGACCGCCCGGTACTTGGCCAGCTCCGAAGGCGTGAACACCGACGCGTCCTCGGTCGCCGTCACCCCGAACCCCTGAGCCGTGCCCAGCTCCCGGATCGCCTGGATCCCGGCCGGGATCGCGTCGTGCCGGAAGCCGGCCGTCTTGGAGAACACCAGCACGTCGTACGCGGGATCGACCTGGGTCGGCATGCCGCTCAGGCTAAACGTGTCGATGTCGAAGAGGGAACCGGAAGCGCCGCGGAACACGAGGAACACCGGCCCGGACCCGCTCGACACCGTCGTCGTGACGGTCTGGAAGACCTCCCAGTCGCCGGTCGAAGGCACCGCCACGCTGCCCAGCAGCGTCCCGGTGGCCGAGCCGGCGCGCACCTCGATCGTGCCGCCCGCACCGGCCGACGACACCCGCGCGGTGAAGGTCCGTGCGCCCGCTGTGCTCACCGACGCGTACCCGGCCCAGTCACCGTTCTCGATGTAGCCCAGGGTGTTGCCTCCGCTCGCCGAGGCGTGCGGCGCGACCTGGACGCCCGAGCCGGACGTGAACGACTCGCCTTCGACCGCGCCCGCCTGGGTGGCGGTGGTGAAGGTGAACGCGTCGAGGTCGAACAGGTTGCCCTGCCCGGTGACGCCCTTGAACACGAGGTACAGCGTCGTCGCGGCGGCCGGCCGGTTCGTCAGGTTCGCTGTGACGTCCTGGAAGTTCTCCCAGTCCCCGGTGCTCGCGACGGCCACGGAACCGAGCAACGTTCCGGTCGGCGACCCCGCGCGCACCTCCAGGGTCCCACCCGGGCCGGCCGACGACACCCGTGCGCTGATCGACGTCGCGTTGCCCAGTGCGTACGGCGTGAACGAGATCCAGTCGCCGTCGTCGGTGTACCCGACCGTCCGGCCGCCCTCGGCCGAGCCGTGGTCGGCGAGCTGGATCCCCGACTGCGCCGAGAAGTGCTCGCCCTGGCGGTGCCGCGGCTGGAGCTTGCGGACGCTGTGCGACGTCAGCCCGCCGTTGTCGGTGTACTGCGCGTCGAAGACGCCGAAGATGTTCGCCGCGGCGTCGTGCTCACCGTCGACCGGGACGGCGATCGAGCCGCTGCACCCGGTCGCCTGGGTGATCTGGTGCTGGTGGCTGTCGTGGCCGAGCAGGTAGGTGACCTTGACCTTCGAGCAGTCCAGCGGCCCGTCCTCGGGATCGCTGCCGGTCACCTGGAACGGCACGGTGTCCCCGAAGGAGAACAGCTGACCGTCGATCGGGGTGCCGAGCGTGACCGAAGGCGCGGTGTTGCCGACCGTGACGACCAAGCTCGCCGTGCCGGTCAGGCCCTCCGGATCGGACACCGTGAGGGTCGGCGAGTAGGTGCCGTTGGTGGTGTAGGTGTGCGCCGGGTTCGCCGCCGTCGACGTCTGCCCGTCGCCGAAGTCCCAGCGGTAGCTCAGCGCCCCGCCTTCGGGATCACTGCTGCCCGCGGACGAGAAGTTCACGGTCAGCGGGTTCGGGCCGGACGTCTTGTCGGACGCGGCTTTCGCGACCGGGTTGCGGTTGGTGCCCGCGAGGTACTCGATCCGGTAGAGCGCCTGGTTGTCGTCGCCGGTGCCGTAGTCGAGGACGTACAGGGCGCCGTCCGGGCCGAACGCCATGTCCATGACCTGCGTGCCCGTCCACGGGAAGTTGTCGATCGTCCCGCGGGTGCCGTCGGCGTTGACGGTCACCGCCTTGATCCACTTGCGCCCGTACTCACCCGCGAAGAACTTGCCGTCGAGGGACTGCGGGAACTTGACCGTGGACGTCGAAGCGGCGTCGTACCGGTAGACCGGCCCGCCCATCGGCGACTCCGAGCCGCTGCCGAACTCCGGCGGCGAACCCTCGTCGCCCGCGTACTTGATCCACGCGGCCTTCGGCACGGGCAGCTTGGCGAGCCCGGTGTTGCGGAACGAGGAGTTCGTCGGCCCGCCCGCGCAGTCGTACTTCGCCCCGGACGGCCCGCTCGGGAACGTGAAGCGGTTGTACGACTCGGTCGTCGTGTTCGAGCCGGTGCAGTACGGCCAGCCGAAGTTGCCGGCGCCGGTGATCCGGTCGAACTCGACCTGGCCCTGCGGCCCGCGGTTCGGGTCCGTGGTGCCGGCGTCCGGGCCGTAGTCGCCGAGGTAGACGACGCCGGTCGGTTTGTCGACACTCATCCGGAACGGGTTGCGGAAGCCCATCGCGTAGATCTCCGGCCGGGTGCTCGCGGTGCCCGGCGCGAAGAGGTTGCCCGACGGGACGGTGTAGGTCCCGTCGGCCTGCGGGTGGATCCGCAGCAGCTTGCCGCGCAGGTCGTTCGTGTTGCCGGACGAGCGCTGCGCGTCGAACTGCGGGTTGCGCGTGGTCCGTTCGTCGATCGGCGAGTAGCTGTCCGAGGAGAACGGGTTGGTGTCGTCGCCGGTGGTCAGGTAGAGGTTGCCGGCGGCGTCGAAGTCGATGTCGCCGCCGACGTGGCAACACTGCCCGCGGTCGTTGGCGACCTTCAGGACGACCTTCTCGCTGGCGAGGTCGAGGGTGTTGTCGGTCTTCAGCACGAACCGCGAGAGGTGCAGCTCGCCCTTGAACGGCGCGAAGTCGGCTTCGGTGCCGTCGGTCGGCGCATCACCGTCCGGTGTGGACAGTCGCGGTGAGAAGTACAGCCAGACGTAGCGGTTGGTGGCGAAGCCGGGGTCGGCGGCGACGCCCTGGAGGCCTTCTTCGTCGTGGGTGTAGACGTTCAGCTTGGCCGCGACGGAGGTCGCGCCGGCCGCGGTGGTGACGCGGACGGTGCCGTCGCGGGAGGTGTGCACGACCGAGCGGTCCGGGAGCACGGCGAGCGACATCGCCTCGCCGAGCTCGGCCGCGCCGGTGGCGAGGGCGACCTGCTGGTAGTCCGCGGGCGGGATGTCCGCGCGGGCCGGGGTGTCGACGGTGAGCAGGAGGCCGGCGCTCAAGAGTGCGGCGCCGAACAGCCTCGCCCACTTCGGTGGGGACGGAGACATGCTGGTTCCTTCCTGGATTTGAGCGTGCTTCGCCCCGGAATGGGCCGAAGCCGTTTCGTTCACCTTCCGACGGGGCTGGCGGTCACCCGTTGAACAGAAGCGTTATTTCTTCGAGGAGAAGGCGGCGTCGAACGCCGCGGTGGGTGGGGTGAAGTTGAGCTTGCGGACGAACTCCAGCGCTTCCGGTGCGCCGATGAGCCGGTCCATGCCCGCGTCCTCCCACTCGATGGAGATCGGGCCGTCGTAACCGATGGCGTTCAGCATGCGGAAGACGTCCTCCCACGGGACGTCGCCGTGGCCGGTGGACACGAAGTCCCAGCCGCGGCGGGGATCCGCCCAGGGCAGGTGGGAGCCGAGCCGGCCGTTGCGGCCGTTGAGCTGCTTGCGGGCCTCCTTGCAGTCGACGTGGTAGATGCGGTCCTTGAAGTCCCACAGGAACCCGGCCGGGTCGAGGTCCTGCCAGACGAAGTGCGACGGGTCGAAGTTCAGCCCGAACGCCTCGCGGTGCCCGATCGCTTCCAGCGTCCGGACCGTGCTCCAGTAGTCGTACGCGATCTCACTCGGGTGCACCTCGTGGGCGAAGCGGACGCCGACCTCGTCGAATACGTCCAGGATCGGGTTCCACCGTGCGGCGAAGTCGGCGTACCCGCGCTCGATCATCGACGGCGGCACCGGCGGGAACATCGCCACCGTGTGCCAGATCGACGAGCCGGTGAAACCGACCACAGTGGACACGCCGAGCTTCGCCGCGGCGCGGGCGGTGGTCTTCATCTCCTCCGCCGCCCGCTGCCGGACGCCCTCGGCCTCGCCGTCGCCCCAGATCCGGGCGGGCAGGATGGCCTCGTGCCGCTCGTCGATCGGGTGGTCGCAGACGGCCTGGCCGAGCAGGTGGTTCGAGATCGCCCACACCTTGAGGTCGTACTTGGCCAGCGTCTCCAGCTTCGCCTGGACATAGCCGTCTTCCGCCAGCGCGCGGTCCACTTCGAAGTGGTCGCCCCAGCAGGCGATCTCGAGGCCTTCGTAGCCCCAGCCGCTCGCCAGCTCGCACACCTCCTCGAACGGCAGATCGGCCCACTGCCCGGTGAACAGGGTCAACGGTCGTGCCATGTCCTGACCTCCTGGTGCGTCCTACTCAGTTCGGATAGCCGCTAGCAACAAGTCCTTGACTTCGGTGGCGTGGACCTTCTCGCGCGCGAGCGAGGGGTCCGAGCACAGCAGCACCGGCCCGTCCTCGGGCGAGTCGGGCAGCCGCCCGTGGCTGCCGCGCACCGGCGCCGGGTCGAGCGGGACGACCTGCATCGAGTACCGCAGGCCGAGCTTCTTGCGGGCCAGCGCGGACGCCGCCTTCAGCTTCACCGCCGGGTCGTTCGGGTCGAAGAACAGCTCGGCCGGGTCGTAGCCGGGCTTGCGGTGGATCTCGACGGTCTTCGCGAAGTCCGGCGCGCGGTCGTCGCTCAGCCAGTAGTAGTAGGTGAACCAGGCGTCCGGCTCGGCGATCGCGACCAGCTCGCCCGCCCGCTCGTGGTTGATCCCCATTCCTTCCTGGGCCGATCGGTCGAGCACGACGTCCACTCCGGACAGTCCGGCGACGATGTCCCGCACCCGCGGGATGTCGGCGGGGTCGGCGACGTAGACGTGCGCGGCCTGGTGGTCGGCGACCGCGAACGCCCTCGACGTCCACGGGTCCAGGTACTCCATGCCCGCCTGGACGTACACGTTGAGCAGGCCCTCACGGCGCAGCGCCCGGTTGACGTCGACCGGGCGGCTCGCGTTCGTGATGCCGTACTCCGAGAGCGCGACGACGGTGTGCCCGCCCGCGGCCGCGAAGTCCAGCAACGGCTGCAAAGCCGCGTCGATCTCGCGCGCGGAGGCCGCGGCCTGGGGCGCGTCCGGGCCGAAGCGCTGGAGGTCGTAGTCCAGGTGCGGGATGTAGACGAGCGTGGTGTCCGGCTTGTCCTCCGTCATGATCTTCTGGGCGGCGGCGATGATCCACTTCGACGACGTGATCGCGGCCGTCGGTCCCCAGTAGGTGAAGAGCGGGAACTCGCCCAGCGCGCCGACCAGCCGGTCGTGCAGTTGGGGCGGGTGGGTGTAGGCGTCCGGGGACTTCTTGCCGTCGGCGTGGTAGATCGGCCGCGGGGTCACCGTCAGGTCGACGTCCATGCCCATCGCATACCACCAGCAGACGTTGGCGACCTTGTGCCCGGCCTGCGCGCGGCGGGCGGCGTCCCAGAACTTGTCGCCCTGCACCAGCTTGTTGTGCTGGCGCCAGAGGAAGATCTCGCCGAGGTCGCGGAAGTACCAGCCGTTGCCGACGATCCCGTGCTCGGCCGGCTGCAACCCGGTGAGGAACGTCGACTGCACCGAGCACGTCACGGCCGGGAACACCGTGTCGAGCTGCGCGGTGAAGCCGGGTTCGGCCATCTTGCGCAGGTTCGGCATGTGCGGGAGCAGCCGCGGCGTCAGGCCGACGACGTCGATGACCAGCAAACTCATTCCGAAACCTCTTTCAAGCCCAGTTCGACAAGGGAACGCCGGGTCCAGTCCAGCTCGGCCGCGATGCCCGCGACCAGCCCGGCGTCGTCGGCGGGTGCGTCCGGGAGCACCTGCCAGGTGTAGGTCTCGACCTCGACGTGGTCGGTGCGCGCCGTCGCGCCGCCGAACAGCTCGGCCAGGGTTCCGGACAGCACCGGCCGGGTCGACGTCAGCGGCGGGGCCGGGTCGGCGTGCAGCGGCACGTGGAAGTGCACGCGCCACGGCGCCTCGCCCGGGAGGCCACCGGCCAGTGCCTCGTCGAGGTCGTCGGCGCCCGGTGGGGCGCCTTCGTTGCTCTGGTGCAGGAACCGGGGTTCCACAAAGGATTCCAGCGCCTTCCGCGTCTCCGGATCGGCCGGGTTCGCGGCCTCCAGCGCGGCCGACGCCTGGAGCTTGACGACGTCGAGCCCGGCGGCCGCCAATCGCCCCAGCGCGGCCGCCGGGTCCTCGAACCCGACCGCGAGGTGGCACGTGTCGAGGCAGACGCCCAGCCAGTCCTTGTCCACTTCGGACAGCAGCGACGCGGCCTGCGCAGTCGTCTCGATGACGCAGCCGGGCTCCGGCTCGAACGCCACGCGCACCGGACGCTCCTGCTTCGCCAGCCCCTCGGCGAGCAGCTCGAGCCGGCCACGGTCGTCCTGCCACTCCGTGCGCCAGCCGAGCGGCAACGTCGAGACGCTGCCGCGCACGGCGTCCTCCGGCATCAGCTCGGCGAGCAGCCGGGCGAGGTCCAGGGTGTACCGCGTCCGTTCCGGCGTGGACCAGTCCGGCCGGTACACCTTGTGCTTCACAACCGGGTCGTGGAAGCCCTGGTACGGGAACCCGTTGAGGGTGACGACTTCCAGGCCGCGCGCGGCCAGTTCGCCGCGAAGCCGGGAGACCGCCCCCGGGTCGGCGGTCAGCTCGGTCGCCACCGGCCGGGCCAGCCACAGGCCGAGCCCGAGGCGGCCGGTTCCCAGGCGTTCCCGGATCGGCTCGCCGAAGCGGGCCAGCTGGGCGAGCACGCCGTCGAGGTCCTCGGCCTGGTGCACGTTGGTGCAGTAGGCGAGGTGGACGAGCGTGCCGTCGCGATGCCGGAACCTCACTTGCGCGCACCCCGCAGGATCGAGTTGCCCGCGAACTCGGCTTCCGCCGCTTCGCCTTCCAGGTCCAGCCGCCCGCTCTGGCCGTAAAACTCGACGGGGTTGCGCCACAGCACCTGGTCGACGTCGTCCTCGGTGAACCCGGCGGCGAGCATCGCGTCGCCGGTCTTGCGGGTCTTGAGCGGGTCGCTCTTGCCCCAGTCCGCGGCGGAGTTCACGAGGACGCGATCGGTGCCGTACTCGCGCAGGATCGCGACCATCCGCTCTTCGTCCATCTTCGTGTCCGGGTAGATCGAGAAGCCCATCCAGGAGCCCGACTCCTTGACCATCGCGACGGTCACCTCGTTGAGGTGGTCGAGCACGACCCGCTCGGGCGCGATCCCCGACTCCCGGACGACGGCGATGCTGCGCTCGGTCCCGGCCGCCTTGTCGCGGTGCGGGGTGTGCACCATCGCCGGGAGGTCGTGGTCGATCGCCAGGGCGAGCTGCGCGGCGAACGCCTTGTCCTCCTCGGCGGTCATCGAGTCGTAGCCGATCTCGCCGACCGCGACGACGCCGTCCTTCTCCAGGTAGCGCGGCAGCAGGTCGAGCACCGGCGCGCACCGGGGATCGTTGGCCTCCTTCGGGTTCAGCGCGATCGTGCAGTGGTGGGCGATGCCGAACTGGCTCGCGCGGAACGGTTCCCAGCCGACCAGCGCGTCGAAGTAGTCGGTGAAGCTGCCGACGTTCGTGCGGGGCTGGCCCAGCCAGAACGCCGGCTCGACGAGCGCGCGGACCCCGGCGGCGTGCATGGCCGCGTAGTCGTCGGTGGTGCGGGAGCTCATGTGGATGTGCGGGTCGAAGATGCGCATCAGGCGTCCTGTTCGGTCAGCAGCGGGAGGAGGTCGGCGGGCACGTCGCGGCCCGCGGCGGTGCGCTCGGCGGCGAACGACCGCATCATGCGCAGCAGCTCCTCGTCGGTCCGGCGGTCCAGCCCGGCGACTTCGGCCAGCGGGATGCCCATGAAGACGCACTTGAGGACGCCGTGGCGGTAGGCCGAGTCGTCCAGGTGTTCCGCGGCGTACTCCCCCATCGCCGCGGTGACGAGCCGGGTGTCATTCGTGCGCAGGGCGTCCGCGACCAGGTCGAGCCCGGCGTCCCCGATGTCCACGACGGACAGTCCACGAAGGACGGCCCGCTTCTCGGCGGCGTCGCCGTAGCGGTAGAGGTCCGGCAGCTCGGCGGCCGCACCGGGCGCGGCTTCGAGGAGCCGGACCCGGGCGACGTCGTCGACCGTCCAGCCCGGCTTGTCCGACGGGCCCCGGCCGACCCGGCGGCCGACAGCGGGGAACAGCGTGCGCAACGCCGTCGCGTCGTCGGCGACCTTGGTCAGAGCTTCATCGAGCCACGCATTCATGCGGTCACCGCCTTGCGCAGGAACTCCAGCGACTCGCGGGCGATCCGCGGGGCCGCGTGGCTGTCCCGCGGCAGTTCCACCGCGACCAGCCCGGGGTAGGGCGACAACGCGTCCAGCACCGGCGGGAAGTCGATCTCGCCGCGGCCGAACTCGAGGTGCTCGTGGGTGCCGCGGCGCATGTCGTCGATCTGGACGTTGACCAGCCGCGGCAGGGCTCGCCGGACGCAGTCGGGCACGGACGCGGGCTCGTTGCACCGGCAGTGCCCGATGTCCAGCGTCAGCCCGAACCGCTCCGGGTCGCCGAGCCGGCGGGCCAGCTCGAAGTAGCCGTCGAGGTCCTCGACGAGCATCCCGGGTTCCGGCTCGAACCCGAGCTTCACGTCGTGCTCGTCGGCCGCCTTGAGCACGTCGGTGCAGCCGGCGACCAGGTGGTCCCAGGCGTCCTCTGCGGACAGATCGGCCGGCTTGTTCCCGCTCCAGAAGGACACCGCCTCCGCGCCAAGGTCCGCGGCGATCTCCACGGCCCGGGCCAGGAACTCGATCCGGGCCGCGCGGCCGGGATCGAGGAACGTCGGCGAGTGCTTGCGCCACGGGTCCAGCAGGAACCGGGCCCCGGTCTCGACGACGACGGCCAGCCCGAGCCGGTCCAGCTCGGCGGCCAGCGAGGCGACGCGGCGGGCGAGGTCCGGCCCGAACGGGTCGAGGTGCTGGTGGTCGAGCGTCAGTGCGACGCCGTCGTAGCCCAGGTCCGAAAGGACGCGCAGGGCGTCGCCGAGGCGGTGGTTGGCGAAGCCGTTGGTGCCGTACCCGAACCTCATGTCGGCGACACCTTCCGGCTCAGCGCCCGCGCGATCGGGAACGCGGCGGCGACGGCCAGCGCCGAGCGCCACGCCCCGGTCCGGGCGATCAGCCCGGCCTGCAGCGGGATCATCCCGTGGATGCCCGCGCCGACCGCGCGCCGGATCTTCGGGGCGGCCGGATCGCGGACGGCGTCGTACTGTGCCCGCCCGGTCGTCGCCACGTACGTCCCGAGCAGCGCCGAGGCGAGCGGACCGACGCGGCCGGCGGCGACGCGCACCCCGGCCGTCGCGGCCAGGGTCGCCGCCGGCAGGGCGGGCTTGGCCCCGGTCACCTCCGACCTTGACAACGTCGTCACGGCGAAGGTGTGCGCCCCGACCGTCAGCGCGGCCGGCACCGCCGCCCGGGCACCGCCCCCGCCGAGCAGCACGTCCAGGGCCCGGGCCGCGGCCATCGCGGCCGGCCCGAACACGGTCTCCTTGAGCACGAAGTCGTACGCCCAGACCGTCGCGGCCAGCGGCAGGGCGACGCGCAGCGCCCGCTTCCCGCCGGCCGCCGCGGCGATGCCCAGCCCGCCCGCGGTCAGCCCGGTCGCCACGCCGAGCGCGGTACCCGGCTTGATCCGGCCCGACGGGATCGGCCGCTCGGGGCGTTCCATCGCGTCGAGGTGGCGGTCGGCGTAGTCGTTGAGCGCCATGCCCGCCCAGTAGATGCAGACGGACGCGCCGGTCAGGGCCAGCGTGCGGCGGCCGAACGGCCAGCCCGAGGCGGCGGCCCCGGCCACGGCGTCGCCGGGCACGGTCAGCGCCGCGGGTGCGCGGACGAGTTCGACGAACGCCTTCACCGGTTCGCCCACTCGCGCAGGGCCGCGTACTGCGACGCGAGGTCGTGCGGCCCGTCGCCGACGGGATCCTTGAAGAAGAACCCGAACTCGGCCACCGGGCCGGCGACGCCGTCGCGGCACGCCTTGCCGGTCAGCCGGGCCAGGTCGAGCACCAGCGGCGCGGCGAGCGCGGAGTCGCAGCCCTGCCAGGTGAGCTGCAGCGTCATGCGCGTGCCGAGGAAGCCCTCGAAGAGCACGTGGTCCCAGGCGGTCTTCCAGTCGCCGAGCGCCGGGACGTAGTCGATGTGCACCTCGCCGTCGACGTCCCGGCCGAGGTTCTGCGAAAGCACCTGCTGCTTCGACGCGTTCTTGCTCGACGCCGCGCCGGGGTCGGCGAGCGTGGCGCCGTCGCCGCCGCCGAGCAGGTTCGTGCCCGACCACGAGAGGACGTTCAGCGCGCGCTGGGCGAACATCGGCGCGAGCACCGACCGCAGCAGCGTCTCGCCGGTCTTGCCGTCGCGGCCCGCGTACGGCACCCCCGCCGTGCGGGCGAGTTCGTCGAGCGCGGGCAGCCGCGCGCCGGTGGACGGGGTGAAGTCGACAAAGCCACACCCCGCGCGGAACGCGGCGTAGGCGTAGACCGCGCTCGCCGGGAGGACGTCCTCCCCCGCGTCCAGCGCGGCTTCGAGAGCGGCCAGGGAAGCGTGCGCCGGGTGCGGGGCGCACGGCGGCTCGGTGGAAGAGACGTTGAGGACGACGACGTGGTCCAGACCCTCGCGGAACGCCGTCAGGTCGGCGACGATCCGGTCGATCGCCGCGCGCCCGCCACCGTCCGGCGCCGGCCGCAGCCGGGCTTCGGCCGCTTCCAGCTCGGCGCTGACCGGGCCGGGCAGGGTCGGCGGCAGCACGCCCGCCGCGACCAGGTGCTCGGCCCGCTTGAGCAGCGGCGTGTCGACGACGTCGTGGCCCCCGAAGACGAGGTCGCCCAGCCCGGGCAACCGCGGTCCGGCGAAGTCCGGCAGTTCGGTCACGCACCCCGTGCGCGCGGCCAGACCCGCCCGCATCGCGGCGGCGCCGGCGATGGCCGTCGTGGCCACCGATCCGCGGGCACCGATCAGCCAGACACCGATCTTCCCCATGATTTCCTCCAGTTCGGCAAATTCAGCCCGCGCCGGTCGCCCCCGACGGGACGCGGGTCAGGACGCTGCTCGCCGCGGCGCGCTCGCCGACCGCGGCGAGCGCGGTCCCCCCGGGCGCACAGAGGTCCACCCGGACTACATCGCCGTAGTCGATCAAGTGTTTCCGCGCTCCTTCGTGACGACGGCGGAGCGCCGGGTCGCCGTGGCCGGAGTTTCCCGGCCCGCCGGGTCTTCGAGCCCCTCCACCTGCGGCGGCTCGGCCGTCCGGGCCAGACCAGTCTGCCCCGCGAATCCGGTGGCGGCACGTCCCATCTTGCGGATTCCGGGACGGCCGGCGGGCGCTTCGCCGGATCCCGGCGACCGACGACGGGCAGGCTCCGGGACGCTCCTGGCCGGTACCGGTCAACTCCACGCGTGTCATCCGCTGTCCCTTTCCGGCCGCACCGGCACCAGCGCCGGGTCGTCGAACACCGCTTGCAGCGCGACGTGCGCGCCGCCGCGCGAAGCCGCGGAAAACCCGAGCCAGGACAGCTCGACGCGGCAGCCCCCGATGTGCGGGGCGATCACCCGGGCTTCCAGCTCGGCCAGCATCGGGCCCAGCAGGTACGGGCCCAGCTGGGCGAAGTAACCCCCGAGCAGCACCACCCGCGGGTTGAAGACGTTGACCAGCACGGCCGCCCCGACGCCGAGGCCGGTGCCGACCTGGGCGAGCGCGTCGAGCGTGCGCTTGTCCTTCAGCTCGGCGCGGCGGCGGATCATGTCGAGCCGCTGTTCGAGGTCGAGTGCCGGGTCGTGCACCGGGTCGCTCGGCGACGCGGCGAGCCGCAGCATCCCGGCCAGCCCGACGAGGGTCTCCCAGCAGCCGCGGCGCCCGCAGCCGCAGACGCGGCCCGCCGGGTCGAGCTGGATGTGCCCGACCTCGCCGGAAAAGCCCTCCGCGCCGCCGAGCAGCCGTCCCCCGGAGATCACGCCGCCGCCGACGCCGATTTCGCCGGTCAGGTACACGAGGTCGGCGGTCCCGGCGACGCTGCCCATGGCGTACTCGCCGAGCGCGCCCAAGTTCGCGTCGTTGGCCGTGCGGATGGGGAACGACGGCGGCCCGAGGCGCCGGGTCAGCCGTTCGGTGATGCCGCGGACCACCGCGACGTCGGTCCAGTGCAGGTTCGGCGCGAAGGCGACCGTGCCGCTCGCGACGTCGACGAGCGCCGGGATGCCGACGGTCACGCCGGCCGGCACGACCCCGAGGCGCCGGCACTCCCGCAGCGCCCGTGCGGTCAGCTCCGCGCCGGCGTCGAGGACCTTCGCCACGGGAAGCGCCTGGACGTCGAGGGCCACGCGCTGTTCGAAGAGCACCGTGCCGGTGAGGTCGAGGGCGAGCGCGGTCAGGTAGTCGACGTTGATCTCGACGCCGATACCGCCGACGTCACGGCCGTCCAGCTCGACGATCGTGCCCGGGCGCCCGACCGCGCCGGCGCGTTCCCGCTCGCCTTCGCGCGCGAGCCCGCGCTCGACCAGTTCCGAGACGAGGCTCGAAACGGTTCCCTTGTTCAGCCCGGTGTCCGCGGCGATCGCCGCCCGCGAACGGGGTCCCGCGTCCCGCAGGTGCCGCAGCACCAGCGCGAGGTTGCTCCGGCGGACGGCGGCCTGGTCGGCCGGGCGCACCGGTCTGAGCGAGAAGGAGGAGTCCACGCCGACACCACCCCGGTTCGTCTGGTGGTTCAACAAATTAGGTGCGGCGAAACGATCGGGTCAACGAGGGACCGTGGCGCCTTTCGTGGACAAAAGCCACAGAAATCGGTCTGACCAGCGAAACTATCGCACGACGGCAGCAAAAGGGTCCCACGGATGGAGCAGGGGTTAGGATGCGCGGCCGCCGCAATCCCCCCGCCGAACGGGACCGCCGTTGGTCGTGTACCGCTGATCGGGACGGTGCCGTGTTTTGGTCCGGACGGCTCGAAAGTGTCGCGGCCGCACCGAAACTTTCCGCAAGCGAGCTGGGTCGGTCAGCGGGTGAAGGTGAGCGTGCCGAGCGCGGCGACCAGCGGCGCCAGCTCCGGCAGCGCTCCCGCTTCGGCGAGCGCCTCGGCCAACGCCGTGTCGTGGGTCGGGCGAGCCTCCGTCAGCAGGGCCCGGCCCGCCGGCGTCACCTCCGTGTAGATGCCGCGGCGGTCGTCGGCGCAGAGGTAGCGGGCCAGCAGCCCGCGGCTCTCCAGCCGCGTGACCAGCCGGGTGGTCGCCGACTGGCTGAGCACCACGGCGTTCGCGAGCTGGTTCATCCGGAGGTGGAAGCCGTCCTGGCGGCCCAGCGCGTCGAGCACGCTGTACTCGCTCACCGACAGCTCGTGGTCGCGCTCGAGCGCGCGCTGCAGCCTGTCCTCGATCCGCGCGTGCAGCGCGGCCAGCGTGCGCCAGCCCTGAGCGCGGGCTTCGACGGCGTCGTCGTCCAGTGACACGGTTCACCTCTCCCCGGCTTGCGCGTACTCCCTTGCACGCCGCATCATCAAGCCTGTGCAATATACGGCGTGTGCAACTATCTCGGACGCTCGTAGTTGCTCACGCTCATAACCACTCTACCTCCGGAAGAAGGAAGTCCATGCCCGCCGCTCTGCTCGCCCTCGCGATCAGCGCTTTCGGGATCGGCACCACCGAGTTCGTGATCATGGGCCTGCTGCCCGACGTCGCGGCCGATTTCGGCGTCTCGATCCCGTCCGCAGGCCTGCTCATCTCCGGCTACGCGCTCGGCGTCGTCGTCGGTGCCCCCGTGCTCACCGCGCTCGCTTCGCGGGTCCCACGCAAGACCGTGCTGGTCGCCCTGATGGGCCTGTTCATCGCCGGCAACGTCCTTTCGGCGCTGGCCCCGAGCTACGGCCTGCTGATGACCGGCCGGGTCGTCGCGGCCCTGTCGCACGGCGCGTTCTTCGGCGTCGGCTCGGTCGTCGCCGCCTCGCTGGTCGCCCCGGCCAACCAGGCCAGTGCGATCGCGCTGATGTTCACCGGGCTGACCGTGGCCAACGTGCTCGGCGTGCCGGCCGGCACCGCGCTCGGCCAGGCCTTCGGCTGGCGCTCGACGTTCTGGGTGGTCAGCGTGCTGGGCGTCGCCGGCGCGATCGGCATTCTCGCGCTCGTGCCGCACCAGCCGAAGAGGGACGACGTCGGCCTGCGCGGCGAACTGGCCGTGTTCCGCCGTCCGCAGGTCTGGCTCGCGCTGGCCATGACGGCGCTCGGTTTCGCCGGCGTCTTCGCGTCGTTCACCTACATCGCGCCGATGATGACCGAGGTCGCCGGCTTCTCCAGCGGTGCCGTCACCTGGCTGCTCGTGCTCTTCGGCGCCGGGCTGCTCGCCGGCAACCTGCTCGGCGGCAAGGCCGCGGACCGCAAGCTGATGCCCAGCCTGTACGTCATCCTCGCCGCGCTGGCGATCGTGCTGGTGGCGTTCGGCTTCACCGCGCACGCGAAGGTGCCGGCCGCGATCACGATCGCGTTGTTCGGCGCGGCCGGGTTCGCGCGAGTCTTTCCGGGCCTTCGTCCCGGGCCGGGGGCTCCGCCACCCGGAGCCCCCACAAGAAGGTGGTCCCGCCGCTGCAGGCCCGCGTGATGGCCAAGGCCGAGGGCGCCCCGGCGCTGGCCTCGGCGGCGAACATCGCCGCGTTCAACCTCGGCAACGCCGGCGGCGCGTGGCTGGGTGGCCAGGCCATCGAAGCCGGCCTCGGCTACACCGCCCCCAACTGGATCGGCGCCGTGCTCGCCGCGGCGGGCCTCGCCGTGGCGCTCGTCTCCGGCCTGCTCGACCGCAAGGCCCCGGCTCGTTTCGCAGCCGCGGAACGGGTACCCGCCCGATGAACCACCCACCGAAAGGAACCCTTGTGACCAGCGTGCCCGTGATCGAACTCAACAACGGCGTGCGGATGCCCCAACTGGGCTACGGCGTGTTCCAGGTCCCGGACAACGAGACCGCCACCGCCGTGAAGGCCGCGCTCGAAGCGGGCTACCGCAGCATCGACACCGCCACCGTCTACGGCAACGAAAAGGGCGTCGGCCAGGCCATCGCCGAGTCCGGCATCGCCCGCGACGAGCTCTTCGTCACCACGAAGCTGTGGAACTCCGCCCAGGGCTACGACTCGACGCTCAGGGCGTTCGACTCGAGCATGGAGAAGCTCGGCCTGGAGCAGCTCGACCTGTACCTGATCCACTGGCCCACGCCCGAGCGCGACAAGTACCTCGACACGTGGAAGGCGTTCGAGAAGCTGCACGCCGACGGCCGGGTCCGCGCGATCGGCGTGTCCAACTTCCAGCCCGCGCACCTCGAGCGCCTGCTCGACGCCGCTGACGTCGCCCCGGCGGTCAACCAGGTCGAGCTCCACCCCTACCTGCAGCAGCAGGAGCTCCGCGAGTTCGACGCGAAGCACGGGATCGCGACCGAGGCGTGGAGCCCGCTGGCCAAGGGCGGCTCGCTGCTGGGCGACCCGATCATCGCGGAGCTGGCGGTGAAGCACGGCCGCACGCCGGCGCAGATCGTGCTGCGCTGGCACCTGCAGCTGGGCAACGTGGTGATCCCGAAGTCCGTGACGCCGTCGCGGATCGAGGAGAACTTCGACCTGTTCGGGTTCACCCTCGCGGAGGAGGAACTGGAGTCGCTGACGCCGCTGGACCGCGGCGAGCGCACCGGCCCGGACCCGGACACCTTCAACGCCGCCTGACCCCGTCGTGAGTGGTTAGGGCGGTTAGAACCGCCCTAACCACTCACGACGAGCCGCGGCAGCCCTCACTGCTTGCGGGCGACTCCGCCCAGGGTGAGGAAGTTCAGCTCGCTCAGCGGGTGGATCCGGGGGCCGTCCGGCCACCATTCGTGCAGGTAGACCAGCCCCGGCCGGAGCAGCTCCGTGCCGTCGAAGAACGACGTGATCTGCTCCCGGGTGCGGTGCACGCTGCCCAGCCCGGTGCCCTGGAAGCTCGTCTCGAGCAGCCGCGCCAGCTCCTGGCGGGGCGAGTCCTCTTCCGGGTCGAAGTTGTGCGTGAGCAGCAGGTACGAGCCGGGCGCGAGCGCCGCCACGTACTCGGCGACGATCGACTTCGCGCGCTCGTAGTCGTCGATGTGGTGGACGATCGACGTCAGGATCAGCGCCACCGGCCGGGTGAAGTCGAGGTAGTCCTTGACGACGTCGTCGGCCAGCGTCTCGGCCGGGCGGGTCAGGTCGGCGCCCGTCACGTGGGTCAGGTAGTTCTCTTCGAGCAGCGCCCGGCCGTGCACCTGCACGACCGGGTCGTTGTCGACGTACACGACCTGCGCGTCCGGGTTGTACCGCTGGGCCACCTGGTGGGTGTTCTCCGCCGTCGGCATGCCCGAGCCCAGGTCCAGGAACTGGTCGATGCCGCGCTTCCCGGCGAGGAACCGGACCGCGCGCACCAGCCAGTCGCGGTGCTCCTTCGCCATCGTGCGCGCGCCGGGTGCGATCGCCAGCAGGCGCCGCATCGCTTCGCGGTCGACCTCGTAGTGGTCGTGGCCGCCCAGCAGTGCGTCCGACAGCCGGGCCAGGCTCGCCTTGGAGAAATCGAGGGAAGCGGAGCCGCCCTCGGTTCCGGACCGCAGGTCGCCAGGCGTCATCGACTGTTCTCCCTCGTCTGTGGCGCCGGCCCCTGCCCGGGCCCGGCCACCTGTGTCCGGCAACGGACAGTGCTCAGACTACGACATGCCGTTCACCAAGTGAACCGGGCCGAAGGGCCTTGCCTGCCAGGGACAACTACCCGATCGTCCATTCGCGCCAGATGTGCCCGCCGTCCGTGGTCCGATACACCGCGGAGCCGCCGTCGGCGTCCGGCTGGCCGTCGACGACCACCCCGATGCCGCGGCCCGGGAAGTCCAGATCGGTGAGGCTGAGCCCGCGGTCGGACAGCACGCTCGTCGTCCAGGTGCGGCCGCCGTCGGCCGTGCTGTGCAGGAACCCGGTGCCGCCGCCCTCCGCCGCGACCGTCGCGGACGACGGCGACGCGGCGGCGAAGCCCTGCGTGATCCCGGCGAACGGCGCCGCGTCCGCACCGCTGAACGTCCCCCCGAGCTTCGGCGCGTGCCGCAGCTGCCGTTCGGTCGAACCGGGCTGCGGCGAGCCCGGGCTGCTGCCGCACAACGCCACGACCTGCCGGTCGCGCACCCCGGCGAGCGAGGCGACCGACCCGGCCGGGCACGGCGGTTCGGCCGGCGTGAAGCGGACGCCGTCGCGCGAGGTCCAGTACTTCTCCGTGCCGTAGTCCGCGCCGAGCGCGACCTGCAGGCCGCCGCCGACGGCCAGGTCGCCGTAGGTGATCCCGCCACCGGCCGCGAAGCCGGGCGCCGGGACCAGCACCGCCGAGCCGGCGGCGCCCGAGTACAGCCGCGTCGAGCCGTGCCCCTCGCCGAAGCTGGTGAGGACGGCGAAGACCCGGCCGGCGGTTTCGGTGATCTTCGAGAGGTAGTACGGCTCCCGCGCGCCGGCCAGGCCAAGCGGGTGCCAGCTCGCGCCGCCATCGCGCGTCGTGCGCACGTGGACGCCGTCGCTGACGTAGGCGACGCGGTCGTCGACGAACGTCAGCGCGACGTGGTTGTGGTTGTCCGGCAACGACATCGGCGGCGCGCCGAGGCGCCGCCAGTGCGTCCCGCCGTCGGACGTGCCGAGCAGCGCCGGGCACCACGACTTCGCGCACGGCGAGTACCCCAGGACGTATCCGGTGTCCGGCCCGGTCCAGCTCGTCGAAGCGGGCTGGAACCCCTTCGGGACCACGGTTTCCGCCGTCGCGGGCGAGCCGGACACGGCCAGGAGGGTGAGGACGGACGCGAGCAGCGCCGGGATTCTCATGATCACACGGACGTGCCGCGCGGGCCGGGGTTGCCCGGCCGCGCGAGGTTCGCACCGCACGGCTCAGTGGACGACGCGAACAGCACCAGCCGGAAGTCGACCTGGGCGATCAGGCCGGTGACCCGAGCGGCGGCCGGCCGAGCGGTAGCCGGTGCTCACGTCAGGCCCTCGGTGAACGAGGCCACGAAGCGCAGCAGATCCGCACCGGCGGCGAGGTCGCCGAGCACGATGATCTTCACGGTGGCGCGCTCCTCGTCGTAGATGGTCTCGACGCGCAGGGGCCGCTCGCCCCCGTCCCGCGGCCCGTTCACCGAGGCGACGACCACGGTGGCGATCCGGTCGGCCGTCGCCCGGTCGACCCCGCCGATCTCGGCGACGCCCGAAAGTTCGGCCACAGGCCGGTCCGGCCGGGGTTCCGTCACCGACAGGCCGGTGAATGCCTCGAGATCGTCGGCGGCGATCCGGTACTGCTTGCCGATCCGGACCGCCTTCAGCCGCCCGTCCCGCACGTAGTTCCGGACCGTCCGGACGTGCAGCCCGAGCTTCGCGGCGACCTGTTCGACGGAGAAGACTTCCCGCGCCATAACCCTCCTCGCGTTCCGCAAATTACCCTATCACGCCCATTATGAGGGAAGTTTGAGGAACTCGCGGTTCACCCACCCGGGTCGCGGGTATTCCCCGGTGCTGGTCCCGCACGCCCAGATACGTCCACATCGGACAGTCGAAAGGACGGCGACGTCGATGCCGTATCCCCCGCCCCCGGAGCCCTACGAACCGCCGTACGAACCGGCCCCGGCCGAAGAAGTCGTGGAGCGCACCCACCCGCGCATCCGGATCGTGCGCACGGTCAACGCCCTCATCCACCTCGTGTGCGGGGTCTTCGCCCTGGTGCTCGCCGCGCACATCCTGCTGGTGTTCGGTGAGGCGAACGCGGCGAACGGCTTCGCGCACCTCATCTCCGAGTGGTCGTCCGGCGTCTCCCTCGGCCTGCGCAACCTCTTCACCCCGGACTCCGAGAAGTTCCGGGTGTTCTGCAACGACGGCCTGGCCGCGGTCATCTGGCTGGTCATCGGCGCCGTGCTGACCGATGTCATCACGCGCATCGGCGCGCCCGGCCCGAGGCGGGTCTGGTACCGCCGCCGCAGCTACTACGGCTGATACACCGGAGAAGCCGCCCCGGTCACGACCGGGGCGGCTTCTCCGTGCGCTGGGTCAGCTCTGCGGCTGTTCGGCGACCGGTTTGACGGGCTCCGGCGCCGGCTGCGCCGGGACTTCGGCGGCGTCGGCCGGCCGGGGAGCGGGAACGCCCTGGGCGGCGACCACGTCGAAGTGCTCCCGGCACCAGCGGCCGTAGCGGCGTGCCTGCACTGTCATTGCGTCCACCTCCTCTCCACGGGCGATCCTGGTCACACCCTCAGCGTCCTCCGCCGGGGCGCCGAAAGCCAACAGATTTAAGCGGGACTTAAGGACACGGCCGGGTGAACGTCCACAAAGGACTTCAGCCCGCGAACTCCCGCACGACCGCCCGGCAGAACGCCGGCAGGTCGTCCGGATTGCGGCTCGAGACCAAGCCGTTGTCGACTACTACTTCTTCGTCGACGACGGTGGCGCCGGCGTTACGCAGGTCGGTCCGGATGCTCGGGTACGAAGTCAGCGTGCGGCCACGTACGACATCCGCTTCGACGAGCGTCCACGGACCGTGGCAGATCACCCCGACCGGCTTGCCGGCGCGGACGAAATCGCCGACGAACTTGACCGCTTCGCCGTTCGTCCGCAGGTTGTCGGGGTTCATCGTGCCGCCCGGCAGCAGCAGCGCGTCGAAGTCGCCGACCTCGACGTCGGCCACCTTGCGGTCGACCGCGAACCGGTCGCCCTTGTCGATGTCGCCGTTCATCGCCTGGATCTCGCCGGTGTCCAGGGACACCAGCTCCACCGTCGCGCCCTCGTCGAGGACGGCCTGGCGCGGCTTCTCCAGCTCGACCTGTTCGACGCCGTCCGCGGCCAGGATCGCGACGCGGCGGCCTTGCAGTGCGTTCGCCATGGGATTCCTCCGTCGGGATCAATGCACGAAGGAATTACCCGCTGCTGAACTGGCCAAACGCGGTCCACACAGGACAGACAATCAGTCCGAGCACTCGATGGCCAGTACGGCGATGTCGTCGTGGGCGGAGCTGCCGAGCCAGTCGCGCACGGCCTGCCGCAGCCGCCGCACGACCTCGCGGGCGGGCTGGCCCGCCGCGGTCGCCAGCACCGCGCGCAGCCGGTCGTCGCCGAACAGCTCCGTCTGGTCGTGCCGGTTGCGGGCCTCGGTGATGCCGTCGGTGTAGAGCAGGCAGACGTCGCCGCGCTCCAGCCGCACCTCCGCCTCGGCGAACCGGGCCTGCGGCGAGATCCCGACCAGCGTCCCCGGAACGGTGACCTCCTCGACCACGCCACCCCGGCGGACGATCAGCGGTGCCGGGTGCCCGCCGGAGGCCAGCGTCAGGCCGACGCCGCCGTCCGACGGCCGGGCCGTGCCGAGCACCAGCGTGGCGAACCGGCTGCTGCCGCCGGCGATGAGCAGCTCGTTGAGCAGCCGCAGCAGCGTCCGGCCGTCGCGCTCGACCATGGCGAGCGCGGTCAACGCGTGCCGGACCCGCCCGGTCAGCGCCGCGGCCTCGGCGCCCTTGCCGCAGATGTCGCCGAGCACCAGGAACGCGCTGCCGTCGTCGTGGGCGAGGACGTCGAAGAAGTCGCCGCCGACCGCGAGGACCCCGGCGGCCGGCTCGTACCAGGTCTCGAACCGGGCGCCGTCCAGCTCGGGCGGGTCGACCGGGCGCAGCGTGGTCTCCAGGCCGCGCGTGGCCTCTTCCTGGCGGGCGTAGCGCTGCGCGTTGGCCAGCGCCGTCCCGGCCGCCTTGGCGAACTCGACGACCGCGCGGACCTGCTCGGCGCCGAACTCCGGGTCCGCCTTGCGGCCCAGGAGCAGGACGCCGGTGACGCCGGCGCCGCTGTTCGGGCCCAGCGACACCACCGCCACCTCGGCGTGCCCGGCGAACCGGTCGGCGACGATCGACGGGAGGGTGGCGACCTCGGGCGCGGGCACCGGGGCCGGCCGCGGCTTGCCGGTGGCCGCGAACGTCGCCGCCAGCACCGGCGCGACCTGCGCCGGGACGCGGCGGATCCGGCCGTGGCCGTGCGCCGACGGACGCTCGCAGCTCCACCACTCCCACCGGCCGCGGGTGGTGGGCAGCAGGACGAAGACGGTCTCGGCCAGCGCGGAGGAGGCCAGCTCGGCGATCACCCGCGCGGTGCCGTGCCGCCCGCGCGCGGCGGCCAGCCGCGGCCCGGCTTCGGCGAGGAAGTCGCCGACGTGCCGCTGCGGGACGTCTTCCGCGGGCACCGTCCAGGCGTGCCAGCCGCCGGGCAGGGCTCGGACCCGGGCCGGACGACGATTACCCGCCACTTCGACGTGCCCGACCAGAGTTTTTCCGGGGGTCCGGGTGGCGGAGCCCCCGGCTTGGGGCGAAGCCCCGGATGTCGCAGTCTCGGCGATCGCGTGCAGCCGCGGCTCGGCGCCGCCGGTCAGCGTCCGCGCGGCCGGGTTCGCCCAGCGCAGCACCCCGTCGGCGTCCTGGAGGAACACCGCGTCGCGCACGTCTTCGAGGACGGCCCGTCCGAAGGCGTCGAAGCCCGGCGGCGCGTCCTCAGCGGTCATCGGCGGCAGGGCCGTCGAGGCCGGAGCCGGACGTGACACCATGCACGGACCTCCTGCCTCCGGACTGCTATCGCACGGTTACCGCGTGAGCGGGCGGACTGGCTCGAAGTGTAGGGCGAATCATGACACGCTGGGTCGAGGACCATGGCTGGCGCATGCGTGGTGGAGAGGTCGGCACACATGACAACGGAATCCCAGAGCGAGGCGGCGGCGCTGGAGCGGCTGCTCGTGGCGGTGCGGGATCTCGGGGACGGCAACTTCCGCCGGCGGCTCGTACCGCACGGCGACGGCATCTCGGCGCAGCTCGCGGTCGCGTTCAACGACATCGCCGAACGCAACCAGCGACTGGTCAGCGAGCTGCTGCGGGTACGCGCGGCCGTCGGCCAGGACGGCAGGCTGAGCGAGCGGCTGGAGGCCGAAGTCGGGCCCGGCGGCTGGAGCACCGCCGTCGACAGCGTCAACGGCCTGGTCGAGGACCTCACGCGGCCGACGATCGAGCTGGACCGGGTGCTCGGCGCGGTCGCCGAGGGCGACCTCTCCCAGCCGATGACCTTGACCCTGGCCGGCCGGCCGCTGCAGGGCGCGTACGCGACGCTGGCCAAGACGGTCAACGGCCTCATCGCGCAGCTGTCCCGCTTCGCCGCCGAGGTGACGAGGCTCTCGGGCGAGATCGCGGGTGAGGGACGTCTCGGCGGCCAGGCGGTCGTCCCGGGCGTGTCCGGCACCTGGCGCGACGTGACCGACTCCGTCAACTTCATGGCCGACAACCTCACCGAGCAAGTCCGCAACATCGCCCAGGTCACCACGGCCGTCGCGCGCGGCGACCTGACCCAGAAGATCAACGTCGACGCCCGCGGCGAGATCCTCGAGCTCAAGAACACCATCAACACCATGGTCGACCAGCTCTCGTCGTTCGCCGACGAGGTCACCCGCGTCTCCCGCGAGGTCGGCAGCGACGGCAAGCTCGGCGGCCAGGCCCAGGTGGCCGGCGTCGCCGGGACGTGGCGCGACCTCACCGACTCCGTCAACCAGATGGCGGACAACCTCACCGACCAGGTCCGCGGGATCTCGCTGGTGGCGACCGCGGTGGCCAACGGCGACCTGACGAAGAAGATCGACGTCGACGCCCGCGGCGAGATCCTGCAGCTGAAGAACACGCTCAACACGATGGTCGACCAGCTCTCGGCGTTCGCCGGCGAGGTCACCCGCGTGGCGCGGGAGGTCGGCAGCGAGGGCAAGCTCGGCGGCCAGGCCGAGGTGGCCGGCGCGGCCGGGACGTGGCGCAGCCTCACCGACTCGGTCAACGGCATGGCCGACAACCTCACCGACCAGGTCCGCAACATCTCCCACGTGACCACGGCCGTGGCGAAGGGCGACCTGACCCAGAAGATCACCGTCGACGCCCGGGGCGAGATCCTCGAGCTCAAGACGACCATGAACACGATGGTGGACCAGCTGTCCGCCTTCGCCGACGAAGTCACCCGCGTCGCCCGCGAGGTCGGCACCGAGGGTCAGCTGGGCGGGCAGGCGCAGGTCCCGGGCGTCGCCGGCACCTGGCGCGACCTCACCGGGTCGGTGAACTTCATGGCGAACAACCTGACCACCCAGGTCCGCAACATCGCCCAGGTCGCCACGGCCGTCGCGCGCGGCGACCTGACCCAGAAGATCGCGGTGGACGCCCGGGGCGAGATCCTCGAACTCAAGACGACGCTCAACACGATGGTCGACCAGCTCTCGGCGTTCGCGGACGAAGTCACCCGCGTCGCCCGCGAGGTCGGTACCGAAGGCAAGCTCGGCGGCCAGGCCACCGTGCCCGGCGTCGCCGGGACCTGGAAGGACCTCACCGACAACGTCAACTTCATGGCGAACAACCTGACCGACCAGGTCCGGAACATCGCCACGGTGACCTCGGCGGTCGCGAAGGGCGACCTGACCCAGAAGATCTCGGTCGACGCGCGGGGCGAGATCCTCGAACTCAAGACGACGCTGAACACGATGGTGGACCAGCTGTCCGCGTTCGCGGACGAAGTCACCCGGGTGGCGCGCGAAGTCGGCACCGAGGGCAAGCTCGGCGGCCAGGCCACCGTCCGCGGCGTCGCGGGCACGTGGAAGGACCTGACCGACAACGTCAACGTCATGGCCACCAACCTGACCGACCAGGTGCGCAGCATCGCCACCGTGGCGGCCGGCGTGGCCAACGGCGACCTGTCGAAGAAGATCTCCATCGACGCCCAGGGCGAGGTCGCGGCGCTGGCCGAGACGCTCAACGGCATGGTCGAGACCCTGCGCGCGTTCGCCGACGAGGTCACCCGCGTCTCCCGCGAGGTCGGCACCGAAGGCATCCTCGGCGGCCAGGCGCGCGTGCCCGGCGTGGCCGGGACCTGGAAGGACCTGACCGAGAACGTCAACTTCATGGCGCACAACCTGACCAGCCAGGTGCGCAACATCTCCCAGGTGACCACCGCGGTCGCGAAGGGCGACCTGACGAAGAAGATCGACGTCGACGCTCGCGGCGAGATCCTGGAACTCAAGACCACGATGAACACGATGGTCGACCAGCTCTCGGCGTTCGCCTCCGAGGTCACGCGCGTGGCGCGCGAGGTCGGCACCGAAGGCAAGCTGGGCGGCCAGGCCGAGGTCGACGGCGTGTCCGGTACCTGGCAGCGGCTCACCGAGAGCGTGAACCAGCTGGCCGGGAACCTGACCACGCAGGTCCGCGCGATCGCCCAGGTGGCGACGGCGGTGACCGCGGGCGACCTGACCCGGCACATCGCGGTCGACGCGTCCGGCGAGGTCGCGGACCTCAAGGACAACATCAACCAGATGATCGCGAACCTCAAGGAGACGACGAGGACCAACCGCGAGCAGGACTGGCTGAAGACGAACCTCGCGCAGCTGTCGGGCCGGATGCAGGGGCACCGCGACCTGGCGTCGGTCGCGGCGCTGATCCTCTCCGAGCTGGCCCCGCTGGTGCGGGCGCAGCAGGGCGCGTTCTTCCTGGCCCGCGACGACGACCGCGACGGCACGGTGCTGGAGTGCATCGCCGCTTACGGCCTCGCCCAGTCGCGCGCCGGCCTGCGGTTCGCGATCGGCGAGTCGCTGATCGGGCAGGCCGCCATCGACCACCGCACGATCCTCGTCCAGGACGCGCCGCCGGAGTACGCGCTGGTGTCGTCCGGGCTCGGCTCGGCGTCGCCGGTCAACCTGATCGTGCTGCCGGTGCTGTTCCAGGGCGAGGTGCTCGGGGTGCTGGAGCTGGCCTCGGTCAACGAGTTCAGCACGGTCCACCAGGACCTGCTGGAGCAGCTGCGGCACACGATCGGCGTCAACGTCAACACGATCCTGTCGAACTCGCGGACTGAAGCGCTGCTCACCGAGTCGCAGCGGCTGGCCCAGGAGCTGCGGGCGCGGTCGGAGCAGCTGCAGGCCCAGCAGGGCGAGCTGCGGCGGTCCAACACCGAGCTGGCCGAGAAGGCGGCGCTGCTGGCCCAGCAGAACCGCGACATCGAGGTCAAGAACAGCGAGATCGAGCAGGCGCGCCAGGAGCTGGAGGAGCGCGCCGGGCAGCTGACGGTGGCGTCGCAGTACAAGACCGAGTTCATGGCGAACATGTCGCACGAGCTGCGGACGCCGTTGAACAGCGCGTTGATCCTGGCGAAGCTGCTGTCGGAGAACCCCGAGGGCAACCTGACGGAGAAGCAGATCCAGTTCGCCAGGACGATCTACGCGGCGGGCTCCGACCTGCAACAGCTGATCAACGACATATTGGATCTGGCCAAGGTCGAAGCGGGCCGGCTCGACATGCAGATGACCGACATCACGCTGCCGGAGCTGGTGGACTACGTCGAGTCCCTGTGCCGGCCGCTGACGGCGGACAAGGGCCTGGAGTTCGCGGTCCACATCGACCCGCCGGTCCCGGGCAGCGTCCACACCGACGAGCACCGGCTCCAGCAGATCCTCCGGAACCTGCTGTCGAACGCGGCGAAGTTCACCGACGAGGGCGGCGTCCGCCTCCACATCCGGGCGGCGGACCCGGCGGAGGTGGAGCAGGAGGCGCTCCGGAACGCGCCGGGCATCATCGCGTTCGCCGTCGAGGACACGGGGATAGGGATCCCGGAGGAGAAGCTGGCGGTGATCTTCGAGGCGTTCCGCCAGGCAGACGGCACGACGAGCCGCAAGTACGGCGGAACGGGCCTCGGGCTGAACATCAGCCAGCAGCTGACGGAGCTGCTGGGCGGCGAGCTGCGCGTGATCAGCGAACCGGGTGCCGGTTCGACCTTCACGCTGTACCTCCCGGTGGCGGCGGCCAACCTGGTCGACCCGGCGGTGACGGCGCTGTCCTCACCCCGCCTGCCGGCGGTCCCGAGCACGGTCCTGGTGGCGGCCCCGGACATCACCCCGAAGCGCTTCCACGGCGAGAAGGTCCTGATCGTCGACGACGACTTGCGGAACGTGTTCGCTCTGGCCGCGGTCCTGGAGCAGGCCGGCCTGGATGTGGTCTACGCGGAGACGGGCGTGGACGGGATCCGGGCCCTGGAGCGCCACGAGGACACAGCGCTGGTGCTGATGGACGTGATGATGCCGGAGCTGGACGGCAACGCGACGATCGCGGCGATCCGGGCGGAGGCGGCCAACGCGGACCTGCCGGTGATCGCGGTGACGGCCAAGGCGACGGCGGAGGACCGCGCCAGGACCCTGGCCAGCGGCGCCGACGACTACATCACGAAGCCGGTGGACACGGACAAGCTGCTGGACGTGATCGCGGCATCCCTGGAAGCGGACGCCGCATCATTCGGAGCGGGTGACGGGAATCGAACCCGCGTAGCTAGTTTGGAAGACTAGGGCTCTACCATTGAGCTACACCCGCGTGCCCCCGAGGTACCCGGGTGCGAGGCCAGCTTAGCGTGACCCGCTAGGCTGACCTCACACCCCCCTGGGGGTGTCACGGGATGTGGCGCAGCTTGGTAGCGCATCCGCTTTGGGAGCGGAGGGTCGCAGGTTCAAATCCTGTCATCCCGACGAGACGGTCGAGGCTACGCTTCGCGTACGCCTCTCACCTCTCGTTGTGTTACCCGGGGGCCGAGCCCCCGGACCCCCACGGTGCCTTCTGCCGCCGGTTTTGGGGTCTTCCGTTCCTCTGCCCTGCCGCCGGTTTGGTGCTCGCCTGTTGCGCTTGCTTGGTTATGTGATGGCGAGCGAATGCACCTTGGTGTTCCAGCTTCCGCCGGCGAAGCAGGTCCTCATGTCGGGACAGTTGCTCGCCTTGGTGGCGTGGTTGCCGTGGAATCCGGGCTGGTCGAAGACCGTGACCACGCAGTAGGAGTACGCCCTGATGACGAACGAGGTGATGTCGCCGTCCACCTTGGCGCCGGTGGAGAAGAAGTCCTTGGTCAGGTCGCCGGAGGAAGCCTCATTGGGTGTGAGGTTGTCGTCGCAGTAGTCCCGGCCGTAGGCGCTGTAGTAGTTCTTGTACCCGCCCGTGTAGTTGACGTCGTCGAACACGGTGAGCAGCGGGGCGACGGCCGCGGCCGTCTGGTAGGACTCCAGCGCCTGCTCGGACGCGAAGCACGTCGCCGGGCCGCCCTCCAATGCCTGGACGCAGTAGTCCCCGTGCGACTCCGCGCTCGCTGATGCCGGTTGCCCGCCGAAAACCACGGCGAGCAGTACCGCGAATACCGCGACAACCCCATGTCTGCGCATGATGTCCCCTTCCATTCGGTGTGCTGATGTCGACCGATGGTGTTCCACGGCTCGTTGAGAAAACTGGACGGAACCTTGAACGCGCTGGTCGGAGGCATGGTGTCCAGGTCGACGTCGGCCGGCTACGACGAAGCCGCCGGTACCTGCGCCAGCCACGTCATCGGCTTCAGGACCGCCTCCGTGAACGCCAGCCTCTGGACTCGCGAAGGGTGCCGCGACGCCCAGTCCGCCGCCAGCGCTCCTCCCCAGTCGTGACCTACCAGGACGACGTCGTCCAGGTCCGGGGCCAGCCGGCGGCCGGCACCGATGGCAGCACGTTGCGCCAAAGGTACGACGACGTCGGGTTGCCGTGCAGGAACACCACCGGCACGCCGGTTCCGGACTCCACATAGGACAAAGTCTTCACTTGAACGCCACCGAGTTCCGCGCTGCCCAGTCAGCGAAGAAAACCGGTGGTCGGCCCAATACCCGTGACGCGTCCTGGCTCACCCGCTGCTCCGCCGGCGACGGCGAGCCCAGGATGTCCAAGGTCGCATTCGCCACCCCGGGGGGCATGAAGCCCGTCATGGCGGAGAAAGCTTCCTCCCGCGTCTGCGGGACGAACCGCACCGGCTCCCCCAATGCCTCTCCGATCGCCGCCGCTTGGTCGCGAGGAGAAATCAAGGCAGGTCCGGTCAGCTCGTACGTCCGGCCCGCGTGCGAGGAGTCCACGAGAGCAGCCGCTGCTACCGCGGCGATGTCCGCCGGGTCGATCACCGGCAGTGCCACCTCGCCGAACGGCGCGGCCAGCGTCCGCGTAGAACGCACGCTTTCCGCCCACTGGAAGGCGTTGGACGCGAAACCGCCCGGGCGCAGCACCGTCCACTCCAGACCCGAGCCGCGCACGGCTTCTTCGAAGACGGCCGGATGACGGCCGGTTCCGACCCCCTGCGACGACAACAACACGACCCGTGCCCCGGCGGCCTGCGCCAGCACCGGTTCCAACGGACCCCGGAAGTCCGGCGGCAGCAACAGAAACACCGCCGACGCGCCCTCGAACGCCGGACGCAAGGACGCCGCGTCCGACAAGTCACCCGGCGCCGGGCCCCGGCGGGACACGGCCCGCACTTCTTCACCCGCCGCCGTCAAAGCCTCTACCAACGGTCGTCCGACGTTTCCCGTCGCTCCAGTCACTACGATCATGCGAGCGACGCTACATTCAGATGTATAGTAGGTACCTAGAGGAAAGTAATGGAGGGAGGCGCCGAAAGTGACCGAGACCACACCCGAACTCGCCTGCCCGATCGCCCCCGTCGTCGACATCGTCTTCAGCCGCTGGACGACGCCGATCCTGTGGGCGCTCAACGAATACGGCCGCCAGCGGTTCGTCGAACTGCAGCGCCGCATCAGCACCATCACCCCGAAGGTGCTCACGCAGCGGCTGCGGCAGCTGGAACGCGACGGCCTGATCACCAGGACCTACCACGCCGAAGTCCCGCCGCGGGTGGAGTACGAGATCAGCGAGCTGGGCCGCAGCCTCGGCCCGATGTTCGCCACGCTCGCCGACTGGTCGGGCAACCTCGCCAAGGTCGACGAAGCCCGGCAGGCCTACGACAAGCGTTCCCGCAGTTCGGCGAGGTAGGCCTCCGCTTCCGCCCGCTCCTCGGGCGAGCCGCCCTCGCGAGCCAGGGCCCCGGAGAGGATCTTCAACGCCTGCATGCCATACGAGAAGACTAGGGCGAAACGTCCAGATAGTCCAGATTCGCTGGGCCGTCGACGGTCGTCGCGGTCAGGCGAACCGTGTGCGGGCCCGCGGTCAGAGCCACCGGCCGCGACACCGTGCTCCACGTCGTCCAGGCGCCGGTCGCCGGGAACGGCACGCCCGTGGCCATCACCGTGCCGTCGACCGCGATGTCCACCGGACGCGCCGCCGCCGTGCCGTTCGCGTAGCCGAACGTCAGCGCCGACGCCGGCCCGTTCACCTGCCACTCGACGTAGCTGCCGGCCGCGTTGGCGCCGTTCGCGAAGCCGGTCCCCGAGAAGCCCGCGTGGTTCGAGTCGATCGTGCCGCCCGCCGACAGCGAAGCCGACTCGGCTTCATGACGAGAGGCCCCGGAAGACAGGCGGTACAGCACCGTCGCGTGCGAGGGCACCGACGCGCTGATCGTCCCCGAAGTGCTCCGGACCGCCTTGCTCCACAGATCTTTCAGCGTGTACGACGGCGCGCCGCCGATGCCGGTCGCGGACGCGGTCGTGCCGATCGTCGCCGTGGACGCCGTTTCGTTGGACAGCGCCACCGCGCGATCACCGTTGGCCAGGACCTTGCTGTAGACGACCAGGCCGCCGGTCGAACCGAGCACGGTCGCCTGCTTGCCCAGCGGGTCCTGATCGAGCGCGATCACGTCGGCGTTCTTCAGGATGGAGAAGCTGTCGTCGGACACCTTCCGCAGGTCGCTGCCGATGAGCAGCGGCGCCGCCATCATGGCCCAGAGGCTGAAGTGCGTGCGGTACTCGGTGGCGGTCATGCCGCCGTTGCCGACCTCCAGCATGTCCGGGTCGTTCCAGTGGCCGGGCCCGGCGTACTGCGCGAGGCCGCGGTTGGCCTGCGCCTTGCCGATCATGCTCGACCACTTGTCGGAGATGTCGCCGGTGGTGCGCCACAGGTTCCCGACCGGCGCGGCCCAGGTCCACGGCTTGTTCTGGCCCCACTCGCAGATCGAGTACGCGATCGGGCGGCCGGACTTCGCGAGCGCGTCCCGCATCGCCTTGTAGCGCTGCTGCGCGTCGACGCCCTGGTTGTTGCAGTTGTCGTACTTCAGGTAGTCGACGCCCCAGCTCGCGAAGAGGTTCGCGTCGGCCTGCTCGTGGCCGAGGCCGCCGGGGAAGCCCGCGGTGTTGCAGGTTTTCGTGCCGGCGCTGGTGTAGATGCCGAACTTCAGGCCCTTCGAATGCACGTAGTCTGCGAGCGCTTTGATGCCACCGGGGAAACGCGCGGGATCCGGCACCAAGTTGCCCGCCGAGTTCCGCGAAGGCAGCGCCCAGCAGTCGTCGATGTTGACGTAGGTGTAGCCGACGTCTTTGAGTCCCTTGCTGACGAAGAGGTCGGCGATACCTCTGATCATTGTTTCGTTGAAGTCGGCCTTACACTGCGTGGAGTTCCAGTTGTTGAACCCCATCGGCGGCGTGCGCAGGAGCCCGTTCTCCAGGGCCGAAGCCGGAGTCTGACTCAGGACGGTGCCGCTGGCCGCGAGCGCGAACGCGGCGGCCGCGGCCGCCGTGCGCCGGAGGAAGGACATGCTTGCTCCCTGGTGGAGACATCGGAGGTCTACCCCAGTTAGTAAAGGATCCTGCCTAACCGAGCGTCAAGAGATCATGTATCAGATATGAAATTAGGTTGCCGCTGGCCGGGACGCTCTCCATCACCCTGGCTCGCTCCACCACGATCGTTCACGGCGTCGGGCGACAGGGCCCCGGCAAAGTCGCGTTTGCCGGGCGGGACGTCATGAAAGGGTCGTTCATAACGTCCGGCGACAGGAAAGGGTCGTTCATGACGTCGCGGCGGCTCCGGCCGGCCGCCCAGACCCGACTTGCCGAAGCCGGGCGACAGTGTTCTCGGCCGGATCTGCCCGCAATGCCGGTGGTCAGCGCATTGCCGGACCACCGGCGGCAAGCACTACTCCTCCGTCGTCACCTGCCGGGCCGTCGCCATCGCGCGTTCGGTCTCCCAGAACGCCCGCATCGACGTGATCAGCCCGTCCTCGCCGACGCGGTAGACGAACACGCCGTCGGTGTCGACGCGGTAGCCGCCCGGCAGGTACGTCGTGATCGTGCCGACGTTGGCACACTCGTCGCCCGCCGCGTGCGAATCGCGGATGGTGAACTCGAAGCGCTCCACGTTGCCGATCGTCTTGTCCCAGAACGCGCTGATCCCCTCGCGGCCATGGTGCCCCTTGCCCTCCTCGTCGAAGAACGACGGCCCGACCGGGTCCTCCACCACCCCGTCCGGCGCGAACAGGTCCAGCCACGCCTCCTTGTCCCCCGCCGTGACCGCGGTCATCGACGCGAACGCCGCGCGCCGCGCCGGCGGCTGTTCCGCCGACGTGTCCCAGCTGACCTGCACGCCCATGGCAGTCACTCCTCGAACTTCGCGATGATCTCGGCCCCGAACTTGTGGATCGCTTCGAGCTTCGGCCCGACCGGCGCGTCGAACCCGACGCCGTCGAACACCCACGGCATGGTGATGATGTCGGTGACGCCGGCCTCGGCCTGCTCGCGGTAGCCGTCGAGACCGAACTTGTCGATGCAGACCGCCTGGTACTCGAACGGGTCGTCGGCGCGGCCGCGTTCGGCCAGCAGCTCCTTCAGCCGGGCGATGGTCTCGCGCAGCTCTTCGAGCTTCATCATCGCCGACGACCAGCCGTCGGCGACCCGGGCCGCGCGCCGCAGCGCGACGTCGGTGTGGCCGCCGATGTAGAACGGCACCCGCGACGGCGGCGCCGGGCTCATCTGGATCTTGTCGAAGTCGTAGAACTCGCCGTGGTACTCGACCATCCCGCCGTCGAGGATCAGCCGGAGGACGTCGATGGCCTCGTCGACGCGCTTGCCGCGCCGCTCGAACGGCACGCCGCAGTACTCGAACTCCTGCGGCAGCCAGCCGACGCCGAGCCCGAGGCCGAACCGGCCGCCGGTGAGCACCGACGCCGAGCCGACCTGGCGCGCCAGCAGCACCGGGTTGCGCGAGCCGAGCTTCAGCACCGACGTGTAGAACTCGATGCGGCTGGTGACCGCGCCCATGGCCGCGGTCGCGACCAGCGGGTCCACCCACGGGGTGTCGGCGGTCCAGAACCGGCTGCCGTCGGGCGTGTACGGATAGTCTGTGGACACCGTCTCGGCGTAGAAGAGCGAGTCCGGCAGGGCGATGGAGGCGAAGCCCGCCTCCTCGGCGGCCTGGGCGAGTTCGCCCAGCTGATCAAGCGGGTTCATCGCGATCGACAGGGTGAACTTCATACCGCGGAACTATAACGTGTTCTATTTTCTTCGGCCAGTCCGCGCGGTGTGCCGGATCACGTCCCGGGAACCCTCCGCGTAGCGTCCGCGTTGTCCGGATCAAAGGTGACTTCCGGTCACCGGGCACCGAGCTTCTGGGAGTGGTCCATGGGCACCGCGATCTTCCTGATCGTGCTCGTCGTCGTGATCGTCGGTGGCGGCCTCTATTTCTCGCGGCAGCGCGCCGCGGCCCGGCAGCGGGAGCTCGACGACGCCAAGGCCGACGCCCGGCGCCTCGTCGAGCGGCTCGGCGGCCAGGTCCTCAACCTCAACGGCAACGACACCGCATCGATGCAGGCGATGGCGGACGCCGCCGAGCGCTACAACGCGGCCGGCTCGCAGATGGAGCAGGCCCGCACGATCGAACAGGCCCGGCTGGTCAAGGACACCGCCGTCGAGGGCCTCTACTACGTCCGCGCCGCGCGCGTCGCGATGGGCATGGACCCCGGCCCGCAGCTGCCGGAGGAGACCGAGCGCGAGCGCGCCGGCAAGGTCACCGAGCGCCGCGACGTCGACGTCGAGGGCCAGCACTACGCGGCCTCGCCCGACGCGGGCCAGGACACGCCGTACTACTACCCCGGCGGCCGCGTGGCCGGGCGGCCGGTGCCGCAGGGCTGGTACAGCGAGCCGTGGTGGAAGCCCGCGCTCGTCGCCGGCGCCTGGGGCCTCGGGTCGATGTTCCTGTTCAGCGCGATGTTCTCCGGCATGGGCGGCATCGCCAGCGCCGGGGCGTGGGAGTCCGGCTACGACGCGGGCCAGCAGGACGCGCTCGAGTCCGGTGACGCGGGCGGCGGCGACGGTGGTGACGGCGGCGGCGACATGGGCGGCGACGGTGGCGGCGACATGGGCGGCGGCGACTGGGGCGGCGGCGGCTTCGATGGTGGTGGCTTCGACGGTGGTGGCTTCGACGGCGGCGGCTTCGACTTCTAGCGTCCCAAGGCGGCCTTGGTTGCGTCTGACGCACCGAAGGCCGCCTTGGGTGCGTTGAACGCACCGAAGGCCACATTGGGGCGCTGGTCAGGCCGGCTGGCAGGTGGGGCACCAGTAGAGGTTGCGGCCCACCAGGTCCGAGTTCGCCACCGGCGTCCCGCACACCAGGCACGGTTCGCCGGCCCGCCGGTAGACGTACACCTCGCCGCCGTGGCGGTCCACCCGGGCCGCGCGGCCCATCGCCTCCGGCAGGTGCTCGGGACGGACCGTGTCGATCCGGCCGGCGCGGACGCCGTCGCGCATCAACGCCACCAGGTCGGCCCACAGCGCGTCCCACAACGTCCGGTCCACCGAACGGCCCGGGGTCAGCGGCGCGACGCCGTGGCGGAACAGCACCTCGGCGCGGTAGACGTTCCCGACGCCCGCCAGCACCGCCTGGTCCATCAGCAGCGCCGCGATCGACGTCTTCGACCGCGAGACGCGCGCCCAGGCCTGCTCGGGTTTCGCGTCGCGGCGCAACGGGTCCGGGCCGAGGCGCGCCTTGATCGCGTCCACCTGGTCCGGGGAAAGCAGCTCGCACCGGGTCGGCCCGCGCAGGTCCGTCCAGTGGGTCTGCCCGGCCAGCCGCAGCCGGACCTGCCCGACAGGCTCCGGCGCGGGCAGCGGGGACTCGCCGAACGTGCCGTAGAGCCCCAGGTGGATGTGCACGATCCCGGGTGGACCGTAGTCGTGGAAGAGGTGCTTGCCGTACGCCTGCGCGCCGACGAACACCTGACCGTCCAAACGGGACGCCTCGGTGGCGAACCGGCCCTGCGGGCTGCTCACCTCGACCGGGGCGCCGGCGTACCGGCGCTTGTGCAGCCGCGCGAGCCGGTGGAGCGTGTGCCCCTCGGGCATCAGGCCCCCGGCAGGGCCGGCGGGGTGCCGGTGCGCTCGTAGTCCAGCAGCTGCTGCACGCGGCGCGCGTGCCGCTCCTCCGGCGAGACCTCCGTCGCCAGGAAGGCTTCGACGATCTCGATGGCCTGCTCGGCGGTGTGCATCCGGGCGCCGACGCCGATCAGCTGGGCGTGGTTGTGCTCCCGGCAGAGCTGGGCCGTCTCGACGCTCCACGCGAGGCCGGCCCGCGCGCCGGGGACCTTGTTCGCCGCGATCTGCTCGCCGTTGCCGGAGCCGCCGACGACGATGCCGCGGCTGCCCTCGTCGGCCACCACGCGCAACGCCGTCTCGACGCAGAACGCCGGGTAGTCGTCGGCCGCGTCGTAGACCCGCGGACCGATGTCGGTGACCTCGTGGCCCTGCTTCTCCAAGTGAGCCACCAGGTGGTTCTTCAGCTCGAAGCCGGCATGGTCGGATCCCAAGTAGACACGCACGGCTGGAAGTCTGCCATCACGGCCGCTTTCGGGCATGCTCCGGGGGTGGGGATCTGGGAGCAGACAGGGTACGACGTCCGGCTCGACTGGGGCGCCGAAGGCGTGGCCGCCCTCGGCCGGGAATGCGCCGTGCTGGTCGTCGTCGACGTCCTTTCCTTCAGCACCACCACGGATCTCGTGGTCGGCCGCGGCGGCCGCGTGCTGCCGGTCCGCTGGCGCGACGAACGAGGCATGACGCGGGCGCGGGCCGCCGGCGCCGTCATCGCGGGCGAAGGCGCGTTCACCCTCAGGCCGTCTTCTGTGACGGAAATCCCGCCGGGGACGCTGCTCGCGCTCCCCTCGCCCAACGGCGCGACGCTGTGCGACGCGGCCGCGGCGACCGGCGCGCGGGTGCTGGCCGGCTGCCTGCGCAACGCCTCCGCCGTCGCCGCGAAGGCCCTGGGGCTGGGCGGGCCGGTTGGGCTGATCGCCGCCGGGGAACGCTGGGGCGTGGACATCTTCGGTGCAGGCGAGACGTTCGGCCCGCTGCGGCCGTGCGTCGAAGACCAGCTGGGCGCCGGCGCGATCGCCGCTGCGCTGGCCGGGCACGGTCTGTCGCTGTCCCCCGAAGCCGCGCTCGCCGCCCGATCGGTCGACGTCGCGGCACTGGCGAGCTGCGTGTCCGGCCGCGAGCTGACCGAGGCCGGCCACGGCGGCGACGTCGCGCTGGCCGCGCAGCTCGACGTGAGCGATGCTGCTCCCGTACTGAGCGAAGGAGTACTGGCATGAGCGGGCGCTGGATCGAGGTCGCCGACGGCGTGCACGCGCGGCGCTACGAGGAGCTGGACCTGACCGTCGGGCTGGTCGCAGGCGCCGAGCGCTGCCTGGTCGTCGACACCCGCGGCGACCTGGAGCAGGGCGCCGAGCTGGCGGCGGCGGTCCGCGAGCTGACCCCGCTGCCGTGGTCGGTCGTGTTCACGCACGCGCACTTCGACCACACCTGGGGCACCGAGCGGTTCACGCCCTGCGCCGTCTGGGCGCACGAAGGCTGCCGCGCCGAGCTGACCGAGTACGCGGAAGACGCCCGGGCCAAGTGGATCGCCTACTACCGCGAACAGGGCAAAGCGGAGACCGCCGACGCCATCGCGCGCACCACGTTCGTGGTGCCCGACCACCTGTTCACCGACCGCACCGAGCTCGACTTGGGCGGCCGGACGGCCGTCCTGCTGCACCCGGGCCGCGCCCACACCGACCACGACGTCGTCGTGCACGTGCCGGACGCGGACGTGCTCTTCGCGGGCGACATCGTCGAGAACGCCGAACACGGCTTCAGCGCGTTCTCCTTCGGCACCGAATCGGACCTGACCGCCTGGCCGGACACCCTCGACGCGCTCCTCGCGCTGAAGCCGCGGGTGATCGTGCCCGGGCACGGCGACCCCGTCGACGCCGACTTCGTCCGCTACCACCGCCACGGCCTGCACGAGCTGATCGCGCTCAAGGCGGGGGTCGGGCGCGGCGAAACGACCGAGGTGGCCGCCGTGGCAGCCTCCCGCTACCCCAGCGACGTCACCTTGGCCGCTCTGGCCACGCCTTAGTCGAAGTTCAGCTCACCGGACCGGGTGCGCTTGAGCTCGAAGAAGTCCGGGTAGCTCGACAGCGCGACGGCGCCGTCGAACACCTTCAGCGCGTCTTCGCCGCGCGGGATCGAGCTGAGCACCGGGCCGAAGAACGCGACGCCGTCGATGTGGATCGTCGGGGTGCCGACGTCCATGCCGACCGGGTCCATGCCCTCGTGGTGGCTCTTCTTCAGCGCCTCGTCGTACTCGGTGGAGTCCGCGGCGTCGTACAGCTCGGGCGGCGCGCCGATCGCGGCCAGGGCTTCCTTGATGACCGCGTCGCGGTCCTTGTTGCCCTGGTTGTGGTAGCGGGTGCCGAACTCCGTGTAGTAGTCGCGCAGCACCTCGTCGCCCTTGAGCTGCGCGAGCGCGACGGCCACGCGCACCGGGCCCCAGCCCTTCGCCAGCAGCTCCTTGTACTGCTCCGGCAGCTCGTCGCGGCCCTCGTTGAGCACCGACAGGCTCATGATCCGGAAGTTCAGGTCCAGGTTGCGGTGCTTCTCCACCTCGAGGATCCAGCGCGAGGTGATCCAGGCGAACGGGCAGATCGGGTCGAAGTAGAAGTCGACCTTCGTGGGCTGCTCGGCAGCGGTCATCAGTACTCCTGTGCGAAGTTCAGTCCGGTCCGGGGGCGGGCACACCCCCACACAGCGGGCCAACACCCGGGGACCCGGGCTTGTTCCCCATCGCCCGCCACCCCGTCCCCATGATTGGATGCGGGGAGTTGAAAACCGATACCAACGACCAGAGGTGCCTGTGCCCGCCCCCAACCTGACCCGCGACCAAGCCAAGCTGCGCGCGGACCTGCTCGACGTCACCGGTTACGACATCGAGCTGGATCTCACCGACGGCCACGGCGGCCCCGGCGAGAAGACCTTCGCGTCGAAGACGACCGTGCGGTTCTCCAGCGCGCGGGCCGGCGAACGGACGTGGGTCGACATCGTCGCCGACCGCGTGCACGCGGCCACCTTGAACGGCACGGACGTCGACATCAGCGCGTACGTCGAGGACAAGGGCATCGCGCTGGCCGGCCTGGCCGAGACGAACGAGCTCACCGTGACCGCCGACTGCCGGTACATGAACACCGGCGAGGGCCTGCACCGGTTCGTCGACCCGGTCGACGACACCGTCTACCTGTACACGCAGTTCGAGACGGCGGACGCCAAGCGGATGTTCGCCTGCTTCGACCAGCCGGACCTCAAGTCGGTCTACCGGCTCACGGTGATCACGCCGAAGGACTGGAAGGTCATCTCGAACACCGCGGCGGAGTCCGCGGAGGAGACGCCCGAAGGCGCCGTCCGCACGGTGTTCAAGGAGTCCGAGCGGCTCTCGACCTACCTGGTCGCGCTGATCGCCGGGCCGTACGCCGAGTGGCGCGACGAGTACACCGACGAGCACAAGACGATCCCGCTGGGCGTCTACTGCCGCGCGTCGCTGGCCGAGCACATGGACGCCGAGCGGCTCTTCACCGAGACCAAGCAGGGCTTCGGCTTCTACCACCGGAAGTTCGGTACGCCGTACCCGTTCTCCAAGTACGACCAGCTGTTCGTGCCGGAGTTCAACGCGGGCGCGATGGAGAACGCCGGCGCGGTGACGTTCCTCGAGGACTACGTCTTCCGCAGCCGCGTCACCCGCTACGCCTACGAGCGGCGCGCCGAGACGCTGCTGCACGAGATGGCGCACATGTGGTTCGGCGACCTGGTGACCATGCGCTGGTGGGACGACCTGTGGCTGAACGAGTCGTTCGCGACCTTCGCGAGCGTCCTCGCCCAGGCCGAGGCCACCGAGTACAAGAACGCGTGGACCAGCTTCGCGAACATCGAGAAGTCGTGGGCCTACCGCCAGGACCAGCTGCCCTCGACGCACCCGATCGCCGCCGACATCTTCGACCTGCACGCGGTCGAGGTGAACTTCGACGGCATCACCTACGCCAAGGGCGCGAGCGTGCTCAAGCAGCTCGTCGCCTACGTCGGGCTGGACCACTTCCTCGACGGCCTGAAGGTGTACTTCGGCAAGCACGCCTGGGGTAACGCGACGCTGGCCGACCTGCTGGGCGCGCTGGAAGAGGCGTCCGGGCGCGACCTGTCGTGGTGGAGCGCGCAGTGGCTGGAGACCACCGGGCTGAACTCGCTGAGCCCGCGCTACGAGGTCTGCGCGGACGGCACGTTCACCTCGTTCGCCGTCGTGCAGTCCGGCGCGAAGCCGGGCGCCGGTGAGCTGCGCACGCACCGCGTCGCCGTCGGGATCTACGACGAGGACGGCTCCGGCAAGATCGTCCGGACGCAGCGGGTGGAGCTGGACGTCGACGGCGCGCGCACCGAGGTGCCCGCCCTCGTCGGCCGGCCCGCGGGCCGGCTGGTGCTGGTCAACGACGACGACCTGACGTACTGCACGATGCGGCTCGACCCGGCGTCGCTGACGACGCTGATCGACCGGGTCGCCGACATCACCGAGCCGCTGCCGCGGACGCTGTGCTGGTCGGCGGCGTGGGAGATGACCCGCGAGGCCGAGCTGAAGGCCCGCGACTTCGTCACGCTGGTGCAGCGCGGCATCCACACCGAGACCGAGGTCGGCGTCGTCCAGCGGCTGCTGCTGCAGGCCCAGACCGCGCTGAACTCCTACGCGGAGCAGCAGTGGGCGGCTTCGACCGGCTGGCCGGCGTTCACGAAGCGGCTGCTGGAGCTGGCCCGCGGCGCGGACGGGGGCTCGGACCACCAGCTGGCGTTCGTCAACTCGCTGACGGGGTCGGTGCTGGACGCCTCGGCGTTGACGGTGCTGGCCGGCTGGCTGGACGGGTCGGCGCCGCTCGACGGCCTGTCGGTGGACACGGACCTGCGCTGGCGGCTGCTGCACGCGCTGGTGGCGCACGGCAAGGCGGACACGGCGGAGATCGACGCCGAGCTGGCCCGCGACAACACGGCGACGGGCCGCCGCCAGGCGGAGCGCGCGCGGGCGTTGCGCCCGACGGCGGAGGCCAAGGCCGACGCGTGGCAGCGCGCGGTGTACGACGACGAGCTGCCGAACGCGGTCAGCGACTCGCTCATCTCGGGCTTCTCCCACCCGGGCCAGAAGGCGCTGCTGGGTTCGTACGTCGCGCGGTACTTCGAGGTGATCGACGAGGTGTGGCAGCGGCGCTCGAGCGAGCGCGCGCAGCCGATCGCGATCGGGCTGTACCCGTCGTGGGCGGTGGCGCCGGAGACGGTGACGGCGTCGGACGGGTGGCTGGCCGGCGAGCACTCGCAGGCCTTGCGGCGGCTGGTTTCGGAGGGGCGCGCGGGGATCGTGCGGGCTTTGGCCGCGCGGGACTTCGACGCCCAGGCCTGAGCCGCACGGCCCCGGAAAGCGGCCCCCGCCCTCCCTGGGCAGGGTTTCGGCAAAGTCAGGGCCGCGCGGAGTCGGGTGTCGCGAATGAGTCATTGGGGGCGCCGGAGGTCCCGAATGAGTCATTCGCGACGTCGGGCGGGGTTCGCGACGTCATGAACGACTCTTTCCTGTCGCCGGACGTCATGAACGACCCTTTCATGACGTCCGCCCGGCGAACGCGACTTTGCCGAAGCCCCCGCCCTCCCAGGGCAGGGTTCCGGCAAAGTCTTTTGGCCTGGTTGCAGGGCGGGCACGACCCTCGTTGATCATGTGATTGTCTAGGTCCCATGATCGTGTGAGAGAGCCGTGCCCGCTGCGCAATCGTGCCTGATCCCTGTCGTACGTGATCGCCTGACCCCGGTCATCGATTCCCACACCAATCCATCCTGGGCCGCTGACCTGCGCACCCAGCTCGCCGACATACCCGACCCACGAGATCGCCGGGGCGTACGACATTCGATCGGGTCGATTCTGGCGCTCGCCGCCGCAGCCGTAGTAGCAGGAGCCCAGTCGTTCACCGCCATCGGCGAATGGGCCGCCGACGCACCACAGTCGGTGCTGGCCGCACTAGGCACCCGATTCGATCCCCGCCAAGCCCGGTATGCAGCACCCGATGAGGCCACCGTGCGACGGATGGCCGGCCGGGTCGACGGCGACATCCTCGACGACGTGATCAGCAGGTGGCTCGCCGAACACGACACCAGCACCACCGACCCGGCCCAGACCGCACCGGTAGCGATCGCGGTGGACGGCAAATCTTTGCGCGGCACCTTCGCCCGCACCGGAGGCGCCGGAGTGCACCTGCTCGCCGCGAACACCCACGAGACGGCAACAGTGCTCGGTCAACGCCAAGTCCCGGTCGGCAGCAGCGAAATCACCTGGTTCCAACCACTGCTGGACACGATCGACCTGGCCGGACGGGTAGTCACCGCCGACGCCCTGCACACCACCGCCGAACATGCCCGCTACCTGCACCAACGCGCGGACTACGTATTCACTCACCGTCAAAGAGAACCAGCACCGCCTCCACGGCCTGCTCGACACCCTGCCCTGGCACGAGATCCCCACCCACCACACCAGCGGCAGCGGGCACGGCCGCAGCGAACGCCGCACCGTCCAGCTCGCACCCCTGGGCGAGTTCCTCGGCTACCCGGCCATCGACTTCCCTCATGCCACGCACGCGTTCCTCATCGAGCGCTACATCACCCACCACACCAGCCAGAAACGCTCCGCCCACGCCGCGCTCGGCCTCACCAGCCTCACTGGCCGCTACGCTCATCCCGCCCATATCGGAGGCTACGTCCGCAGTCACTGGCACATCGAAAACAAACTCCACTGGGTCCGCGACGTCACCTATAAAGAAGACCAATCCCGGGCCCGCACCGGCACCGCACCCCGAGTCATGGCCAGCCTGCGCAACCTCGCCACCAGCGCACACCGACAAGCCGGGCACACCAACATCGCCCAAGCGCTCCGCCACACCGCCCGCAACGCCACCCGAGCTCTCACCCTGCTCGGAATACCCGCCTAAGCAGCACAAAGACTTTGCCGGAACCCCCGCCCTCCCTGGGGGCGTGCCCTTGTCCAGCGTATCGGGGGCGCCCGACGAAAGCCGGGTAGCGGCCACTTCGGCGGCTCGGTTGTCCACATCACGGCGATGGTGTGGACAACCGGCGCCGGACGTAAAGAGCCCGCACCTCGGCGAGGTGCGGGGCTCTTCGCGTGTCTGGGTCAGCGGGGCACGGGGCCCGCCTGGTCGGACAGCATGCGCAGCGCGTTCACCAGGCCGCTGACCAGCCCGCGCACGAGGTCGCCCTCCTTGAAGGACGCCACCATGCTCGCCACCGCCAGCTTGGCGCCGCGGTCCGGAAGGCGCACGTACGCCGCCTTGCCCGTCACGATCTCGATCAGCTTCTCGCCCGGGGAGACCGCGATCAGGACCGAGTTCGCCGGGTTCGACGTCGTCGCGTGCAGCTTCTCCGCCGCCGAACGGCTGTCGTGGCCCAGCTCGCCGAGGTACAAGCTGAAGTCGAGACCCGTCTCGCGGCTCGCGAACGTCAGCGCCTCGTCGAGGCGGGCCAGCTGGCGCGTGTTGAACGGGCTCGTCGGCGCGGCCGGCTCGTACATCTTCGCGGCCGACACGCGGCCGCTCGACGTGAGAGCCTCGCCGTAGCCCAGTTCGGACTCGTCGACGCGCTTCGTCAGCTCACCAGTTGCCACGAGCGCCTCCTGCCGCGGTCGGGGCGCCCTCGGGCGCGCTGTTCTCGGCGCCGGCGTGCCGGTGCCCGGCACCGACCCCTTCGGGGTTGGCGCTCCACCACATGGCCGGATAGTCCCAGGCCTGGCCGGACCGGTGCCGCGGGGCACCGCCGGACCTGCGCCGGAGCGTCAGCAGCCCGGCGAGGCCGTAGATGGCCAGCGGGATCACGGCGAAGACCACGATCGTCTCGACAACGTTCACGGCGCTGAGCGTATCGGATGACCTCCACGGCCACCGCGCGCGCCGCACTCGACCGTTCGTCGTAAGCCGAATGCCGTCCGCCGCTTGGCTCGCGGGCACTGGAACGTTGGGGCGAAGACCGTCGGGCCGAAAGGTTGCAACTCAACGTACAGGCGGCCGCACCCGCCGCTGTCGTCTTGTCGCGGCCTTGAAATCCTCGTAGCTTTTTCACCTGTACGGGCCTTGCGCCCCGCTCTCCAGCTTCAGCAGGTAACGCACCGGTCTCAGGAGGCCTTGCCATGAACAGCGTCCACACCCCCGCACAGGCGATCACCGAGACCATCTCGTCACTGAGCGAAATCGAATTCGTGCCCGGAACGCGTGTGACGGCGGGCACAAGGGTTACGCGGGGTACACGCGTCACTCGCGGTACACGTGTGACGGCGGGAACGCGCGTCACCATGGGCACCCGGGTGACGGCGGGGACGCGGGTCACGCGAGGCACCCGGGTCACCAGGGGCACCCGGGTCACGATGGGCACGCGCGTGACGGCCGGCACGCGCGTCACCTGCGGCACCCGCGTCACGCGGGGAACGCGGGTCACCATGGGGACCCGCGTCACCTGCCAGAGCGACTACGCGCTCGCTGCCTGACCCCGCCACTCCAGGGCCGCACGCACTACCTGTACACGCGCAAGCACCCGGCTCGCCCCGGCCGCCGCAAGGCAGCCGGGGCGCCGGCATGTCCGGGCTCCGTCAGCCCCGAAAACAGCTAGGCCGCGGAGCCGAGATACGGACGCCAAAGCGGGTCGGCCTCCTTGGAGTGCGCGAGCAGCCGCCAGTGCGGGCCGTGCGGGGCGCGCGGGACGACCCGCAGCCGCCAGCCGATCTCCGAGAGCAGCCGGTCCGCCTTGCGGTGGTTGCACTTGGCGCAGCAGGCGACGCAGTTCGTCCAGGCGTGGGGCCCGCCCCGGCTGCGCGGGATGACGTGGTCGATCGTCTCGGCCCGCCCCCCGCAGTAGGCGCAGCGGTACCGGTCGCGGTGCATCAGCCCGGCGCGGGTGAGCGGCACCTTCGCCCGGTAGGGCACGCGCACGTACGTGCTGAGCCGGATCACCGACGGCACGGGCAGCGACACCTTGGCCGAATGCAGCTCGGTGCCGCCCGGGTCGCCGTGCACCACCTCGGCCTTGCCGCACATCACGAGCACGACCGCGCGCCGTAGCGGCAACGCGGTCAGCGGCTCGAACGTGGCGTTGAGCAGGAGCACCCGGCGCCGGCCCCAGGCCGGAGCGGCCGGATCCCGGCCTCTACTACGCTGTCCGGGCGGGCGGGTAACTCCCCCTGGGCGGTTCCCCGGCCCGGCCGGGACGGGACCGCCGGATGCGGTACCCCCCGGATAGGCGCGCAGGACCACCTCTGGCGTCTCGGCGGCCATGGCTTGGCCGGAGACGCCGCGGGGGCTGGGTTGTCGGTCTGGCACTCGACCACCTCCAGGGGCGTAGGCATAGTCGACCACAGAACAGGCCCCCAGCGCACGTGTGTTACCTGACGTGTCACATCCGCGCGACCCGACATCCACTTACAGTTGGGCTCACCGACCTGATCGGAAGGATGATCGAACCCCCGTGTCCCCCCTGCTCACCGCCGGCCAGACGCCGTGCATCACCGACGCGTCCACCTTGTGCTTCCAAGTGTTCAAGGCCACCGGCAACGAGTGGCTGGCCGGCTCGACGAACTGGCTGCTGACCAAGCCGCTGAAGATCCTGATGATCATCGTGATCGCCTTCGTGGTGCGCCTGCTGATCAAGCGGATGATCAACCGGGTCACGACGCTTCCCCGCGGCAACGGGAAGCTCCCCGCCCTGCTGCGCCCCCTGCGCGAGCGCGCCCCCGAAGTGCTCGGGTCCGCCGTGATCGAACGGCGCCGCCAGCGCGCGCAGACCATCGGCTCGGTGCTGAAGTCGATGTCGACGTTCCTGGTCTACGGCCTCGCCTTCATCCTCGTGCTGGGCGAACTGGGCATCAACCTCGGCCCGATCATCGCCTCGGCCGGCATCATCGGCGTCGCGATCGGGTTCGGCGCGCAGAACCTGGTGAAGGACTTCCTCTCCGGCATCTTCATGATGGTCGAGGACCAGTACGGCGTGGGCGACGTCGTCGACGTCGGCGAGGCGACCGGCACAGTCGAGGCCGTCGGCCTGCGGATCACCACGCTGCGCGACCTCAAGGGCACCGTCTGGTACGTCCGCAACGGCGAGGTGCTGCGCGTCGGCAACTCGAGCCAGGGCTTCGCGGTCGCGGTCGTCGACGTCCCGCTCGGCTACACCGCCGACGTCGCGCGCGCGGCCACGGTGCTCGGCGATGCGGCCTCGACCGCGACGGAAAGCGACGCGCTGAAGGACAACATCCTCGAGCCCCCGGAGATGCTGGGTGTGGAGAGCGTCACCGCGGAAGGTCTCCAGCTGCGCCTGACCGTGAAGGTCCGGCCGGGCAAGCAGTGGGCGGTCCAGCGGGCCCTGCGGGCCCAGCTGCTGGCGGCCCTGGAAGAAGCCGGCTTCGACCCCCCGCTCGGCCGGCTGTACTCGAACGCCGCCGCCGCGATCGAGAAGAAGTAGCGCCCGCGGGCCGGGCCGTGGGGTACCTCACGACCCGGCCCGCGTGGTTACGCTGGGAAACGGGTTCGCGACCTTCCGGCGAGGGCGGGACCGGGCGTCGGGAACCCGCACCCGGAGGGCAAAATGGAAGGCGTGTCTGCAGTGAGCGAACCGGCGAACCTCTACGAAGCGGTGGGCGGCGAACCCACGTTCCGCCGCATCGTCGGGCGGTTCTACGAAGAAGTCGCGCGGGACGAGATCCTGCGCCCGCTCTACCCCGAGGAGGACCTCGGCCCGGCCGAGGAGCGCTTCCGGCTGTTCCTCATGCAGTACTGGGGCGGCCCGCACACCTATTCCGACCAGCGCGGGCACCCGCGGCTGCGGATGCGGCACGCGCCGTTCAAGATCGGGCCGATCGAGCGCGACGCCTGGCTGCGCTGCATCCGGATCGCGGTCGACGAGGAGAACCTCGAGGAGCCCTACCGGGGCCAGCTCTGGGCCTACCTGGAGATGGCGGCGCACAGCATGATGAACAGCTTCGTCTGATGAGACCCGACGCCTGGTGGCAGGACGCCGTCTTCTACCAGGTCTACGTGCGCTCGTTCGCCGATTCGGACGGCGACGGCGTCGGAGACCTGGAAGGCATCCACTCCCGGCTCGGTTACCTGGAGCTGCTGGGCGTCGACGCGCTGTGGCTGACCCCGTTCTACCGTTCGCCGATGGCCGACCACGGCTACGACATCGCCGACCCGCGTGACGTCGATCCGATGTTCGGCACCCTCGGCGACTTCGACGTCCTGCTGACCGAGGCGCACAAGCGCAACATCAAGGTCACCGTCGATGTCGTGCCCAACCACACCAGCAACCAGCACGCCTGGTTCAAGTCCGCGATGGCGGCCAAGCCGGGCAGCCCGGAGCGCGACCGCTACGTCTTCCGCGACGGCGTCGGGCCGACGGGCGAGGACCCGCCGAACAACTGGGTCAGCGCGTTCGGCGGCCCGGCGTGGACGCGGGTGCCGGACGGGCAGTGGTACCTGCACCTGTTCGCGCCGCAGCAGCCGGACCTCAACTGGACCAACCCCGAGGTCGCCGCCGACCTGGAACGCACCCTGCGCTTCTGGCTCGAACGCGGCGTCGACGGCTTCCGCATCGACGTCGCGCACGGCATGGCCAAGCCGCCCGGCCTGCCGGACATGGACCCGCGCGCCGACGCGCTCGGGCCGAGCCACTACTACGACCCGCGCTGGGACTACGACGGCGTCCACGAGATCCACCAGATGATCCGCAAGGTGCTCGACGAGTTCCCGGACGCGATGGCCGTCGGCGAGATCTGGGTGACCGACGAGGAGCGGCTGTCCCGGTACCTGCGGCCCGACGAGCTGCACCTGGCGTTCAACTTCCGCCTGGTCATGACCCACTTCGACGCGGACGCGATGCGCACGGCCATCCAACGTTCCCTGACGGTGCCGGCGAAGGTCGGCGCGCCCGCGACCTGGACGCTGGGCAACCACGACGTCTGGCGGCAGGTCAGCCGCTACGGCGGGGGCGCCGCGGGCGTCCGCCGCGCGCGGGCGATGGCGCTGGTCGAGCTGGCGCTGCCCGGCGCGGTCTACCTGTACAACGGCGAAGAGCTGGGCCTGGCCAACGTGGACATCCCGGTTTCGGAGATGGCCGACCCTCGTGCGAAGACCAGCGGGGCCGAGTTCGGGCGGGACGTCTCCCGGGTGCCGCTGCCGTGGGAAGGCGACCTGCCGCCGTTCGGGTTCTCCCGCAACCCGCGGACTTGGCTGCCGATGCCGGGCGAGTGGGCCGGGTTGACGGTCGAGAAGCAGATCGAGGACGCCGACTCGACGCTTTCGCTCTACCGGCAGGCGATCGAGCTGCGGAAGACCCATCCGGCGTTCGCCGGCGACGAGCTGGAGTGGTACGGCGCTCCGGCCGGCTGCTTCGCGTTCCGCCGCAAGAGCGGCGGGCTGGTGTGCGCGCTGAACACGTCCGCGAGCCCGATCGCGCTGCCGCCCGGTGAGCTGCTGCTGAGCAGCAGCCCGCTGGTGGACGGGAAGCTGCCGGCGGACGCGGCCGCTTGGCTGGTCTAGCGGGGAACCCAGCGGCCGGGCTCGACGACTTCGGCCGCCGTGGGCACGGAGGCGCGCGCGATCTGGTTGACGCGCTGGTGCGACAGCCCGAGCAGGTCGGCGATCGCGCGTTGCGGGATCTGCCCGTTGAGCGTGGCGACCAGGCGGGCGCGGACGCCCTCCCGCCACTCGGTCACCTCTTCGGCGATCCGGGCCGCCTCCTGGTACTGCCGGACGAGGTCGGTCGCGTCCGCGTCGTCGAACTCGTAGCGCCACCGGAGGTAGAACCGCTCGGGCGGGAGGCCGGTCTGGTTCGCGACGATCTTCCGCATGCCGGGATCGACGTCGCCGAACTCCTTGAACGCACCGGTGACGCCGTCGAGGTCGTCGGTCACCTTCGCGGTCCAGACGCCGGCTTCGCGGGTCACGGTCACGGTGAACGCCGGGAACTTGATCAACTGGCTCACCTTCCGGGAAGGCGCGGACTGTAACCAATCGGTCACGGGGCTGTCAACCGTTCTGGTCGCCCGAGCCGTCGTCGAAGGCGCCGCTCGCCAGCCACGCGACGAGGGCCGCGGCCTGGAGGTAGGGCGCCGCGTGGGCGGCCGCCCGGCCCGCCGCTCGCGTGCGGCCCCACCTCTCAGGACGCTCGGCGCGCTCCAGCGCCTGCTCCCCCGGCTGACGCTCGCGGCGCCAGGGAGTTTCCGAAGCGCGGACCTCCGCGAGGAAGTCCGCGGTCGGGTCCTCGTCCGGGGTCATGCCTCCAGCGTGCCACCGCTCGGCTCGAACGGGGGCAGCCGTAAGGAATCCGTCAGAACAGCAGCGGCAGCAACGCGTGCCGGCGCCGCACGATCGCGCCGTACCGCGCGTCGAGGCGCAGCCACGAGTCCGTCGCCGTCACGCGGACGACGTCACCCTCCACGTCCGAATCCACAAAACCCATGCCGGACATCGCGAACAGGCAACGCATCTGGATCTTGATCTCCACCGAGCCGCCGGTCACGGTCAACACCGCCTGGTCCATCAGCGACGCCGGCGGGTTGCCGTGCGGGCCGGCGTTGTCCCTGGCCAGGGTCACGCCGCGGTCGGCGAGGTCCGCGACGACGGCCGCCGGGAGCTCGTCGACCAGCTGCCAACGGCCGGGCGCGGGCAACTCGCCCTGCCACAGCAGGTCCCGGGCCGGGCCCGGATCCATCTTCGGGCCGCCCGCGACCGTCAGCGCCGCCAGCAGCTCGTTGCCGGACACCGTGACGTCGCCGGGGGTGACGTCGCCGGCCACCGCTCGGGTGGCCAGGCACTCGAACGGCGTCGCCGTCCAGGCCTCGACCACGCCGTCACCGCGCTGCCGCAGCCGGACGGCCGTCTGGCCGTCCAGCCGGACCGCGCGGGCGACGAACGCACCGAGGGTCTCCCGGTCCGCCGCGTCCGGCACGAACAACTCAGGCATCCGCGAACCCCTGCTTCAGAAACTCCGACTCGGGCGGGCTGAGCCTACGCGGCCGCAACGCGACCGTGTCGTACGGCGCCAGCACCGTCTCCGCCGTCACCGCGACCGGGTCGGACTCGGCCGGCCCGGTGTGGACGCGGTAGGCCAGCGTGAAGCTCGCCGCGCGCAGCTCCGTCAGGTCGATGCCGACGCGCAGCTCCTGCCCGGACACCACGATCGGTGCCTTGTAGGCCACCTCCAGCTTGACCACCACGATGCCCTTCGGCAGCTGGTCGAGCCCGGCCTCGACGGCCCCCTTGAACAGCAGCGGGATGCGCGCCTCTTCGAGCAGCGTCACCATCTTCGCGTGGTTGATGTGGCCGTAGACGTCCATGTCCGTCCAGCGCGGGCGGACGTGCGAAACGTAGGTCACCGCACCGTGCTCCGGATCTGCCGGGCCGCCACCGAAAGCGTCGCGAGGTCGAGCCGGCCGGACTTGTGGATCTCGTCCAGCGCGACGCGGGCCCGCTGCAGCCGGGACGCGTTCGTCTTCTCCCACTGGGCGATCTTGGCGTCCCCGGATGAGCCGGGATCGCTGTGCCGCAACGCGTCCAGCGTGATGGCCCGCAGCGAACCGTAGACGTCGTCGCGCAGCGAAAGCCGGGCGAGCGCGTGCCAGCGGTTGCCGCGTTCGAGCGCGCTGATCTCGGTCAGCATCTTGTCGACGTCCAGGTGCGCCGAGAGCGCGTAGTACAGCTCCGCCGTCTCCGCCGGGCTGTGCGGGGCGTCCACGCCGACCTGCTGCTCGGCGAGCTCGGCCACCTCGGTGACGTCGAGCAGCCCGTAGGTGTGGAGCAGCAGCGAGACGCGGCGGGCCAGGCCATCGGGCACGTTCGCGGCGATCAGCTCGTCCACGTGCTTCTGCACCGACTCCGCCTCGCGGCCGCGCAGCAGGTCGCCGATCTTCGGCACCAGGTCGCCGAGCACGCGGCCGAAGCGCTTGATCTCCGACAGCGGCGCCAGCGGCTGCGGCCGGTTGGTGAGGAACCAGCGCGCGGCCCGGTCGAGCAGCCGCCGCGTCTCCAGCACCATCGCGTCGGCGACGTCGGTGTGCACGACGTTGTCGAGCGCGTCGATCTCCGTCCACAGCGCCGGCAGGTCGAACACCCGCGTCACGACCGCGTACGCGCGCACCGCGTCGGTCGCGGTCGCGCTCATCTCCTCCATCAGCCGGTAGACGAAGGAGATGCCGCCGCCGTCGACCACCTCGTTGGCGATCATCGTGGTGATGATCTGGCGGCGCAGCGGGTGCTCGCCGATCGCGTCGGCGAACCGCTCGCGCAGCGGCTTCGGGAAGTACTCGGACAGCCGGCCGGCGAACACCTTCGAGTCGGGCAGGTCGCTGGCGAGCAGCTCGTCCTTCAGCTCCAGCTTGACGTGCGCGAGCAGGGTCGCGAGCTCCGGCGACGTGAGGCCCTTGCCCGCCTTCTCCAGCTCGCGGAACTCGGAGTTGCTCGGCAGCGCTTCGAGCTTCCGGTCGAAGGCGCCCGCGGACACCAGCGCCTGGACCTGGCGCGCGTGCACCGACACCATCGGCGCGGCGTGCGCCCGGCTGACGCCGAGGACGGCGTTCTGCCGGTAGTTGTCCGCCAGCACCAGCGCGCCGACCTCGTCGGTCATCTCCGCCAGCAGCTCGTTGCGCTGGGCCTCCTCGAGCTTCCCGGTCTGCACCAGGTGATCGAGCAGGATCTTGATGTTGACCTCGTGGTCGGAGCAGTCGACGCCGGCCGAGTTGTCCAGCGCGTCGGTGTTGATCTTGCCGCCGTTGCGGGCGAACTCGATGCGCCCCAGCTGGGTCAGGCCGAGGTTGCCGCCCTCGCCGAACACCTTGACGCGCAACTGCTTGCCGTCGACGCGGATGGCGTCGTTGGCTTTGTCGCCGGCGGCCGCGTGGGTTTCGCTCTCCGCCTTGACGTAGGTGCCGATGCCGCCGTTCCACAGCAGCTCGACCGGCGCCAGTAGGATCGCCTGGATCAGGTCCATCGGCGCGAGCGCCTTGACGTTCTCGTCGAGGCCGAGTGCCTCGCGGACCTGCGGGCTGACCGGGATCGACTTCGCCGTGCGCGGGTAGATCCCGCCGCCTTCGCTGATCAGCGACCGGTCGTAGTCGTCCCACGAGCTGCGCGGCAGGTCGAACAGCCGGCGGCGCTCGGCGAACGTCGCCGCCGCGTCCGGGTTCGGGTCGAGGAAGACGTGCATGTGGTTGAACGCGGCGACCAGCCGGATGTGCTCCGACAGCAGCATGCCGTTGCCGAAGACGTCACCCATCATGTCGCCGATGCCGACGACGGTGAAGTCCTCGGCCTGGGTGTCCTTGCCCAGCTCGCGGAAGTGCCGCTTGACGCTCTCCCAGGCACCCTTCGCCGTGATGCCCATGGCCTTGTGGTCGTAGCCGACCGAGCCGCCGGAGGCGAACGCGTCGCCCAGCCAGAAGCCGTACTGCCCCGAGACCTCGTTGGCGATGTCGGAGAACTTCGCGGTGCCCTTGTCGGCCGCGACGACCAGGTACGAGTCGTCGGCGTCGTGCCGGACGACGCCCGGCGCGGGCACGGTCTTGCCCTCGATCCGGTTGTCGGTCAGGTCGAGCAGGCCGGAGATGAACATGCGGTAGCAGGCGATGCCCTCGTTGAGCTGGGCGTCGCGGTCGATGCTGGCGTCACCGGTCGCGGACGGCGGGCGCTTCACGACGAAGCCGCCCTTCGCGCCGACCGGCACGATCACCGCGTTCTTCACCGCCTGCGCCTTGACCAGGCCGAGGATCTCGGTGCGGAAGTCCTCGCGGCGGTCCGACCAGCGCAGGCCACCGCGCGCGACCTCGCCGAAGCGCAGGTGCACGCCCTCGACGCGCGGCGAGTACACGAAGATCTCGAACCGCGGCCGCGGCTCGGGCAGGTCGGGCACGCCGGCCGGGTCGAGCTTGATCGCCAGGTAGGTCCGCGGGTTCCCGTCGGTGTCCGTGACGTGGTAGTTCGTCCGCAGCGTGGCGCGGATGACGGCCATCAGCCGGCGCAGGATGCGGTCTTCGTCGAGGCTGGTGACCTCGTCGATCATCGCGCTCAGCTCGCTGCCGAGCGCTTCGGTGGCGGCTTCGCGATCGGCGTCGCCCAGCTTCGGGTCGAAGCGGGCTTCGAACAGCCGCAGCAGCTTCGTCGCGACCTGGGTGTGGTTCAGCAGCGTGTTCTGGATGTAGTCCTGGGAGAACGCGCTGCCGGCTTGGCGCAGGTAGCGCGAGTACGCGCGCAGCACGGCGACCTGGCGCCAGGTCAGCCCGGCGCGCAGGACCAGGCCGTTGAGCCCGTCCACCTCGGCGTCGCCGCGCCAGGCAGCCTCGAAGGCGTCCTGGAAGCGGCCGCGCAGCTGGTCGACCGCGTGGTCGTCGCCCTCGTCGAGCATCTTCTGGGCGACGCGCAGGCCGAAGTCGTAGATCCAGCAGGCGCCGCCGTCCGCGCGGTGCAGCTCGTACGGCCGTTCGTCCACCACCTCGACACCCATGGCCTGCAGCACCGGAAGCACCTTCGAAAGGGTGACGCCTTCGCCGCGCAGGTAGAGCTTGAAGCGCCGTTCGCCCGGCTCGGCGTCCGACGGCCGGTAGAACGACAGCGCGAGATCTCCCTCGTCGGTCAGCGAGTCGAGGGAGCGGAGGTCGGCCAGCGCCTCTCCGGCCGAGAAGTCCTCCTTGTAGCCCTCCGGGAAGACGCTCGCGAAGCGCTGGCCCTGCTCGGTCGCCGACTCCTCCCCGAGGACGCCGACGGCCACGCCGCCGTCCGACCGCTCGCGGCGTTCGTCCAGGACCGCCTCGACCATCCGGTCGTCCCAGCTGCGGACGGCGTCGTTGAGCCGGTCCTGGATCTTCGCCGTGTCCGGTTCGAGCCGGCGCGCGGGGTCGGTGTGGACCATGAAGTGCACCTGCGCCAGGACGGTCTCGCCGATCCGGGCGCTGTACTCGAGCTGGGTGCCCTCGAGCTCTTCGAGCAGGACTTCCTGCATCGCCAGCCGCGACCGCGTCGTGTAGCGGTCCTGCGGGAGGTAGACGAGGCAGGAGTAGAAGCGGCCGTACGGGTCGCGGCGCAGGAACAGGCGCAGCCGGCGGCGGTCGGACAGCGTGATCGCGCCGGTGGTCGTCGAGTACAGCGAGTCGGTGTCGGCGGAGAACAGGTCGGCGCGCGGCCAGTTCTGCAGCACCTCGAGCATCCGCTGACCGGAGAAGGACTCCATCGGGAACCCGGCGCGGTGGATGACCTCGCGGACGCGGTTGCACACCACCGGGATGTCGAGGACGTTCTCGTGCAGCGCGGTGGTGGTGAACATGCCGAGGAAGCGGTGCTCGCCCGTGACGGTGCCTTCGCCGTCGAAGGTCTTCACGCCGACGTAGTACGGGTAGACCGGCCGGTGCACGGTCGAGGGCGCGCTCGCCTGGGTCAGCACCAGCAGCGTCGGCGAGAGGGCGGACGCGGCGGTGTCCGGGCCGGCGGTGAGGCCGCGGGCGGCCAGGCTGTCCTGGCGCAGCACGCCGAGCCCGGAGGCCAGCACGGCGCGCAAGGCCGGCTCGTCCGAGTCCGGGTGCGGGTTGTCGACGAGCTCGTAGCGGCGGTAGCCGAGGAAGGTGAAGTGGCCGTCGGCCAGCCAGCGCAGCAGGCGGGCGCCCTCGGCGACCTCGGCCTGCGGCAGGTGCGGCGGCTCGGTTTCCAGTTCGCTCGCGAGCTGGCAGGCCGTCTGGGCCATCTTCTCGGCGTCCTCGACGACCTCGCGGACGTCCCCGAGGACGCTGGAGAGGCGGTTGTCGAGCTCGCGGGCCCGGGTCGGGTCGGTGACGAAGTCGATCTCGATGTACATCCACGACTCGGCGGCCGAGTTCGCGGGCGGCTCGGCCGGGTCGGCGTCGGGGTGGACTTCCTGGAGCTCGCCGGTCAGGTCGCGGCTGACGACGACGATCGGGTGGACGATCCGCTGCACCTGCACGCCGTCGCGGGCGAACTCCGCCGCGATCGAGTCGACCAGGTACGGCATGTCGTCGGTGACGACCTGCACGACGGTGGCTTCGCGCGCCCAGCCGTCTTCGGCGACGGTCGGGTTGAGCAGCCGCACGGCCGGGCGGCCGGGCATCCGGGACTTGGCGAGCTGCAGGTGCGAGCGCACCGCGCCGACCAGGTTGACGGGCTCGTCGCCGACGATCTCTTCGGCCGGGATGTGCCGGTAGTAGAGCCGGACGAGCTCCCCGATCTCCGGCGCCAGGCCGGCGGCGGCGTCGATCAGGTCGTCCCTGATCTGCTCCGGGCTGGCCGGGGAACGCCGGCCGAATTCGGGTTCGGCGTCGGCTCCGGTTCCGGGTAGGGACGAGACTCCGGTCGAGCTCATTCGAGGCAACTCTCCAGTATTCGTGAGGTGGCACCGCGCCGGTTCGGCGTTGAACCCGGCCACCCCACACTAATGCGCCGCGGTCGGGGAACACATGAAGACCCGGGGGTTCCCCAGTGTCGGAAAACCCTTCCGGGCCAGCGGATTCGCGTGATCGGTCAAGCTACTGACGGGTTGCGTTCCGGGGTTCCGCGCGGCGCTGACCAGCCTGCCTCGGGGGGCGTTGCCCGACGTGGGGCCAACATGATCGGTTCAGCTGAGATGAGCCGGTGCCGTTCGGCGAACGTTGTCGGCCGGTCGGCGACGCCGGGGTGCGACGGACGCCACTGCGGCCGGCCCCCGGCAGGTCGGCGACGAATAGGGGTGTCTCGCCGACCGGGGCGGCCGGGTGGGCGGCGGGGTGGGCGGATCCGGCAGTTCGGCGACGGGCGCGGGTGGTTCGGCGCCGAGGTTCGCGGGAGTGAAACGGCGACGGCTCGCCGCGCCATGCGGCGCGAGCTGCCGAGCCGGCGCCGCACGAACTCGGCACTGAAGCGCCGGATCCCGGCCTGGGACGTCTTGAATGAGTCACTCAGGTCTTGGGAGGTCCTGAAGGACTCATTCAAGACACCAGCGGGGGTTCGGTCAGTCGCCCGTGCCGTGGCGGCGGGAGTCGCCGACCTCGGCTCCGTGCCCGTTGCGGCCGTGGCCGTTGCGGCGGCCCGTGTCCTTCGACCCCAGCTGCTTGACCAGCGCGGCCGCGCTCGCGGTGCCCGCCTGGTGCTCCGCCAGCGCGCGGGCCAGCAGGTCGGCGAGACCCGCGTCCGGTGGAGGCTCGTCCTCCGCGATGGCGCGCGCGTAGCTCTCCGGGAACGGAGCCGTCGCCGGCGTCCAGTGGCCGAAGTCCTCCATCGGCTCCAGCGACGGCGGCATCCTCAGCCGCGGCAGCCAAGGCTCGGCTTCGTCGCGGTAATCCGGCGCCGACGGCGGCTCGTCCTCCGGCCGCGGCGGCGGGGCCAGCTCCGGCTCCGGACGCCGCGGGGTTTCCTCGCCGGCCGCGGTTTCGCGCGGGCTGTCCGCGTCCTCCGCCCGGCGACGGCCCCCGCTCGCGCCGCCCGACGACGAGATCCCGAGCCGGTCCAGCACCGACCGGGCGGCCTCCGAACCGTGCTCGGCGTCGTGCCGGGTCGACGGCTGCGGTTCGCGCCGCGCCTCCGGCTCCCACGGCTCCCGCTCGGCGGCGGGCTCGGGCGCGAGCGGCAACGCCGGCGTGATGCGCGTGGGCGCCGACTCGCGTTCGGCGGCGGTCTCCCGCAGCCGTGATTCGGCGAGCGCCGCCCAGGAGAACTTGGTCTTCCCGTTCTCGGCGGCCGCGGGCCGCGGTTCCGGCTCGCTCCGGCGCTCGGCCGGCGGCTCGGTACGCCGCTCCGGCGCCGGCTCGGCCCGGAACTCCGGCTCGCGAGGGCGCTCGGCCGGGACTTCGGGTGCCGACCGCACTTCGACGGGTTCCGGCTGACGGCGGCGCCCCGGTGGCGGGGCGTCGGACCGCACCTCGATGGGTTCCGGCTGACGGCGGCGACCCGGCTGCGGGGCCTCGGACCGCACCTCGATCGGCTTCAGCCGGACCGGCGACGGCGGCCGCTCGACGACCACCGGCTCCATGACCACTGGCTCCGGGCGTACGCGAGGCTCCGCGGGCTCGTCCCGCACCGCCGGCATCACCGACGTCTCGGCCGCGTCGGCGGTCACGCGCGGCCGTTCGAACGACCACGCGGGTGCCGGCTGCCGCGGCTCGGGCTTCGGGGTCTCCTCGCGGCCGAACGACCAGGCCGGCGTCCGCGGCGAGGGCTCCGGAGCGACCGGCTCGACGGCGGCAACCGGAGCCGGGGCAGCGGGAACGGCCACCACCGCCGGGACGACCGGGACCGGCCGCGACGGCACCGCCTTCAGCACCTCGTCGAGGTCGACCGACGCGGGCTCCCCCGCGCCGAACTCGCCGGCCAGCACACTGCACGCCTGCCGCCGGGCCCGCGCGTGGAGCTGCTCGGCCGCCCGCGAGCGGTACAGGCACGCGATGGCCTCCTCGGCCTGCCCGAACCGCTCCTCCAGCTGCGCCAGCTCCAGCCACAACCGGGCGGTGACCGCGGACAGCCCGTGCCGATCCGTGCTCGCCACGGCTTCGCGGACCAGCTCGATCGCCGCTTCGCCCGAACCCGAAGGCAGGTGGATCCGCGTCGCGACGGCCAGCCGCAGCCAGCCCATCGGCGCGACCCCGGCCGCCCGCACCGGCTCGGCCAGGATCGGCTCGGCGATCTCGTACGCCATTTCGGCGTCGCCGCGGTCGAGCAGCGTGCTCACCAGCAGCAGGACCAGCCGGATCCGGACGAGGCCGCCGTCGTCGGCCGGGTTGTCGAGCTTCTCCAGGAAGCCAAGGCCGGTCCGGGCGGCGTCGGCCGCCGCGGTCAGGTCGCCGTGGCGGCGCCGGTGCGCGGCCGTGCCGACCCGCAGCAGCGCCCGCACCAGCAGCTGGGTGTCGGCGCCCAGGGACTCGTCGCCGAGGACGAGCTTGTCCGCCTCGACGAGCACGCGGTCCAGCTCCGCCTTGCGCCCGATCTGCGCGAGGCCGCCGACGAGGTGGGTCAGCGCGGCGGCGCGGTGCACCGGCGAAACGACCGGATCGGTCAGCACCGGCCGCAGTGCGGCCAGCCCGGTCAGCGGCAGGCCCAGGCTGCGGGCGCACACGGCGAGGTCGATGCGCAGCCGGGCGGCGATGTCGCCGTAGCCGGCGTGTTCGGCCGCGCGCAGCGCCGCGACCGCCCGCCCGACCGTGCCCGGCCGGTCGCCGAGCCGGACGCGCGCGGACACGACGAGGCTCTCGGCCCGGATCCACTGCTCATCGGCGCCGGCGGCTTCGGACAACGCCGCCGCGCGCTCGCCGAGGACCAGGGCGAGCTCGGGGGCCCGCAGGTGCAGGGCGTCCGCCCGCTCGATCAGCCGTCCGACTGCGGAGAGGGTTCCCCCGGCATTGGCGGAGCGCCCGCCCTCCATTCGGGAGGACAGGCCCGTCCGGTGCTGCTTGCTGGCTTCCACGGGGAAACCCGCCCCCTCAGTCGCGGGTCAGCTTGCGGTGGGTGACACGGTGCGGGCGGGCGGCCTCGGCGCCCATCCGCTCCACCTTGTTCTTCTCGTACCCTTCGAAGTTGCCCTCGAACCAGAACCACTGCGAGGGGTTCTCGTCGGTGCCTTCCCAGGCCAGGATGTGCGTCGCGACCCGGTCGAGGAACCACCGGTCGTGGGAGATCACGACGGCGCAGCCGGGGAACTGCTCCAGCGCGTTCTCCAGCGAGCCCAGCGTCTCGACGTCCAGGTCGTTCGTCGGCTCGTCGAGCAGGATCAGGTTCCCGCCCAGCTTGAGCGTCAGCGCCAGGTTGAGCCGGTTGCGCTCACCACCGGAGAGCACGCCCGCCGGCTTCTGCTGGTCCGGGCCCTTGAAGCCGAACGCGCTGACGTACGCGCGCGACGGCATTTCGGTCTGGCCGACGTGGATGTAGTCCAGCTCGTCGGAGACGACCTGCCAGACGGTCTTCTTCGGGTCGATCCCACCGCGGTTCTGGTCCACATAGGACAGTTTGACCGTCTCGCCGATCTTGACGACGCCGTCGTCCGGCTCCTCGAGCCCCACGATCGTCTTGAACAGCGTGGTCTTGCCGACGCCGTTCGGGCCGATCACGCCGACGATGCCGTTGCGCGGCAGGTCGAACGACAGGCCGTCGATGAGGACGCGGTCGTCGAAGCCCTTCTTGAGCTTCTCGACCTCGACCACGACGCTGCCCAGGCGCGGGCCCGGCGGGATCTGGATCTCTTCGAAGTCGAGCTTGCGGTGCTTGTCCGCCTCCGCCGCCATCTCCTCGTAGCGGTCGAGGCGCGACCGGGACTTGGTCTGGCGGGCCTTGGCGTTCGACCGGACCCACTCCAGCTCGGTCTTCAGGCGCTTCGCGAGCTTCATGTCCTTCTTGCCCTGGACCGCGAGGCGTTCCTGCTTCTTCTCCAGGTACGTCGAGTAGTTGCCTTCGTAACCGACGAGGCGGCCGCGGTCGATCTCCATGATCCACTGGGCGACGTTGTCCAGGAAGTACCGGTCGTGGGTGACGGCGAGGACGGCGCCGGCGTAGCGGGAAAGGAACTGCTCCAGCCACAGGACACTCTCGGCGTCCAGGTGGTTGGTGGGCTCGTCGAGCAGCAGCAGGTCCGGCGCCGACAGGAGCAGCTTGCACAGCGCGACGCGGCGGCGCTCACCACCGGAGAGGTGCGTGACACCCTCCTCGGGCGGCGGGCAGCGCAGCGCGTCCATGGCCTGCTCGACGGTCGAGTCGAGCTCCCAGGCGTCGGCGTGGTCCAGCTCCTCCTGGAGCTGGCCCATCTCCTCCATCAGCGCTTCGCTGTACTCGGTCTCCATCAGCTGGAGGACCTCGTTGTACCGGTCGAGCTTGACCTTGATCTCGCCGAGGCCCTCTTCGACGTTCCCCCGGACCGTCTTCTCCTCGTTGAGCTCCGGCTCCTGCATGAGGATGCCGACGGTCGCCCCGGGCTGGATGAACGCCTCGCCGTTGCTGGCCTGCTCGATCCCCGCCATGACCTTGAGAACGGTGGACTTACCGGCACCGTTCGGCCCGACCACGCCGATCTTGGCGCCGGGGTAGAACGCGGTGCTGACGTCGTCGAGGATGACCTTGTCCCCGACGGTCTTGCGCACCTTCTTCATGGTGTAGATGAACTCGGCCATACCGACGATCGTAGAGCGCACCTGATCGCGACCTGACGCCGGTCACCGTCGGACTACCGAAAGTCAGCGCGGGATCACGCCGGGAACACCGAAACCGCCGTTTTGCCCGGCTCCGGCCGAGCCTCACCCTCAACCGGAAGTCGAGACTCAGTCGGCCCGCTTGCCGTCGGCGAGGTTCTTCAGCATCGCGTTGTAGGCGTTCAGCTCTTCGTCACCCGTCGCCGCTTCGCGCCTGTCTCGCCGCTTCGCCTCGCGCTCATCCTGGCGCGACCACTGCACCAGCAGCGCGATCAGCACCAGCAGCACCGGGAGCTCGCCCGCCGCCCAGGCGATGCCGCCGCCGAGCCGCTGGTCGGTCAGCAGGTCGGACACCCACGGCAGGTGCAGCTGGCCGTAGAACGCCTGCCCGATCACGGTCTGCTTGCTCATCAGGATCACGCCGAAGAACGCGTGGAACGGCATCGCGGCGAACATCATCCCGAGCCGGCCGAGGTACGGGATCCGCCGCGGCGCCGGGTCGACGCCGATCACCGGCCAGTAGAAGACGTACCCGGCGAGCAGGAAGTGCGCGTTCATCGCCAGGTGCGCCCAGTGGTAGTTCAGCGCGTTGTCGAAGATGCCGGAGAAGTACAGCGCGTAGAACGAGCCGACGAACAGCAGCAGCGCGACCACGGGGTGGGTCAGGAACCGCGACACCGGCGAATGCACCGCCGCGACGATCCACTCGCGCGGCCCCGGCGGGGCGTCCTTGCCCGCGGCCGGCAGGGCGCGCAGCGCGAGCGTCACCGGCCCGCCGAGCACGAACAGCACCGGCGCCACCATCGACAGCAGCATGTGGTTGCCCATGTGGACGCTGAACATCGCGGGCGCGTACCGGCCGATGCCCGACGACGTCGCGATCAGCAGCACCACGCAGCCGACGATCCAGGCGACCGTGCGGCCGACCGGCCAGGAGTCGCCGCGGCGCAGCAGGCGCTGCACGCCGGCGAGGTACAGCCCGCCGAGCACGAGCGCGAGGGTGCCGTAGACCAGGTCGAAACGGGTGTCGAAGAGCAGCCGCCACACGGTCGGCGCGCCGTCGAGGTTGTAGCCGATCAGCAGCTCGGTGGTCGACGGCTGGGTGACCGCGTCCGCCGGTGGCGGCGTCCTGGCCAGCCCGGACGCGATCCCGATCGTGACGAACATGATCAGGATCTCGACCGCGGCCAGCCGCATCAGCTGGCCGCCGCCCTTGCCGTCGACGAGGTCCGCGACGCCCTTGCGGCGTTGCTGGTGGCCGAAGACGCCGAGCAGCAGCAGCGCGACTGTCTTGGCGATGACCAGGAGGCCGTAGTCGGTGGTGAACAGGTCGTTCAGGCCGATCCGGACCAGCGCGTTGACCACGCCGGAGATCGCCATCACGATCCAGCAGACCAATGCCAGCCGCGAGAACCGCTGCGCGGCCAGGCTCAGGTGGTTCCCGCGCCGGTAGCCCAGCGCCAGCAGCGCGACCAGCCCGCCGACCCAGAAGGACGCGGCGACGAGGTGGAACAGCAGGCTGTCGGTGGCGACGTCGTGCGAGCCGCCGCTGGCGGAGTGGCCGGTCACCGCGACCGGGACCAGCCCGCCGACGGCCAGGAAGAACAGCACCGCCGTCCAGCCCCACGACAGCGCGAGCCGGCAGCCGAGCGCGACGAGGACCGCGATCAGCGCGGTCCACAGCCAGGCCTTCGGCTGCTCGATGGCGCCGACGAGGTCGAGCAGCGTCTGCGGGTCCAGGACCTCGCCGAAGGGCTTCCCGGCGGTGTCCGCGGCGGTGAACGCGACGGAAAGCAGGGCCGCGCCGAACCACACCCAGGCGGCGATCCCGGCCGCGCGCAGGGCGCCGTAGCCCTCCGGGCCGAGCGTGCCGGACTTCTGCGGCGGCACCAGGAACGCGGCCAGCAGCAGCGACCCGACGCAGATCACCGACGCGGCTTCGGAGAGCACGCGCATGACCGTGATGCCGTACTTGGTGACCAGGCCCGGATCCGGCAGGCCGGCGATGACGTAACCGGCCCCGCCGGTCAGCGCGATCAGCCCGATGGCGACGACGGCGGCCAGCAGCACGCCGACCGCGAGCAGGGGCAGCACACTGGCCCGGCGCTGCGTGGGGACGTCGGATTTCGTCACGCTCTCGCTGGACACGTCCCAGAGGGTATGCCCCGCCCCGGTCAGGCCCGTGTGACGGGCAGGATGGGAGCGTGAAGATGATCCTCTTGCGGCACGCCGAGTCGCTCGGCAACGTCGACGAGCTCGCCTACACGCGGATCCCCGACCACGCCCTGCCGCTGACGGACAAGGGCGAGCGGGAAGCGCTTGCGGCAGGGCCGGAGATCGCGCGGCTGCTCGACGGCGAGCGGCCCGCCGTCTACGTCAGCCCGTACCTGCGGACGCGGGAAACGTTGCGGCTGCTGGACATCGAGGCGTCGTGCGAGCGACTGCTGCAGGAGCCGCGGCTGCGCGAGCAGGACTGGGGCAACCTCCAGGACCCCGCCGGCCAGGAGGTCCAGAAGGCGCGGCGGAACGAGTTCGGGCACTTCTTCTACCGGCTGCCCTTCGGCGAGTCGGGCGCGGACGTCGACGACCGCGTCGCGGCGTTCCTCTCCGACCTGCGCCTGCGCGACGAACGTCACCCGGAGACGGTCCTGATCGTGTCGCACGGGCTCACCGTACGGCTGCTGTGCCGCCGGCTCTTCGGCTGGAGCATCGAGCTTTTCGAATCGTTGTCCAACCCGGGGACGTGCGAGTACCGCGTCCTCGAAGAGCAGGACGGCAAGTGGGCGCTGGATCGCCCGTTCGCGCAGTGGCGGGACTCACCCGACGGGGAAACTCAGCTCTAGCGGCGCGGTCAGCACGACGCGGGTGCCCTGGCCGGGCGCCGAGTCGATGCGCGCGGTGCCGCCGATTTCGGCCATGCGGGCGTGGATCGAGTTCTCGATGCCGAACCCGGCGCGGTGCGCGCCGGCGTCGAAGCCGGTCCCGTGGTCGCGCACGGACACCGTGACGACGCCGTCGTGCTCTTCGAGGCACATGACGGCTTTGACTGTCTTCGCGTGCTTCAACGTGTTTCGCAACGCTTCGCGCGCCGCGTCGTGCAGGGAGTTGACGACGCTCTCGGGGACTTCAGCGGGCTTCGTGAGCGAGACCAGGTCGACCCGCAGGCCTTCCGCCGTCATCTCGACGGCCAGCGCGCCGAGGCGGTGCTCGAGGCCGCCCGGCTCCGCGGGCGCGTCACCGTCGAGGCTCAGCCGCAGGCGCAGGGCGTGCGCGCGGGCGATGCGGCGGACCTGGTCGAGGCTGCCCACCGGGTCGAGGCCGTCCCGGGGCGCCGGCAGCGCGATCGACTCCATCACTTGCAGGACGGTGTCGTGCAGGTCGCGACGGTGCCGCTCGCGTTCGGCGGCGCGGCCGCGCTGCTCCCCCAGCCGGTGCGCGAACCGCATCGCGCCGGCGACGAGCATGACGATCGCCAGCGCCGTCGCGGCCGCCGCGACCAGGGCGAGCACGATCCACGTCGCGGGCGCCGAGGTGCCGGACACCACGGCCATGCCGTAGCGCAGGAACACGGCGCCGGTGATCGCGATCGCCCCCGCCGGGGCGCCGCGCAGCAGCGTCCAGACCATGACCGTGCCCATGATGTTCGGCCAGGTCAGGGCGAGCAGGCCGGGGGCGAACGCCGCCGCGGCGAGGCTCGTGGCGAGGGTGTAGGCGGTGTCGGCGGCGAGCACCGGCCGGATGCCGGTGCTGCGGTGGAAGACCCAGGCCACCTCGGCCAGGTTCGGCACCAGGTAAAGCGCGATGGCCAGACCGAGCACCGGCGCGCCCAGCGAGCCGCCGGCCCAGACCGCTTGCAGGAACAGCGCGAGCCGGAACGCGACCGGCACGAGCACGAGCCTCGGCACCGCTCCCTGCACGAGCGGGAGCCCAGTTCCGCCGGCGAGCGCCCCCGCGCCGCCGAGCAGCACAACCCTCACGACGTCCTCCCGGGGTCAAGGCCCCTACCCTGACCAGCCCACCTGAACTCGTAACGTCGATACATTCATTTCAGCTAACGACACGCTCAGCTTGCCCCGCCTGGTTCCGCACTGTCAACGGGGCTTCGGCGATAGGGGCCGTATGGGGAAGAGACGCGGGCCGGAAGCCCACGGCTCCCGGCTTTTTGTCACGATTCGGCCGCCAACGCGGCCGCCTCCCGCTTCCGGGCCCGCCGGGCGCCGAGGGCGGCGGGCAGGATCAGCGCGGCGACGAGTCCGACGAACCCGAACGCCACGCTGTAGTTCGATACCTGCGCGATGCCGCCGACGATCGGCGGCCCGCCGAGGAACCCGGTGTAGGCGATGGCCGTGACAAAGCCGATCTCGCGTTCGCCACCGGTGCCGTCGCCGCGCTTGCCGGCGTCGCCCGCGAGGCTCAAGGCGAGCGGGAAGGACGCGGCGAGACCCGCGCCCGCGAGCGCGAAGCCGGCATAACCGGCGGCGGCGACCGGAATCGTGGCCGCGGCGAGCAGCCCGACGGCGGCCAGCCCCGAACCCGCGGCGAGGCAGCGGGTGGGGCCGAACCGGCGTTGCGCCCACGAACCGGCGAGCCGGGTCAGCGCCATGACCAGCTGGAAGCCGGCGAACGCGAGCGCCGCGGCGCCCTGGCCGACGCCGCGTTCGGCCGTCATCAGCAAGGCGGCCCAGTCCGAAGACGCGCCTTCCGCGATCGCCGAGCACAGCGTGACCGCGGCGAGCAGCCACAGCACCGGACGGCGGATCGGCGCGCGGCTCGGCGCGGCTTCTTCGCGGTGCTCGGGACGGCTGCCGGGGACCGTGCGGATCACGAAGACCAGCACCGCGACGGCGACCACGGCGGCCACGCTCAGGTGGCGTCCCGGCGGCCAGCCGTGGCCGGCGGCGAGACCCGCGGCCAACGAACCGACGAGTGCGCCGACGCTGAAGCCCGCGTGGAACTCCGGCATGATCGGGCGGCGGATCCGGCGTTCGACGGCCACCGCGGCGACGTTCATCGCGACGTCGAGCATCCCGACGCTCGCGCCGATCAGGAGCAGGGCGCCGGCCAGCAAAGGCACGGTCGGCGCGAAGCCGACCAGCACCATCGAGCCGGCCGCGCTGACGGTGCTGCCGGCGACGACCACGCGGGCGCCGGCCCGCTCGATGATCCGGCCGGCCACCGACGCGGCGGCGAGCATCCCGGCGCTGGCGCCGAGCAGCGCCAGGCCGAAGACCCCCGGTGAGGCGTGCACCTGCGCCGCCAGCGCGGGCGTGCGCGAGGCCCAGGAGCCCAGCGCGAGGCCGTTGAGCGCGAAGACGACGAATACCGCGACCCGGTCCCGCTGCATGTCTCCAGCGTGACTGAAGCGCTTCAGAAAGTCCATGGCTAGACTGCGCGGATGACCCGGCGCCGCCGTCCGACGCTCGACGACGTCGCCTCGGCCGTCGGCGTCTCGCGGGCCACGGTTTCCAACGCGTACAACCGGCCTGACCAGCTGTCCGACCGGCTGCGGGGCGAGGTGCTGCGGGTGGCGGCGGAACTCGGCTACGCCGGCCCGGACCCGACCGCGCGCAGCCTCGCGACCAGCCGGACCGGGGCGATCGCGGTCCTGCTGGACACGTCGCTGTCGACGGCGTTCTCCGACCCCGCGCTGTCGGTGACGCTGGACGCGCTGGCCCGGGTGGTGGACCCGCACGGGCACGCGTTGCTGCTCCTGCCGGGTGGCGCTTCGGGTGGGCCGCCGGCCGCGCGCGTGCTGACGGCGCAGGCCGACATCGCGGTCGCGTATTCGCTGGCCGACGGCGCCCCGGCGCTGGATTCGGTGCGGGCGCGGGCGCTCCCGCTGGTGGTCGTCGACCAGCCGTTGCTGCCCGGCGTCGCGCGGATCGGCTGTCAGGACCGGCTGGGGGCGGCGCTGGCCGCGCGCCACCTCGTCGCGCTGGGGCACCGGCGGTTCGGGATCTTCGCCGCGTGCAGCCGGGTCACGCCGGGTGGGGGTCCGTTGGAGCCGGGTGCGGCGGCCGGCGCCTTGTTCCGCGACACCCGCGAGCGGCTGGCGGGGTACCTGGACGAACTGGGCTCGGCTTCGGTGGTCATCGAGGAGGCGGCCGGGCTCAGCGTGGAGAGCGCGCTGACCGGGGCGTTCGCGCTGCTCGGGCGGACGCCGCGGCCGACCGCGCTGCTGTGCATGTCCGACCAGCTGGCGCTGGCGGTGCTGGCCGCGGCCGGCCAGCTCGGGATCGGCGTGCCGGACGAGCTTTCAGTGGTCGGCTTCGACGACAGCCCGCCGGCGTCGTGGTCTTCGCCGCCGCTGACGACGGTCCGGCAGGATCTGGCGACGAAGGGGCGGATCGCCGGGGAGCTGGTGCTGCGGCTGCTGACCGGCGGCTCGGTGCCCCCGCCGGCCGAGGTGCCGGTTTCGCTCGTGGTGCGGGGCAGCACCGGCCCCGCTTAGCACCGTCTTCTGTCGCTCGCAATACCGTTCGCGGATCTGTGGACAACCGGTTTCCGGCCGGCCACCCGTCCACAGATTCGAAATCGCGGGCTGACAAATCTTCCGCCGCCCGCCAATCTGGAATCACCAGTTCACCGCGGCCCGCGAAGGCCGCGATTCCAGAGGGGAAATCCACGATGTCTTCACGCCGTCTCCGCGCCCGGCTGCCGCACCTGCTGATCCTGGCCGCACTGGGGCTGCTGACCAGCGTCGGAACCGCTCAGGCCGCGTCCGATCCGGGGTGCCAGAAGGGTGAATTCTGCTTGTGGCCGACGGGTGACTACGGCGGCAAAGCCCAGCGATTCGACCTGCGCACCGCGAATCCCGGGGAATGCATTCCCCTGCCCGAGGGATTCGCCGGGTCGTCGTTCGCGAATCTGCTGACGCGGGACGTCACGGTGTACCAGAGCGAGGAATGCTCCACCGAGGGAGATTTCGTCACCTACCCGGGTGGCGGCACGTTCGTGCCGGACGCGCCGTTCCTGGTCCGCGGGATCCAGATCTGGGAGTGACGACCTGAGACCCGGGCCCGCACCGCCGTCCGCTCCCAGGGGAGAGCCGGCTCGCGGCGGCGGCCGGACCCGACCGGGGCCGCTCCCCCGACAGCGGCCCCACCCCGTGGGCGCGCCCCAGCGGCGGGGCGCGCCCACGGGCTTCCCACAAGCCGTCTGACGGCGGTTCAGGCCCGCGCCGGGGGCCGAAGGCGGCTGGGGCGCCCACAGACGCCTGAGACGGCGCCTGAGCCAGCCCAGCGGCGGCTGCCGCCGGGACCAACAGGTCGATCCCCGACAACGGCCGCGGTCGGCTGCCCTGGGGCCCACCTCAACCGGTCCGCCGACAGCCACCGCCCAGGTCCCATGGCGCCCACCTCAACCGATCCGCCGACGGCCCCTGCCCGCTCACACGGCAAGTACTCCAACGGTCGCCTCGGCCGATTCGGCAACCCCGCCAACCAGTCCGCCCCCGTCTACAGCGGCAAGGGCCCACAGCGTCCGCCTCGACCAGTTCAGCGACTCAGACAGGCACCGCCGGCAGCCACGTCAACCGGCCCGGCGACCAAGCCCGTCTACCACGGCACGCACCCGGCGGCCGCTCCGACCAGCTAGGGACCCAACACCCGCCCACCACGACAGCCGCCCACGGCGGCCCGCTCAACCCCGGTTCGGCGACGGCCACCACCCAGTCACCGCGGCAACCACCCACGGCAGCCACCTTGACCAGTTCGGCGACCCCGACACCCGCCCACCGCGGCGGGGACCCCGCAATGACCTAAGCAGCCGGCTCAGCGCCCCAGACCGGCCGCCGCAGACAGCAACCGGGAGGCTCGCAAGTGCGCCGAGACCACATTCATGCAGGTGAGGCGACCACCGCGCCGCCCGCCGCGGCAGGGAGGCAGCGGCGTGCGGACGCTCGCGGCGCTGCCTGCCCGGCCGCTGGTCGTGCGGGCGAGCGTGGTCGGGCTGGACACAGCAAGAGCCTTCTGATCGCCAGATTACAGGTTCGAGGCCCGCCGGGTAGCCCGCTCGGTCACCCTCAGCACCGCACCCGACACTCAAGGAGATCTGCACCACGCTCTCGACGACGCTTCCCCCGAACTTCCGAATTCCGTCGAACGAGACCTGAAACGATTCGCCGGTGTCGAACGATCGAGAGGATGGCGACGACTAAGCTGCCGGTGCCGGGTTACCGGCAGCAGCCGTCGGCGCGGGCCCTCGTAGCTCAGCTGGATAGAGCAAGAGCCTTCTAATCTCTAGGTCGCAGGTTCGAGTCCTGCCGGGGGCGCCACCAGGGAAGACGCCGTGCGCAGCAGCGCACGGCGTGCCCCGGGCCAGTGATCGGGCCCACACTCGTCGCCTCGGCCGTACTCCCACTGTGGACGGTCCCGCGTCTCGTCCCCTCTCGCGTGCAGGACTCCGGAAGGCGCACCGCGTAAGCGCCCAGGTGGCCCAGTGGGTCCCGAACGAGTTCTTCCCGAAACAACCTTGTTACCTGACCGATCGACCGCGGCTTCGGTGCGCGCACGCACCCCACGATCGAGTGAAGCACCGAACGGAAAGGAGACCCACAGTGCACCAGGAAGCACCCGGCGGTCGTCACCGCCGACGACGGCAGAACACCATCACCCGGACAGCGCTCGACGAAGCCCGCCGCGCCGGGCTGGTCCAACGCCACTTGACCAAGCTCAGCCACCTCGCCGACCGTGCCCGCCCCACTCCGGAACCACCGCCCCGAACGCCCGAAGAGCCAACGGAGCACCCGCCCTCCACATCGGACGCGGCTTGACGCCGGCGAGCGGGCAGGGCGGGCAAGAGGACCGGACCACCGGAGCCCGGCGGTCTTGTCTCCACAAGGACAGCGGTCCGGTGACACCGCGCGCGAAGCGCCACCCGCCATCGCCCGGCGGCGAACAGCATGGCTGAAGACGCCGGCCCGGTTGTGCCGGTGCCACGCTTGCTGCGGTGAATCCAGGCGCAGTCCGAACATCGTGGGAGTCACTCTTGAGCGGGGACAGCGATGCAGATACGTGAGCTTTCCGTCGAAGGTGCCCTGGAAATCACGCCGAACCCGATTTCAGACGATCGCGGCCTCTTCGTCTCGCCGTTCCAGGAGACGCCGTTCCGGCTGGCCACCGGTCGGCGGCTCTTCAGCGTGGCCCAGACCAGTCACAGCCGGTCGCGCCGGGGCGTGGTCCGGGGTGTGCACTTCACGGCGACGCCGCCCGGCTGTGCCAAATACGTCTACTGCCCCTGGGGATCGGCGATCGATGTCGTCGTGGACATCCGCGTCGATTCACCGACCTTCGGCAACTGGGATGCCGTGGGGGTCGATCAGGAGCACTTCCGTGCGGTCTACTTCCTGGTCGGCGTCGGCCACGCGTTCATCGCGTTGCAGGACGACACCGTGATGTCCTACCTGTTTTCCGGGGAGTACGTGCCGGAGAACGAGCTCGCGCTCTCGGTGACGGACCCCGAGCTCGGACTTCCGCTGCCGCAGGACCTCACACCGATCCTGTCCGCTCGCGACCGAGTCGCGCCGACGCTCGCCGAAGCCCGGGAACGCGGATTGCTTCCGCACTACGACAAGTGCAAAGCCGCCGAAGTGGCCTTGGGGCACTGACCGGGCATGCCGGTTACCGAGATCGGAGCCAATCATTCGGATCCTGTTCACCACCGAGCCGCTGCTCGGGCACTTCTTCCCGCTGGTCCCGCTCGCCTGGGCCTGCCGGGCGGCGGGGCACGAGGTGCTGGTCGCCGTCCCGGAAAACTTCGTCGACACTGTCCTGCGGTCCGGGCTGCCCGCGGTGTCGAGCGGGCCGCCGATGGACTTCGTCGAGCTGGGCCCGGACCTGTCCACGCACCCGATCGAACAGCGGCGGCACGTGCACGGCCGGGTATTCGGGCGGATCGCCGCCGCGACGCTCCCGCGCATGCTGTCCATTGTGGACGCCTGGCGGCCCGATGTCGTGCTGAGCGAGCGTGCCGAGTTCGCCGGCCCGCTCGCCGCGGCCGCGCACGGAACGCCGTTGGCCGACGTGCGCTGGGGTGTGGCCGAACTGCCGGAGTACCGCGCGGGTGCGGTCGAGGTGCTCGCCGGCTCGCCGGTCGCGGCGGGACTGGCTATTCCCGAGCCCGCTCTGTCGCTGAGCCCGTGGCCACCCAGCCTGCGCCTGCCGCACGCGACGGGCCAGCTGAGCTTCCGGCACGTGTCCTACAACGGCACCGCGGACGTTCCCGACTGGGTGCTGGCGCCGCGCACGAAGCCCAGGATCTGCCTGACGCTCGGCACGCTGGTTCCGCTTTTCGGAATTCCCGACCTGCACGGGAAAATGCTGGCCGTCGTGCGGGAGCTCGGGCGGCTGGACGTCGACGTGGTGATCGCGGTCGACGAGCGGGCCATGGCCTCCTGGGGTCCCTTGCCGGAGAACGTCAGCCAGGCCGGCCGGATGCCGCTGCACCAGGTGCTCGGCGCCTGCGATGTGCTGATCCAGCACGGCGGCCAGGGAACCACGCTGACCGCCTTCTCCGCCGGTGTGCCACAACTGGCGCTGCCGCAGTTCGACGACCAGTTCGAGAACGCGGACGCGGTCGCCAAGGCCGGCGCGGGGATCAGGATGCTGCCCGACGAAGTCACCCCGAGAGCCGTGGCCGCGCATTGCGAAGAACTGCTCGGCACGCCCGCGTTCGCCACGGCTGCCGCGGCCGTCGCCCGCGAGATGGCGGCACAGCTCTCACCTCTCGATGTCGTCGCCGATCTCGAGGCGCTGGGCGGATGAATACCCGCCGGAACAGAGCACGGGCGAAGGTGCCTTCCGGAGGGGGACGGTGTCAAGGTCGGCTGAGAGGCACCACGAGCGCACGGGGAGGACTTTCATGAGCGAGGCCACGGTGGATCCGGCGGCGGTTCCGGAGTGGATCGCCGGCACGTGGACCGTCGACCACTTCCACTCCGCGGTGGGTTCTCCGTCCGGCACCTGATGAGCAAGGTGCGCGGCAGTTTCACCGAATTCACCGCGCAGATCGTGACCGCCGACGACCCGGCCCGGTCGACCGTCACCGCCGACATCGACCTGGCTTCGGTCGACACCGGCCTCAAGATGCGTGACGACCACCTGCGCTCGGCCGACTGGTTCCGGACCGACCAGAACACGAAGATGCGGTTCGTCAGCACCGGACTGCGTCCGGACGGGGAGCACTGGGTGCTCACCGGCGACCTCACGATCGTGGACACCACCCGGCCGGTCGACATCCGGCTCGAGCTGCTCGGCATCGACCCGACCGGTCTCGAGGGTGAAACCCGCATCGGCTTCGAAGGGCGGGCCACGATCAAGCGCTCCGACTTCGGGCTCACCTTCGGCCTCGCGGTCGACGGCAGCAAGGTCGTCATCGGCGACAAGGTCGACATCACGCTGGACATCGAAGCCGTTCTCAACACCTGACGAGCAGGCGGGCCGGGCTCGTGAGCCCGGCCCGCACCCGGTCAGGCCGGGGCGTCGAGCAACTCCGCCAGACCCGCGTAGCCCGCGTTCTTCAGCCGCTCGCCCGAGGTCGTCGTGTAGCCCTCGGCGGCGCGGATGCCGAGTCCCTCGACCATCCGGTTCATGAAGTTGAACAGGGCGCAGACCAGAACGGCGTCGTGGAGCGCACGCTCGTCCCAGCCGGCCGCGAAGACCGCTTCGGCGTCCGCGTCGGTCATTTTCGACGGCGTCCTCGTCAGCTTGCCCACGTAGGCGAGCACCGGCTTGAGGCGGGCGTCCACCGGAGCGGACTCGAGGTCGGCGAGTGCCGCCGCCAGCGTGCCCTCCGGGATGCCGAACGCCTCGGCGGTGACGGTGTGGATGCCGTGGCAGTAGTCGCAACTGTTCACGCCGGACACGTAAGCCGCGATCAGCTCGCGCTCGCCCGGCGTGAACGGGGACTCGCCGCGCAGCACCAGCTCGTGGAAGGCCAGCAGGTGCCGGGCCGGCTCGGGGTAGGCCTGGAACACCTGGAGCAGGGTCGTCTCGGCCGGCAGGGACTTCAGGTAGGACATCGTGGGTCCTTTCCGTTCGAGGGTGCGTCGGCACGGGGATCGACGTCCGCGCGGCGCAGCACGCACGCGGTCAGGTACGCGATCGAAGCGTGGCCCGCACCGGGCGCGACGGCGGCGACGCGCGCGGCGGTCTTGACCCACTCCTGGCGGAGCGAGCCCGGGGTGTCCGCCGCCGGCTCGCCGAGGGCGGAGCGCACCGAGCGCCAGTGGGCCCGGCCGAGCGCGACCAGGCCCGCCAGGTCGAAGCTGCTCCCCCCGTGGCGCACCTGGTCGACCAGCTGGGTGACCAGCGCGGGATCGTCGGCGATCCGCGCCAGGCCCAGCCCGCCGAGCAGGCGGTCGGGATCGAGGCCGAGCAGGATGATGCCGACCTCGACGTCGGCGGGCGCGTCGACGTCGGGCAGGGCGAACCGGTTGTCGGGGGGCGCGTCGACGTCGGGCAGGGCGAACCGGCTGTCGGCGGGCTCAGACACCGACGGCCTCCCGGAGCGTCCGGACGGGGCTTTCCTCGCGGACGGCGGCCGCGATGGCCGCGGCCGCCCGGGTCGTCGCCACGCGGTGCCCATCGATGTTCCGGGCCGCCGGGCCGAGGACCATCGCCGTGGCGGCGCCGACCGCCGAAACGCGGGGGGCGCGCTCGAAGACCAGGGTGCGCTCGTCCAGGGCCGGCCATCCGTCGCGCTCGCCGACCAGTTCGGCGGGCAGCAGGCCGTCGCCGATCGACGGTGCCGTGCCCAGCGCCAGGACGGCGTGGTCGCCGGCGATCCGGCGGCCGCTCGCGAGGCGCACCGTCACCGTCCCGCCGACGCCGGTCGCGATCCGGGCCACGGTTTCGCCGCGGTAGACGACCAGCCGGCCGTCCGCTTCGGCTTGCCGGAGCAAGGGCTGGAACTCGAACATGATCGACGCCCGGCGGAACTGGCTCATCAGGGCGAGCCGGTCGTCCCAGCCGACGCTGTCGAACCGCTTGCGACCCTCCGGGCGGAAGAACGTCGAGTTGACGTCGGCGCACTGGTACCGCTCGCCGGGGTCGCGCAGCACCCAGTGCACCTCCCGCCCGGCCGAAAGCGCGTTGGTGATCAGGTGCGCGGCGGTCAGCCCGGCACCGACGACGATCTGCCGCCCGCCGTCCGGCACGGGCTCGTCCCAGTACGAGATCCCGGGAGGTGTCGGGCCGCCGCCCCACCACGAATCCGGGGCCGGGCGCCGTTCCTCGCCGAGGCAGAGCACGACGTGGCGGGCGGTGACGGTGAAGGCGCCGGCGTGCACCGTGACCGCGTCGGCGGCGGGCAGCACCTCGCGGACCTCGCCCCGCCACGTCTTCTCGCCGACGTGGTGGCTCGCCGCCAGATGCGCGCAGTAGGCCTCGAAGACGTCCACCGGCACGACGGACCGGTGGCCGGCCTGCGACATCCGGATCTCCCGGCGCTCGACCGGGGTCAACCGCGCCCAGTGCAGCCGGGCGAAGTCGACCAGCTCGCAGTCGCGGTAGCCCTCGACTCCCGGGTGGTGCTCGTAGGGCGAGCGCAGGACACGCTGGCCGAGCCGGTCGATCCGGTCGAAGAACCGCCCGCACGGGCGGCCGTCACGGTCGAGCACCACGACGTCGCGGACGCCGTGGTGCCACAGCGCCGACGTCACGGCGAGCCCGGCGGGCCCCGCCCCGACGACGACGACCTCCGCGGTCGCGGGCGGCCGGGCTTCGCGGCCCGCGGCCGGCGGGGCGGGCAACCGCGGCCAGTCACGGCCGCGGGGTGAGTCAAGCAGGTGCGGTTCCGGGACGAACTTGATCACGAACTTCCCCTCACGCCCGAGTCCGGGACCGGGCGCCGGTTCAGCCGATCACCGTGATCGGGACGATCAGCTCGACCACCGGTCGCTGCCGCATCCCGTTGGTGACCAGCTCCTCGAGCGTCTCCTGGGACCGCTCGGCGCTGTCGGTGGCGATCGGGCTGTACCGGGAGGAGAAGTACGTCGGCTTGCGGCCGCCGGTTTCCATCGAGTACGTCTTGAGCACGGCCTCGCCCGGCCGGACCTCACCGTCGTAGAAGGTCAGCCGCCGCTGGTCGGGCGTCATGAAGCTCTTCGCGAACTGGGGCGACATCAGCGCGGCGTCGTCGATGAACACCGAGTCCTCGTCCAGCACCGCCTGCATGGCGACCCACGTCCGGTCGGTCAGGTTGGTCTCGGCCTTGATGACCTGCCAACGCCCCGGCTCCGGCAGGCTGACACTCACCGAAACGTCGTGATCGGTGGTGTCGATCGCGCCGGTGATCATGAGTACCCGGCGGCCGACATCGGCTACGCCGGTGAGCTGGATGTCCCGGGCGCGGACCCGGCTGGAAACATCGAGTCCTGGCAATTCGGGCGACGACATGACGAAGCCTCCTCGTTATTCACCCCAGAAAATAACGGCCGCAACGGCGAACACGAAGAGGTTTTCATACCACAAGAGACATTGTCAAGGTGAGGAATACCCGTTCCGTGGCATGCATTGCCCCCGGAGGGAACGTACGCCATCCGGGCGACGGCTTACCCCGTTCGGCGCAGTACTGCTCATTCGGCCGCCGGACGTCGCCCGACCCTCCCGGTCACGAACCGTCATGGGACCGAGCCGCGGCACCCTGGCCGGAGTAAGCCGCAGCGTCAGCTCGCGACCGGTGCTCACTGACCCGAGGAGCCCGGACGGGCCGGCGCGTCGACGCCGTCCTGCCGACTGCCGACATATCGGATCTCGAATGCGGATTCCGCCCGCTGCACAATTATCTTCAGCACCAGACCCGGTTGCACCATAACCATGAAATTACCGGGATCGTGCGGGTCGCCGAAAATATCGTAGACCAGGAAAGCCGACCCGTCGCCCACAGCGAACAATGCCTCGTAGACGACATTCCGTTCGGCCTGTGTCGCCGACTCGGCCCAGTCCTCGAGCACCTGCACTCCCGCGGTGAGCTGGAGGCGCATCGCCATCCGCCGGCCTCCCAACCGAACTTCGGCCGGGCGCCGGGCGCGCACGGCGAGTCCCGCCCCGCACTCCGGCCCCGGTGAGGTTCCAGTGTCCCGCCCTCGCGGTGACCGCGTCATCTCTGTGCGTGCGCCGGACCGGCAGGCGCGCGCCCGTGACGCGGCACCCGCCCGGCCGCCGGACGTTCAGTTGTAACCGAGAACGATGTGCTCACGCAGGTACTCCCGCTCGGCCGGCGCGGCCGGTTCCCGCGGCGAGTCCGCGCGCGGGCGGCCGCTCGGTTCAGCCGGCTTTTCCGTCGGCCCGGCCCTCCCGGCCGGCAACGCTGGAGCTGTCATGGCGTTTCCTCCGTTCTCCCTCCCCGGCCCGGAAAGCTCACGAATCGGACGAATCTCGCCGCATTCCGGGATACCGGCCGTCGAGTGGCCGAGGCGGTTCGACGGCAGCGGTTCAGCGCGAGGGCGAGTGCCTCACCGCGGCGTCCGCGCGGTGACTTCCGCTCACGCGGCATCCCGCAGCCGGACCTCGTAGTCGTGCTCGATCTCGGCGACGATGTCGGACCAGACGATGCCCCGCCCCAGCCGGGGCATCGGCCGGGCCTGCAAGCCGTCCGGCACGTCCGTCATGGCGGTCGGCACCGTGTCGGAGCCGGGCCGGATGGGCTCGATGGCGTCGCTGGCGGTCATGGCAGGACCCTCCTCGGTCGGGACAGTCCCGGCTCGGCCGGGACCGCTGTCGTCGTCATGGGCACAGTGGGCAAGGCGGCCGCGCCGGCCTGCCGGTCGGTGAGGCGCCTGGTCGCGTGCAACCAGGCGATCGTGTCGCGCACGGTGCGGGCCACCGGCCGCGCCGGGACGCCGGCCCGGGGTGCGTCCGCGGCGACGGGCACGGCGTAAGCGCAGACGTAGAGCGCGCCGTACTCGGCCGGGATGTGCCACGGCCAGCCGCGCTGCAGCAGGTCGGCACCCCGGCCGACCGGGAACATCGCCCGTGCCGGGAGGAACGCCGCGGGCAGGCGCCGCCCGGTCGCGGCCCGGACCGCGGCCAGGTATTCACGGGAGGTCAGGAAGTGGCCCGGCCCGAAGTACACGTCGCCCGGCACGCCGTCGAACATCCGCGCGTGCAGTTCCGCCGAGTCGCGCACGTCGCCGATCGGCAGCCCGCCCGACGGCCAGATCGGCATCAGCCCGCGCAGCAGGTCCCGCAGCCGCGCGTTCTGGTCGCCCAGGTGCGGGTCGTGCGGCCCGAGCAGCGCCGGCGGGTGGGTGACGGTGACCGGGACGCCGTCGGCGCGGTGCGCGCGGGCGATCCGCTCGGCCTCGGCCTTCGAGGCGAGGTAGGCCTCCCGCGGGGTGCCGACCGGGCTCGCCGCGCCGATCGCCGGCCCGGCCGCCGGGTACAGCGCCCCGACGGTGGAGACGTGCACGATCCGCCCGGTGCCCGCCCGGCGTGCGGCGGCGAGCACGACTTCGGTGCCGCCCGCGTTCACCCGCCACAGCTCGGCCCGGCGCCTGCTGTCGAAGGTGTAGACGCCCGCCGCGTGCAGCAGCGCGTCCGCACCGTCGACCAGCCGGGCGACGGCAGCGGGGTCCGTGACGTCGCCGGGCACGACGTCCACAGTGGACGGCACGGTCCGGCCGGGGTCGCGGGCGAGCAGCCGCACCCGGTGCCCCCGCCGCAGCAGGGCCGCGACCGTGTGGGTCCCGAGGAAGCCGGTGCCGCCGGTAACCGCGATCAGCATGACGTTCGCCTCTCTCAGGCCGCGCGGGCCCGCCCGTCGATGCGGTGGTAGCCGCCGCCGTAGAAGACGAGCGCGTGTTCGCCCTCGCCGCGGCTGGTGGCGACCACCCGGCCGAGGAAGATCGAGTGGTCGCCACCCGCCACCACCTGGGCGAGCTCGCATTCGAGCCACGCCAGCGCGCCGGTGAGCAGCGGCGCGCCGGTCAGGTCGCCCGCCGTGTAGCCGACCGCGTCGAACTGGGCGATCCCGTCGGGACGGCGCCAGTCGGCGAAGTACTTCGACAGCTCCTGCTGCTCGGCCGCGAGGATGTTGACCCCGAACGAGCCCGCGGTGACGATCGCGGTGTGCATCCGGGCCGCCTTGGACACGCAGCACAGCACCATCGGCGGTTCCAGCGACACCGACGAGAACGCGTTGGCGGTCATGCCGTGCGCGTCCTCCCCGCCCGCCGTCAGCACCGTCACCCCGGTCGCGAACTGGGCCATCACCTGCCGCAGGCCCGGCTGGACGGAGAGGCCACTGCGGGCGCGTGACGTCCGCAGCCGTTTGAGCACGGGAGCCGCCTCGGAAGGCTCTGCGTCGTAGCCCACGTCAGACTCCCTTGCCGTTGACCGCGGCCGTCGCGTAGGGCACCAGCGCTTCGCGCAGTTGCTCCGGGACCCGGGACGGCACGGTGGCCGTGTTCGGCCCGCGCATGCAGGCGATCCGCTGCCGTCCCCGCGCCACGAGCCGCTCCTCGCCGTCGGCGGTGAGGTGGACGTAGTCGAAGGCGAACTGGATCTGCGTCGAGGTGAGTTCCTCCAGCCGCATCCGGATGGACAGCTCGTCGAACGCGGTGATCTCGGCGAAGAACTCGCACTCCACCTTGAGGGTGAACAGCTTGAGGTCGTGGCGGACCTCTTCGAGCACTGCCGGCGCCTTCTCCTTCAGGAACATCTCGCGGCACCGGCCCTGCCAGCGCACGTAGTTCACGTAGTAGACGTTGCCCACCAGGTTGGTCTCTTCGAACCCGACCGTGTGGCGGATCTCGTAATAGGCGGACATCTCAGTTCCCCTCTGCGTGGAGCACAGCGAAGACGATCGGGGCGGTCCGGTCGTTGACGGTGGTCGACCAGGTGGCGATCCGGGCGTTGCCGGAGGCGAGCAGCGCCCACCCGTCGGCATCGACCTGGCGCACGGTCAGCGCCTGGGTCATCGACCCGGTCTTGCGCACGCACTCCAGCGCGCTCCACACCCGGGTGTTGGCCACGCTGACCGGTTCGCCGGTGTCGGCGGCCAGCAGCCGGCCGAGGGCGAGGAGCTCTTCGCCGAGCAGCCCGGCCCAGTCCTCTTCGCTGCGTTCGATCGCCGTCTCGATGTCGCAGGCCACCGGGCCGGTGCCGGCGACAGCCAGGGTCAGCTGTGCGGTGTGTGACGCGGTGATGTGGACCCCGCCGTCGCACTCCGGCTTGCCGTCGGGGCGGTACCGGATCTCGACCGGCCGGTCGAGCGCACGGCCCACGGCGAGCGCCGTCTGCGCCCTCCGCTCGGCGATGCCCTCGGCCGGACGCCCGGCCGGGTCCGGCTCGAGCACCACCGACCGCGTCCCGCCAAGCAGCCGTTCACAGGAACGCTCCACATAGGACCCGAGCATCGACGGGACCCACGGCCCGGCACCGTCGCGCTTGCGGACCGCGCGCAGCTTCAGGCCTTCCCAGCGCTCGACCAGCGTCCCGTCGGGGTTGCGCACGTCGAGGTCGTAGACGTAGCTGTCGCCGTCCTGGGAGCGTTCCTTCGCGTCCAGCAGGACGTATTCGTCGTGCTGACGCCCCGGTTCGGCCAGGTACAGCTTCTCGATGCCCTGCGGCAGCAGCGTCGCGTCGGGGACGCAGCACTGGATCGCGTGCATCATCGCGTCCCGCGTGCCGGGGTCGGCCAGCAGCCGCTCCTGGGGCAGGAAGGGCGCGAACCACGAGAAGTCCGCGCTGGTCGCGATCTCGGCGACCGCGTGCCGGGCGCTCGCCCGCCGGTAGCCGAGGACGCGCTGGAACCGCTTGCCCTGGAACAGGACCGAGCCGTACAGCTCGCTGATCGGCTCCACCGGGACCGGCGGCAGCGCGACGTCGCGGGCGGCCTTCTCCCCCAGCTCGGCCGGCCGTGCGAAGCTCAGCCGCGCCCGGAAGTGGTCCGCGCTGAAGCCGGTCTCGTCACTGCGGATGACGACGTCCACGGTGTCGGCGTCACGCGCCAGCGTGGCCAGCCGGATCGTGGTCGACCCGCCGGACGAGACGATGATCGGCCGGAGGAACTCGACGTCGGAGAGCACCGGGGTGCCGGTGCGGTCCAGCGTCGCCGCCGCGGCCTGCGTCATCGCCTCCATGCCGAGCACCGCCGGGAACAGCAGCTGCCCGTCAAGCAGGTGGTCGGTCAGGTATGGGTCGGCCCCGTCGGACAGGTCCGCCTCGGTGATCAGCTCGACACCCGGGTAGTGCACGATCGCGCGGTCGACGAACCGGGTCAGCGGCAGCTCCCGCTTCCGGATCGGCAGCGTGGGCAGGCCCGCCGTGCGGCCGCAGACCACCAGCACCGGCGGCGCGGCCGGGTCGGCCAGCACCCGGCGGAGGACGGCGATGCCCTCCTCGGTCGGGATCGGCGTGATGCCGTCGCGCATCAGGGCGCTGACCACGCCGAGCTTCTCGCCCATGCCGGTGCCCGACCAGACCGACCACTCCAGCGCGGTCGCCCGTGCCTTCGGGTGGTCCTGGCCGAAGCGCAGGGTCAGCTCGGTCATCCAGTCGTTCGCCGTGGCGTAGTGCGCTTCACCGCGCAGGCCGGCCCGGCCGATGATGCTGCCGAAGGTGACCAGGAGCTTGATCCGGTCCTGGTCGACCGCGGCGAGCACCGCGTTGAGGCCGCCGATCTTCGGGGCGAGGGTCTTGCGGAAGCTGTCCTCGGTCAGGCTGAAGAGGGCAGCCGGCTCGTTGCGGCCCGCGCCGTGCAGGATCGCGGTGACCGGGCCGAGTTCGGCCTCCACCCGGGCGATCGCCTCGGCGACCTGCGGGGCGCTGGTGACGTCGGCCCGCTCGTAGCGGTAGCGGATGCCCACCGCCTCCATGCGGTCGAGGTTCTCCGCCAGCTCGCTGTCGGACTCCGGGTCGCTGCGCCCGAGCAGGGCCAGCCGCGCCCCGGAATCCTTGGCGAGCGCCAGCGCGCTCTCCGCCGTGATGCCCTTGCCGCCGCCGGTGACGAGCAGGACGTCGGTCGCGTCCAGCGAGTCGCGCAGCGGGCCGGGCTTCGGGGCGGGCAGCGCGGACAGCCGCGGCACCGTGCGCCCGCCGTCGGCGCCGTAGCGCGCTTCGGTGAAGTCCGTGGTCGCGGCCACCTCGGCCACCACCGTGGTCACGGCCGACGCGATCGCGTCCACATCGGACGGTGCCGGGTCGGCGAGGTCGACGATCGTCGTCTTCGCCGACGGGTCCTCCAGGCGCAGGGTCCTGGCCAGGCCGGCGGCCCCGTAGCCGTGGTGGACGACCACGAAACGCGTGCCGTTGGGAGCAGCCATGACCGCGCGACCGGCTTCGAGGAACAGGCCGACGTGGCTCGAGTCGCAGTCCGCCGGCAGGCAGAGCAGCACGCCGTCACCGGCGCCGGACCGCGTGAGCGCGGCCTTCAGCGGTTCGGCCAGCGGGTGCCGCGGCGTCGCGAAGACCTGCCATTCGGCGTTCCCCGCCCCCGACGTGAGGTCCGCGGCGGGCCGCGGCGCGGGCACGTACTCGACCGCGAACGGCCGGACCCACGGACCCACGCCGGGGGCCTCGCCGGCGGCGGTGTCGGCCGGTTTCGCCGTCTGCGCCAGCTCGTCGATCATCTCGGCGAGGTCGCCGAGGCACACCGTCGCGAAGTTCGGCATGCCTTCCAGCGCGGGGCGGCCCAGCGCCCGGGTGACGTCGTTGACCAGCTGCCCGACCGTGATCGACGACAGGTGCAGGTCGTCGAGCGGGTGCGTGTCGGCGGTGACCGCCTCCAGGGGCAGCTCGATGCGCTCGGCGGCGAACTTGCGCAGCAGGTCCAGCGTCGAACCGGTGTCCGCGTCGGACGCCTCGGCGTCCGAGGCGGCGGCCTCCGCCTTCTCCGCGGCCAGCTCGGCGGCCAGCTCGCTGTCGATCGACGCCCCCGCCTCGCACGGGCTGGCCAGGAAGGTGAACTGGCCGTCGGCGGGCAGGGCGCGGACGATCCGGCCTTCGAACAGCGCGTCCACCGAGATCTGCGCGCCGAGCGCGAACGCCGCGCCCACGACCCGCAGCAGGGCCTTTAGCGACGCGTTGTCCGTGTCGATCGCGAGCACCGGGGTCTCCGGCGCGATCTCCTCGAACAGCCCGGTCAGTACCCGGCCGGGCCCGACCTCGACCACCAGGTCGCTGCGCTCGGCCACCTTGGCGGCGGCCTCGCGGAAGCGGACCGGCAGCACGATCTGGTCGCGCAGCAGCCCGGGCAGGTCCTCCGCGGCGTGCAGCACGTCCCCGCTGACGGTCGAGACGACCGGCCGCTCCAGCCGCGCGAAACCGAACTCGCCGAGCCGCTCGGTCATGGCGTTCGCGGCCGGCTCGACCGCCGGCGAGTGGAAGGCGTGCGAGACCTTGACGCGGGTCGCGGTGACACCCTGGGCCTTCGCACGGGCGACGATCCGGTCGATCGCCCCGGTCGGCCCGGAGATGACGGTCTGCTCGGGTGCGTTGTACCCGGCGATGACGACGTCGTCGCCCAGGCCCAGCTCCTCGACCCGGCCGGGCGAAGCGGCGATGCTCGCCATCGCGCCGGTCCCGTCGCCCACGGTCGTGGCCATCACCTTGCCGCGGATCGTGGCGAGCTTCAGCAGCGCTCGCTCGTCGAGTGCGCCGCCCCAGTGCAGTGCGGTCAGCTCGCCGAGGCTGTGGCCGGTGGCCGTCGACGCCTCGATGCCGAACGAGCGCAGCACCCGCAGCGCGGCCAGCGAACCGGTGACGATCCGGGGCTGCGCCACCTCGGTGGCGACCTGGTCGCCGGTGGTGGGCAGCGCGGCGGCTCGGTGGATCTCGTCCGCCACGGCGAACCGGCGGCGCAGCGCGCCGTCGCCACCGCGGCCGGAACCCTGGCCGGGGAACAGGTAGCCGATCTTCGGCGCGGAGCCGCGGCTGCTCGCGAAGATGCCGTCGGCGCTGTCGAAGACCGAGTCACCGGAGTCGAGCTGTTCGAGGAGCTTGGTCAGCTTCCGCTCGGCGTGCTCGGGGTTGGCCGCGACGACCGCGGCGCGCACCGGCTTGCCCGACAGGTCCTCCGCCAGCGTGCCGGCGAGGTCGGTCAGTTCCGCGAACGACAGCTTCGGCACGGTTTCCAGCACCGCGGCGATGTTCCCGCGCAGGGTCGCGAGGTCGTCGGCGTCGAACAGTAGCAGCTCGGCGTCCTGGCGACCGGCGACCAGCGAGCGGGCCCGCTCGTCGACCTCCCGGCGCCGGGCCGCGGTCGGCGCCTCGGTCACCGTGACGTGGGAGTTGATCCCGCCGAAGCCCATCGCGGAGACACCGGCGCGGACCGGCTGGTCCTCCGGCCACAGCGTCGCCTCGCGCGGGACGTACATCCGCGCCGAGGAGCCGGTGAGCGACTCGTGGGGGGTGTAGTGGCCGGTCGCGGGCGGGATGACCTGGTGGTACACCGCCAGCGACGCCTTGATCAGGCCGGCGACGCCGGCCGCGGCCTTGGTGTGGCCGATGTTGCCCTTGATCGTCGACAGCGCGGCCTGCTTGGCCAGCGGGTCGGCGTCACGGCGGGCCGTGGACAACGCCTCGATCTCGGTCTCGTCGCCCAGCGCGGTGCCGGTGCCGTGGCCCTCGAAGTAGGAGACGGTCTCGACGCCGTAGCCGGCGCGTTCGTAGGCGCGCTTGAGGGCCAGCCGGTGCCCGGACGCCTTGGGCCGGGTGATGCCGCCCTTGCCGTCGGAGGACACCCCCCAGCCGCCGATCGACGCGTAGATCCGCTTGCCCTGCTCCAGCGCGTCGCTCTCGCGCATCAGGACCAGCATGCCGGAGCCCTCACCGGGCCAGAAGCCGTTCGAATCGGCGTCGTAGACCTTCATTTCGCGTTTGGCCAGCGCGCCGGTCTTCGCGAAGCCGATCACCTCGAACGGGTCGATCGACAGGTCGACACCACCGGCGATGGCGAGGTCGAAGTCGCCCTGGACGAGCGCGTTGGCCGCGGTCACCACCGACAGCAGCGAGGACGAGCAGGCGCCGTCGACGGTGTACCCGCCGCCGGCGAAGTCGAAGTAGTTGCAGACCCGGCCGGCGATCGTGTTGGCCAGGCCGCCGGCGAGGGAGTCCTCGTTGATCTCGGGGAACGGCTCCTTGTACTGGACCTCGAGCTCCCGCAGGAAGTTCGCGGTGTCCTCGTCCTCCCAGCCGCGGGCGGTCAGCGCCGCCGCGACCGTGCGGCGCACGTACGGCCAGCGCAGCCGCATGATGTTGGCGCGGGAGAACTCACCGGTGAGGCTGTTGCCGATGACGACGCCGGTGCTCAGCTTCGGGGCACCCTCGCCGTCACCGAACCCGGCGTCCGCGAGGGCCTCCGCGGCGACCTCGAGGGCGAGCCAGTGCGTCGTGTCGGTCGCCCGGAAGGTGCTGCCGGCGACCTTGTGCGCCACCCGGTCGAACTCGTAACCCCGCAGCACGGCCGCCTTCTGCGAGTAGAAGCGGTCCGGTGCCTTCGGGTCGGGCGAGTAGTAGTCCGCCCGGTTCATCCGCTCGTCCGGCAGCCTGCGGAACGCCCGGCGCCCGGCCAGCACGTTTTCCCAGAGCTCTTCCGGAGAACTCGCGTCGGGGTACCGGAGACCGATACCGACGATCGAAATCCGCTCTACGCTCATGCCACAGCACTCCACTGGCTCTCGAGCCCCATACCATCGGAACCGTCAGGTCCCCGCTGATCACCGGTGCGGGAACCGAGGTCCTGCCGCTGGCCTGTCTCCGTCTGGCGGCACCGCCGCTGCCCGGTGTTCCGGGCGGCCGGGCCGTCAGGTCCAGCATCTCCGGACGATGCGGACCGGCTTCTTCTGCTGCTGCCCGTGACCGGATCGTCAGCACGACCGGACAACGACCAACACTGTCCACAAAGGATTCAGGAGTGGAATTGGCCGGGACGGCGTCCCTGCCCGGCCGGCCCGCGATAGGCCTGGGCGATGTCGAGCCACTGGTCGGCCAGTGTGCCCGTCGCGTGCACATCGAGGTCGTAGCGGTGCCGCCGCCGGGTGACGAGCAGGCAGAAGTCCTCGGCACTGCCGGTGACCCGCTGGGCCGCGTCCTCGGGCCCGAACGCCCAGAGCCCCCCGGAGGGCGCGGTGAGCTCGAACCGGAACTCTTCCGCGGGCGGCGTCAGGTTCCGCGCCTCGTAGCCGAAGTCCCGGACCCGAACGGAAAACCCGGCGATGTGCCGGATCCGGTCGGTGCGCTCGCGGCGCACGCCGAGCGCGTCGGCGACGTCCTGGCCGTGGGCGAACACCTCCATCATCCCCGCGCACGCCAGCACGTACGGCGGCAGCGGGTTCACCAGCCACGGCACCAGCTGGTTCCCGGGCACGGCCGCGAGGGCCTTGAGCCCCGCGTCCCGCTCGGCCCGCCAGCGCGTCAGGAGCACCTCGGCCGGGTCGTGGACGTAGTCCTCCAGCGCGGCGTTGACCGCGGCCTCGAACCCGCCGGACAGCGACTTCGTCATGGCGACGAACGCCTCCGGCTGCGCCGCCGACAGCCCTGCGATGCGGAAGATGAAAGCGAGGTGCGCGATCTGGTGGCGGACGGTCCAACCCGGCGCGGGCGTGGGGGTGTCCCACTCCGCCTCGGTGAGCCCCGCGACGAGCGCGTCCACCTCGGCGGCCTCGGCGGTAAGGTCGGCGATCACGCCCGTGGTGTCAGTCACCTGTCTGTCCTTTCACCGATGCGACGTCTTCTCCTGATCGATCATCACCGTTGCGGCCTGGGGAGTCTTCTCTTCGCGGGCGGAGAAAGCCGGTCGCCCGCCGCGACGGCCGCGGTGAGCGCCGCCCACGACACCAGCTCGACCACCCCGCGGTCGTCCGTCCTTTCCGGACTGAGCGCGGCGACGTCGGCGGCCGTCACCTGGTAGGCGGACTTGGCCGTCAGCAACGCGATCCGGCCCGGTGCGCGCTCCTCCGCGGGGAGTTCGGCGAGGACCGGCTCCACCCACGCGCGGCTCAGCCCGGGCGGTTTCCCGTCCCACGCCTTGAGTTCCCGGCGGACGAGCTCCCGGACCCGGGAGGGCACCGAGCGTTCCCCGGCGGTCTCGATCGCCGCCGCGGCACGCGCGAAAGCGTCGGACAGCGTGCTGTCCGGCCCCGGCCCCGGCGCGGCGGGCAGCAGGTCCAGCGCCTGCCCGGCCGGCGGCGCGACACCCGGCTTGAGCAGGAAGCCCAGGACGGCCTTGGCCTTCGCCCGCGCCGTCGGCGGAACGGCCTCGGGCAGCGGCGACGGCCCGAGGAACACGCTCACCACCCGGTTGAGGTAGTGGAACGCGACGGCCACCGCCGTGAACTCCGCCGCGGCGTCCTCGGGCACGTCCGCGGGCAGCCTGCCTGCACCGCCCGCCCACGCCGTCAGCGCGCGCAGGCCGCGGTCCGGGATGGCCGCGGGGTCCCCGGCCTCGATGGCCGCGGCGGCGGCCGGCTCCCCCAGCGTCCCGAGCGCCATCGCGTGCACTTCGACGCAGTACGGGCACGAGTTCGCCGCGGACACGGCGGCTGCGACGGCCTCCTTGCCGGCCCGGCTCGCCGCCCCGCCCGCGACCAGCGACTCCCGCAGCATCAGCCACGCCGCGGCCAGCACCTCCGGCGATGGCGAATGCAGCGCGATCGGCGGGGCGAGCATCCCGAAGTCCCGCTCCACCTGCCGGTAGACCTCCCGCACCAGCCCGCGCGCCCGCCGCGGGCGCACCACGTCGACGTAGCGCACCTCCCGCACCGATCGCCGCAGGGCAACCCGCACCAACCCGGCCGCCATACTTCCTCCTCAGCCCGGCGAACCCGCGTACCGGAAGCCGGATCTCGCGTGATCAGAGCCGGAACTCGCGTGATTGGAGCCGTACCGCGCCGAATCACGCGAGTTCCGGCTTCGATCACGCGAGTTCCGGGTTTCGTGCCTCAGTTCCCGGCGACCAGGTCCAGTTTGGACACCGCACGGCGGCCCGTGATCGAGCCGTCGGGAGCCGGCGCGCCGTACTTGACGTCGATGTCGCGGGCCTGCAGGGCCCGGACGATGCCCGGGATCGACCGCTCGGCGAGCGCGGCGATGGTCATCGCCGGGTTGACCGTTAGCGCGCCCGGCACCGACGCGCTGTCGGTGACGAAGATGCCCGGGTGGTTGCGCAGCTCGTGGTTCGGGTGCAGCGCGGACGTCGCCGGGTCGTCCCCGATCCGGCAGGACGCCAGCGGGTGCACCGTGTACGCCCCGACGACGTCGTTCGTCCAGGGGGCCACCTTCGCCAGGCCGTCCTTCTCGATGATCGCCTTGCAGTCCGCGTCGGCCAGCGCCCAGCCGCGCCGGGTGTTCGTCGTCGGCTCGTAGCGCAGCGGGCCGCGGCCGAGCATCTGCTGCGAGATCCGGTAGGCGTTCCCGGTGGGCGGCGGGGCCCCGAACACGCCTTCGTTGTCGTCCTCGGTCATCAGGAAGATCGTCAGCCAGTTGGCCCACTGCTTGAGGATTTCCTTCTTCTCCGCCCCGAACCAGCGCGGCTCCTCGCCGCCGGGCACCTGGGCGAGGATGGTGCCCAGGCCCGGCGGGAAGTACAACTGCTCCAGCGAGTACCGCTCGTACTCCGGCAGCGACCCGTCGAGCTTGTCCCAGTTCGCGACGGTCGGGCCCTTGCCGATGTGGTTGGCCGAGTAGACCGGACCGTCCTCACGGGACAGTCCAAGCACCTCGCGGACGCGGTCCTCGTCGATGATCGCGGTGTTGAGCCGCTCGCCGTTGCCGGAGAAGTACCGGCCCACGCCGTGCGGCATCGTGCCGAGCGCGGCCTCCGAGCGCTGCAGGATCACCGGGGTGGCCCCCGCGCCGGCGGCGATGATGACGATCTTCGCTTCGATCACGCCGCTGCCGGTGTGGATCCGGTAGTCTTCCTCGTCGATCAGGTCGAAGTAGACGCGGTAGTCACCGTCCTCGGTGCGCTCGAGCCGCTGGACCTCGTGCAGCGGGCGGATCTCCGCGCCGTGCGCGAGGGCCGCGGGCAGGTAGTTCGTCAGCATCGAACGCTTGGCGTCGAACTTGCAGCCCGCCATCATGAAGTTGCAGTTGACGCAGGTGTCGTTGTCGACCGCGACCGGCGCCGGGTTGGCCGTCCGGCCCGAGTGGTTGCAGGCCGCGGCCCACAGCCCGCCGGCGTAGGAGACGTCGCTCCAGTCCTGTTTGGACACCGGCAGCGCCTCGTCGACCCGGTCGTACCACGGCTCGAGCGAGTCGCGGTTGATCACCCAGGGCCACATCCGGCGCCCGATGCTGCCGTGGCGCTCGAAGACGAACTTCGGCGCCCGCGGCATCGCGGCGAAGTACACGACGCTGCCGCCGCCGACGCAGTTGCCGCCGAGCACGCTCATCCCGTCGCCGACGACGAAGTCGAACGCCCGCGTGTAGGACGAGCCGAGCAGGTAGTCGTGCTCGAAGTCGGCCGCGGCCAGCCACGGCCCGCGCTCCAGCACGGTGACCTTGGCCCCGCCGGCGGCGAGGTGGTAGGCGGGGATGGACCCGCCGAAACCGCTGCCGACGATGAGGACGTCGGTCTTGTCGATGGCAGTCATGCGGGGCTCCCGGAAGGCGTGGTGTCGGGGTGGAGTTCGGCCAGCTTGCGGCCGTAGCCGTACTTCGGGAACCGCCAGAACCCGTCGGCGTCCGGTGCGGTGTAGCCCAGCGCCAGCAGGCCCGGGTGACCCTCGCGGATGGCGTCGGCGGTGTGCTTGTGCGCGGCGCTGTCGAAGGCCATGTTGCAGAACAGCGCGAGGCTGACCCAGCCGTCCTTCTCCGGGTGGCCGGGTGCGGTCAGCCGCCGCACCAGCTCGCGGCGGTGCTCGTAGGGCAGCGCGACGAACGGCGGGACGTCGTGATCGAGCGACAGCTCCGCTTCGCCCGCGTAGGCCTTCGCGTGATCGTTGAGCGACTGCGCGAGGTAGGGCAGGCCGACGGTGACGCCGGTCGCGTCGAAGTGCAGCAGCTCGAGCGCGCCCGCCGCCACCGAACCGGGGCCGGGCGCGGCCCCGGCGATCGCCCGGTCACCTTCGTACCGCTTCTCCCCCGGCACGATCGTGTCCGCGTAGGCCTCGAGGGTCATGGTGTTGACGCGTTCTTCTTCGGTGGCCTCGGGTTGCACCGGCCTACCTCCTCGTCGAATGTCCACAATGAACTCAGGCGGCTTCGGCCCGCCGCGTCCGTTCCCGGCGGTGCACGGTCATCGGCAGCCCGCCGCGCACCCGCAGCGAGAGCATCGCTTCGGGGTCGACGACCTTGCCCGGCACCTTGCGCAACTCCAGGTCCCGTGCCGCCATGGCGATTACGAACACCGCCTCCATCACGCCGAGGCTGTTGCCGATGCAGAACCTCGGCCCGGCCCCGAAGGGGAGGTAGGCGTACCGCGGCGGCCGCCCGGCCGGGTTGGCCGGGTCGAACCGGCCGGGGTCGAACCGCTCCGGGTCGGTCCAGAACCCCGGGTGCCGGTGCAGGGTGTAGGGCACCACGACGACGTCGGAGCCGGCCGGCACGTGGTACCCGCCGATCTCGTCGTCGGCCTGGGCGATCCGCGGCAGCAGCCACACCGGCGGGTACAGCCGCATGACTTCCTCGACCACGGCCACGGTGTAGGTGAGCCGCCGCAGGTCCTCGTTCCCGGGCAGCCGGTCGCCGAGCACCTCGACGGCTTCGGCGTGCAGCCGCTCGCCGACCTCCGGGTGCTCGTCGATCAGGTGGAAGGCCCAGCCGAGCGTGCTCGCCGTCGTCTCGTGCCCGGCCAGCAGCAGGGTGATCAGCTCGTCCCGCATGCGTTCGCGCGACGCGCCCTGTGCAGACCCGGACGCGATCAGCCGCGACAGCACGTCTTCGCCGTTCTCGACCGGGTTCGCCAGCCGCTGCTCGACGAGCTCGTCGGCGATCCGGCGCAGCTCGTCGCGCGCGGTGCGGAACTCCAGCTGCTTCTTCAAGGGCACCCACTGCGGGACCGCGCTCAGCGTGACCGCCTCGAACATGGCCTGGTCCTGCACTGCCTCGAACGAGTGGCCGAGCGTTTCGTACCCGCCGAGCTCGGCGTCGAGCAGCGTCTTGCCGAGCACGCCGAGGGTCAGCCCGGTCATCTCGTGCAGGATCTCGACCGGCCCGTCGTGCGCGCCGAGCCGCTTGATCAGCGCGTCCACTTCGGCCGCGACGACGGCGGCCTGCCGCGCGATCCGCTTGGGCTGGAACACCGGCTGGATGGTCCGCCGCTGCTCGCGCCACGTCTCGCCGTCGCTGGTGAGCAGGCCGTCGCCGAGGGCCCGGCGCGCCTCCTGCAGGCCGATGCCCTTGTGGTAGTTCGCGGCGTTGTCCGCGAGGACGTGTTTCGCGAGGTCCGGGTGGTTCACCAGGTACATCGCCTTCGGGCCGATGGCGATGCGGACGACGTCGCCGTAGGCCTCGGCGTTGTCGCCCATGAGCGCGAGCCGGTCAGTGAAGAGCTGCTTCAGCAACCGGAGGGTCGCCCGGCGCGGCGGCCCGGGCGGCGCGGTGCGCGCCGCCCGGGCTCGGTACTGGGGACCGGTCATGCCGCGACGGCTCCCGGCTTCTGGTCGCCGGTTTCCGCCGGCGGCGGCGCGATCTCCAGCTTGGCCTTCTGCTCGGCCTGCTCGGCCTCGAACTTGATCCGCGCCTTGTTCGAGAAGTGCAGGCCCCACAGGAACATGCCGCGGATCAGGCAGACGGTCGCGGTGGCCAGGAAGAGCCCGTAGGCGACGTGCACGGCCGTGAAGAACCCGTACGCGAGCGCCACCCCGGCCCCGAACGCGAACTGCGAGCCCGGCTTCGACGGCGACGTGCCCGGGTCGGTCACCATGTAGTTGGTGTAGAGCACGAACGCGACACCGGTGGCCATCGCCAGCGCGCCGGGGATCGACGTGCCGAAGAGCCAGCCGCGGACGACGGCCTGGATCACAAAGAAGCTCAGCCAGCCCGCGATGAGGAACATCCGGCCGGTCAGCAGCGCGTTGAGCACCGTGCCCGACACGAGGATGATGCCGACGATCAGCCAGCCGCCCCAGGTGGGGATCTGCTCGGTGAAGTGGTACGGCGGGGCGATGCTGGCCCACGGGAACACGAGCAGGATGATCGTGATGCCGAAGTTCGACGGGTTCATGAAGTGCCGCATCCGGCCGTACACCGGCGCCTGCAGGATCCACTTCGTGCCGACCGCGACGACCACCCCGAAGATCATCACGAGGATCCGGTCGTTGACGTAGGTCAGCATGTTCAGGGCGAGCCCGGTGATGTGCGCCGGGAGCAGGAACTCCATGAGTCCCTTGAACCCGTTGCCCTTGAAGCGGACCGCACGGGAGGTGACGCGGGCGTTGATGATTTCGAGCAGGATCTCCGTGGTGTACGCGGTCGCCAGCGCGACGAACGGGTACAGCCACGGCTGCTCGAAGCCGAGCACGGTGTAGCCGACGATGTTGAAGATCGTGATCGAGATCGCGAAGCGCCGCAGCGCGGTGGTGACCTTGTCGGTCCGCTTGGGTGGCGTGGTGTCCACTTTGGTCAGAGTCGGGGTGGCCATCACGTCACATCGCTTCCTTCGCCGTGGTGCCGAGCTGGTACATGTGGCAACCGGGTTCGACCTTCAGGTTCTGGGTCCGCAGCTGCCCGGTCCGGTCCCGCCACTGCAGGTGCACGTCGAGCGGGCCGCTGACGTCGTGCCCGAGGCCGATCTGGATGTCGAAGCTGCGCCGGCCGGCCTCCCCGCTGCTGCCGTCGACCCGGCCGAGGTACTTCTTGCCGTCCGCGGTCGTCACGGTGGCCTGGGCACCGATCGCGGGCGGGCCGGCCGCGGGCAGCGGGCCGGGCGCCACCGGGGCGTCGGTGGTCAGCTTCAGCTGCAGGTACTTGCCGGGGTTCGGGCTGTCGTTGTGGTAGAAGATCGGCGCCTCCCACTGCCGCGCCACCGCGAACTCGGGCAGGCCGTCGCCGTCGGTGTCGCCGACGGCGATACCGCGGGTGGGCACCGGGACCGCCAGCCCCAGCTGCGGCGCGAGGTCGGTGTACCGGCCGTCCGCGCTCTTCACGAAGAAGTGCAGGGTGTGGTCGCCACCGATGTCGTCACCGGCGCGGGCGTTCGGCCACCAGAGCGGGTTGGACAGCATGCCGTCGTGCGCCGTGGCCAGCTCCTGCAGGTTCGGCCAGCGGTTGACCTCGCCCTTGACGAACCCGGTCGCCTGCGCGATCTGGTTCTCGCCGCCGTTGTTGAAGTCCTGGATCTTGACGTCCCAGCCCCAGCCGGACCAGGCGGTGCCTTGGCTGCCGCTCTCGTCCTCGAACGGCGCGACGCCGTCCTGCAGCTGCTTGCGCAGGTCCGCGGCGTTCTTCGCGGTGTTCATGAACTGGAAGTTCGACTCTTCGATGCCCCACGACGTCGTGATGTTGCTGACGAACAGGTCGTAGAGCCCGTCGTGGTTCAGGTCGCCGAAGTCGACGCCCATGCCCTTGAACGAGTCGTTGCCCAGCACCTTCGACTTCGGGTCGGTGATCCCGCGGACGGCGGTGACCTCGGCGAGCTCGATCTTGCCGGGAGTGGACCTGTTGTAGAGCAGGCGGTCGTGCCCGAAGTCGTTGGCGATGTAGAGCTCCGGCAGGCTGTCGCCGTCGATGTCGGTCGCGCTGGAGGCCAGCGTCCAGCCGAACCGGGCGCTCTCCGGGATGCCCTGCGAAGCGTCGACGTACTGCGCACTCGGGTTCGCGCCGGACGCGGCACCGGTCCAGCGGTAGATGTACTTCGCGCCCGAGTTCAGCGCGTGCGACATCGACTGGTTCATGGTGACGCCGCCGTCGGCGTTCGGGTCGAGGACCCGGCTGTCCGGGAAGTAGTTCCCGATGAAGATGTCGACGTGCCCGTCGCCGTCGAAGTCGCCGATGGTGGCGGAGTCGGTGTTCCACATCGGGCCGTTGTACTTCCCGTCCGGGCCGCGGTGGTTGCCCGCCACGAGCTCGACCGGCTGGAACGCGGACGCGTCGAACCTCGTCGCGGTGGCCTTCTGCAGGAACAGCACGGGAGTGCGGCCCCAGTAGTAGGCCAGCACATCGGTCCGGCCGTCTTCGTTGTAGTCACCGGGGACGCAGCCCATCGGCGCCATGTAGTCCCACGTCGGCAGCGCCGGCGCGGGATCGAGCTCGAAGGGCGCGTACCGCGGGCCCGAGTCCGGCGACGGCGTGATCACGACCTGGTCGCTGCGGGTGTCGACCAGGCAGAGGTCGTTGGCCTTGCCGGTGCCGCTGATGTCGTTGAGCGCGATCGCGGCGCCGACCGAGGAGATCCACGCGGCGATGTCCTCGTACTCCTTGTTCACCGTGCGGATCGACTGCGCCTTCTTCGCCGCGGGCAGCGCGATCGACATCGGTGTGAAGTGGAACTTGCTCGCCATCGAGTCCTGCTCGGCGGCGGAGACGCTGGGCAGCCGCGCGACCAGGAACAGGCTGAAGATCAGCGCCAGCGCCACGATGCCCGCCAGCTGCTTGCGCAGCCGGCCCAAGGTCGCGGTCATTCGTGCACACCTCCGTGCGTCAGGACTTCGTCGGCGATCCGCCGCCGCCAGATTTCGAACGCCGGGACGTCGTCGCCGTCGACGACCACGTCCGGCCGGACCTCTTGGGTGATGGCCGCCGCGCGTTCGGCAGGCAGGCCGCAGATCGCCCGGGCCGCCATCTCGGTCTCCGGGATCATCAGGCCCGCGCGCACCCGGCACTCGGCCGCGAAGGCGCTTCCCTGCGCCAGCGGCCCGTGGTGGATGCCGGCCCGGTCGACCAGTTCCGCCAGCTCGTCGGCCGTGACCCCGCACGCGTAGGTCGAGGCCAGCCCGACCCCGGCGTACAGGTCGCCGTGGCGCGACTCGGGGAACTCCTCGATCGTCTTCGTCACCAGCTCGACGTCGGTACCGCAGATGAACCACAGCGCCCGGCCGATGCCCTGGTCGATGGCGCGCAGGGCGTAACCGTCGTAGCGCCGGTCCGGCCAGGAGAAGCCCGGCTCCTGGTACTGCTGCCGGATGTACTGGTCGGTCTTGAAGTACGCCTGGTGGAAGCCGTAGCCGTCGAGCACGAGCCAGCGCAGCAGCGGGTCGAACGCCGAGGCCTTCGGCCACGCGAACCGCGGGAGCCGGCACATGGCCCAGCCGACCCCGACGTAGATGATGTAGTCGTGCTTCTCACCGGGGCCGGCCAGGAACTCGGCGACGTTCGTGCTCTTGCCGAACGGCAGCCCGTCGAGGACGCCGTACCCCATTCCCGCGCCTTCGTAAGCGAAGCCGCGGAACTGCGGTGGAATGCGCTCGAGCCATTCTTCGGCCTGCTCGACCGAACGCGCCTCGACCGCATGTGCGTAGCCAAGGAGGAATTTCTCGCCGATCGTCTCGAGCCGTTCCTGAGCGGCTGGGCTCTTGCGGTGGAAGCCACGCTTTTCCAGCGAGGTCTCCGAAACGTTCGGTGTCAGGATGCGGCGTCTGAGCGCGCGCCAGCCATTGCCCAACGCACTCTCCCCCTCACGGGTCGAATGGGACTTGGTTCTGCTCGTCGATTCCACGATCACAGATCCGCTGGTCGGCGGTCTACTCCACGGTTGCGTGCGATCACCGCTCAGCTCGCCCGGCGCGCGGCGGCCGGGCGGAGCTCCTGCCGGATCCGCTCCCGCCACAGCTCGTAGGGCGGTTCCGGCCCGTCGTCGCCGTCGGCGCGCTCGGTGCGGTCGGCCAGGTTCTGCGCCTCCTGCACGGTCAGGTCGACCAGGGCACCGCACGCGAGGTGGGTGTGCTCCGGCACGTACCCGGAGTAGGTCCGCGCCTTCACCGCGAACACGACGCCCAGGCCGAGCTCGTCGTGGTACCCGCCGGCCGCCCGGCGCAGCCGCGCCAGCCCGAGCTGGTCACTGCCGCCCGCGAACGTCGCGGCGAGCCCGATCCCGCTCCACAGGTCGGCCCGTCGGTGCTCGGCGAACCGGCCGGCCGCGGCGGCCACCGCGTCCGGGTTCCCGCCGTGGATGAACCACAGCGCGCGGCCGACCCCCTGGTCGAACGCGCGGGGGAAGTACTCCGGGCGGCCGGCCCACGGGTAGGGCTCCGGGGCGGCCTGCCGCTCCACCCACTTCCCGGTGTCGAAGTAGGCGCGGTCGAAGCCGTAGCCGTCGACGGCGAGCCAGCTCATCACCGGGTGGTAGGCCACCCCGGTCAGCTCGGGCAGCATCTTCTTCCACAGTGGACGCGGCAGCCGCGCCATCGCGAAGCCGATCCCGATGTAGGTCAGGAAGATGTGCGGGCGGCCCGGCCCTTCGAGCAGCTCGCGCGTCCGGTCCGAGCCGCCGCCGGGCATGGCGTCGAGGATCGAGTAGCCCATCGTCGCGCCCTCGTAGGCGAACCCGCGCTGTTCGGGCTCGATCAGCGCGAGGCGCCGCTCGATCTCCCACAGCGACGCGCCTTCGATGGCCCATTCGAACCCGCACACGACCGCCTGCGGCACCGCTTCCAGGCGGGCCGTGGCGTCGGTGTGCACCACCGGGAACCCGCGCTCGGCGAAGCCGACGGACGCGAGGGAGGGAGCGAGCACGCGCTTGCGCAGCACGCCGAGCAGAGTCGACATCCGGATCTTCCTGTCGGTCGGGGGAACGGGGCTCAGGCGACGGCGCGCAGGTGCGGCCGTTGCGTGGCGAACTGCTGCCGGCTCGACGGCGTCGGCCGGGACGCCAGGGTGATCGCGATCGGCGGGTCGGTCAGCGCGGGCCGCCGCAGCCGGACGGTGACGCCCTGCGGGTCGAACGGCGACACGGCGGCCGAGGCGGTCCCGACCGTGAAAGCGGGGCCGCTCTTGGCGTGCATGCTGTGGTCGGCGATCGCAATCACGGTCCAGTTGCCCTCCGGCACGCCGTGCACGGTCAACCGCCCGGACCGGGTGTTGGCCGAGCCGTCGAAGGCGACCGGGCCGCGCTGCGGCACGTTGTCGGCGAACACGCCGACGAGAACGGTGGCCGGGGCCGCGTCGTCCGGCACCACCAGGTCGACGTCCAGGTGGCCGGTGCCCATCGGCTGCGAAGCGCAGCTGCGGCCGGCTTCGCGCAGCGACTGCTGCGACGGCAGCCGCTGGAAGTACGCCGAGTGCGCGACGAGCAGCTCGCCGACGTCCGGTTCGCGGTACTCGGTCGGCGTCATGCCGACGGCCCGGACGAACCGGCTGGTGAAGGTGCCGACGCTGCTGTAGCCGACGCTGCAGACGATGTCCGACACGGTCAGGGAAGTGGTCAGCAGCAGCCGTTTCGCCTCGAACAGGCGCACGGCCGTCAGGAACCGGCCCGGGGTGACCCCGGTCGCCTTCGCGAAGATGCGCGAGAAGTGGAAGGGGCTCACGTACACCTCGGCGGCCAGCGCCGACAGGGTGATGGGCTCGAAGTAGCGTTCGAGCAGCAGCTCGATCGCCCGCAGGATCGCCGGCTGGACGGCTTGTTCGCGTCTGAGCCGGTCCGCGTCCTCCGGTGGCTCGCCGGCCTCCCACTGCGCCCCCGTGGACGCAACCGATCGCAAGATCATCAGTCCAACCTCGAATTCCTCCGCTTGAATTTCCCTGGCCGTCAGGTAAGACGCCGGATGTCGCGGGTCTGTGGACGACCGATCGAGCCTCGACGGAGACCGGAGAAGGCGCTGTCGGCGGGGAACGCCGAACCCGTGCGAAGGGCACGGCTCCCGTCGTGCACTTCGCACGGATCCGTTGTGAAAGCTGTCCCGACACGGCGAGTGAGCACCGGCCTTCCGCCGTTCGCCCGGCCGGGCGGCATGATCCGGACGGCCAATCCGGCCGGGTCGGGAGTCCGCGGCACGCAGCCGCGAAACGTGCGGAACGCACGGGTCCGGGCGGAGAAACACAGTTCGACTCTGGTGGGCGGCTCACTGGCCGCACCCCGGCCGCTCTGTCACATTCGAATGTGGACAGCCGGGGGATCGACGGTACATCGGGAGTACATCGGTCCTGACGCGGCACTACTGGGGAGCCGGCACACGGCTGCACACTGGAGGCGTTCGGCAATGTACTCCGAAACTAGGCTAGCGGCCGGGGCAACCCCGCGGCCACGGGAACCATCCGAAAGTGTCGTCCGCTTCACGGTCCTCGGCCCGCTCGGCCTCCTGCGTGACGGCGTCGACTACGCGCCGACGACACCGAAGGTCCTGCAGCTGCTGGCCTTGCTGGTGGTCCGGCCGGGCCGGTTGGTCCACGCCGACTCGATCATGCAGGAGCTGTGGGCCAGCGACCCGATCCGCACGGTGCGGACCACCCTGCACACCTACGTCTACCACCTGCGGCGGTGCATCCAGCAGAGCGGGCTCGCGGAGAACGCCGACGACCTGCTCGTCACCAAGAACCCGGGCTACGTCTTCCGCATCGACCCCGCGCAGGTGGACGTCTTCCGCTTCGACCGGCTGCAGCACGAAGGGCAGGTCCTGCAACGGAACGGGCGGCACGACGACGCGGCGGGCCGGTTCCGCGAGGCGCTGGACCTGTGGTCGGGCCCGCCGCTGGCGAACGTCTCTTGTGGACCGGTGCTGCAGTCGTACGTGACCCAGCTGGCCGAGCAGCACCGCACCACGCTGCACCTGCTGGTCGAGGCGGAGATCGCCAGCGGACGGCACCGCGAGCTGATCGGCGAGCTGCGGTCGCTGACCGTGGGCAACCCACTGGACGAAGCACTGCACGGGCAGCTGATGCGGGTGCTGGGCCGCAGTGGCCGCCGGTCCGACGCGATGGCCGTGTTCCGCGACCTGCGCCGCCGGCTCGCCGAGGAGCTGGGCGTCGAGCCGTGCGACGACCTGCAGCTGCTGCACCGCGAGCTCATCTCCGAGGGCGACCACAACCAGTTCCACCCCACCGCACGAAGTGAAGACCGATGACCGCACAAACCCGTACCTATGGCCAGTTCTGCGGAGTGGCCCGCGCGATGGAGCTCGTCGGTGAGCGGTGGGCACTGCTCACCGTGCGGGACCTCGTGCTCGGCTCGAAGCGGTACACGGAGCTGCAGGCCGGGCTCCCGAAGATCCCGCCGAGCATCCTTTCGGCCCGGCTCAACGAGCTGGAGAAGTCCCGGGGTCGTCCGCCGGCGCGTGCGACCCGACCTGGACGCCAGCGTGGTGTACGAGCTCACCGAGTACGGCAGCGAGCTGGACCACGTCCTGCTGGACCTCGGGCTGTGGGGAGCGCGCTCGCTGAACGGCCGTGACCCGGAGGACGTCTTCACGCTGGACGCGGCGATCCTTTCGCTCTACACGACGTTCCAGAGCGACGCCGCCGACGGCGTGCAAGCGACGTTCGAGATCCGTTACCACGACACGATGACGTTGCACGCGATGGTCGACGACGGCGCGCTGAAGGTGACGGAGGGCCGCCTCCCGGACGCGGACCTGGTCATCCACGCCGACCGCGGCCGGGTCCTCCTCGACGTGATCGGCGGCCAGACGAGCGCCGCGGAGGCGGTCCGCACGAGCCGCATCGCGATCGACGGCAGGCTGGCCGACCTGGAGCTGTTCGCCCGGCTCTTCCGCATCACCGCGGCACCTTCGCCGCAGGAGGGCATCGTCGTCCACTGAGGACAGTGCCGTGGGTGGCCACCCCCGCGGTGGCCGCCCACGAGCCCGTGCCGGGCCGCGGCAACCGCTCGGCCCGGCCACGCGCGCGAGTCACCCCAGCCGATCAGCCCGCCCCAGCAGATAACGCTGCTCGGGCCGGCTCGCGGTCGCCTCCGCCGCGCGGCGGTAGTGGGTTCGGGCGGCTTCGTGGTCGCCGGCCAGTTCCAGCAGGTGGGCCCGGGTCGCGTCGAGGCGGTGGCTCTGCTTCATCCGGCTGTCGTCCGCCAGGGTGGCCAGCAGCTCCAGCCCCCGTTCCGGCCCCTCCGCCATCGCGATCGCGATCGCCTGGTTCAGCGTGACCACCGGGCTCGGCGCGAGCTCCTGGAGCACCGCGTAGAGCTGGACGATCTGCGGCCAGTCCGTGGTCTCCGCGCTGGGCGCTTCGTCGTGCAGCGCGGCGATGGCCGCCTGCACCTGGTACGGGCCGACCGGGTGGCGGCCCAGCGTACGGCGGACCAGGCCGGCGCCCTCGGCGATCATCGCCCGATCCCACCGCCCGCGGTCCTGCTCGGCGAGCGGGACCAGTTCGCCTTCGGGACCGACCCGCGCAGGCCGGCGTGCGTCCGTCAGCAGCATCAGTGCGAGCAGGCCCGCCACCTCGCCGTCGTCCGGCAGCAGCGCGTGCACCCCGCGGGTCAGGCGGATCGCTTCGCGCGCCAGCTCGGGTGCCTGGAGGTCCGTCCCGGACGTGGCCGCGTAGCCCTCGTTGAAGATCAGGTACAGCACCTGCAGCACGACCCGGAGCCGCTCCGCGCGGTCGGCCGGGTCCGGTTCGCCGAACGTCGAGCCTGCCGCCGCGATGCTCTCCTTCGCCCGCGTGATGCGCCGGGTCATGGTGGCTTCGGGCACGAGGAAGGCCTTGGCGATCTGCGCCGTGGTCAGCCCGCCGACCGCGCGCAGCGTCAGCGCGACCTGCGAGGGCGGGGAGACCGCCGGGTGGCAGCAGAGGAAGAGCAGGGTGAGCGAGTCGTCCTCGTCGGACGGCCGGTCGTCGTCCGGCCCGGGCGCCACCACCGGCTCGCGGACCGCGACGGACTCCTCCCGCCGCCGCCGCGCGCTTTCGCTGCGCCAGTGGTCGGTGAGCCGCCGGGTCGCGACGGCGACGAGCCAGCCATACGGGTTGTCCGGCACGCCGTCGGCGGGCCACTGCTGCGACGCGGCGAGCAGTGCCTCCTGGACGGCGTCTTCGCACGCGTCGAACTGGCCGTACCGACGCACGAGCGCACCGAGCACCTGGGGCACCAGCGGCCGCAGGCGCTCCCCGACGGACGCGCTCACCCGCCGGTGAACCCGGATTCGGTTTCGGCGTCGGCGAAGAACACCACCGGCCGGACCTCGATGCCGAGCCCCTTGATCCCGGCGTCCGGGATCATCGCGGCCACCTCGTAGGCGCGCTCGGGCGAGGCGCACTCGACCAGGTAGAACCCGGCCAGGAACTCCTTCGACTCGATGAACGGCCCGTCGGTCACCGCCGGGACCCCGTCGGTCACCCGGACGACGGCGCTGCGGGCCGGGGCGTCGAGGGCCTGGGTGCTGATCATCTCCCCTGACTCCCGGATCCGGCGGATGAACTCGCCGTGGCCGCTCATCACCTCGTCCCTGTCCTGCTCGGACAGCGCCTCCCAGACGTCGGGGTTCATGTACATCGCCAGCAGGTACTTCACGTGTCCTCCCCGGATCCGGCCTTGCCGGTCCCGAACATAGCCGATCCGGGACCGCAACCCACGAGTCGCCCGCGGCGGCGGCCCGGGAGCAGCATCGACACCTCAGCGCCGATCAGCCACGGAGGCCGCAACCATGTCCGACGTGTACGCCGATCTGGAGGCCGGGGCGGACGCCCTCGCGGACCTGGTGCACGCCCACGCGGGAGCCTTGCCGCTGCCGTCCGCCCGCGCGGTCGCCGCCCACCTCGCCGAACTGACGGTCGTCGCGCGGCGGGTCGTCCTGGCCGTGGAGGGCACCGGGACCGGGCCCGCTCCCCGGATCACCGACGCCGGCCTGCTCGGCGACGCCGTGCTCGCCTGGCGTTCGGAGCACCGCAAGGCCGTCGAGCTGCTGGCCACCGCGGCCGGGGACGTCCCGTGGCCCGGTGGCCCGCTGCGGCCGTCCCTGCTGGCGGCGGCGCTGCTGACGGTCCTGTTCGCCCGCGGCCAGGACATCGCCGATGTGCTCGGCGCCCGGCTCCCGCGCGACGACGCCATCGGCCACGTCGCCTACTACGGCGTCCGCACCAGCGGCGACGTCTACGCTGGGCACGGCGGGCCGCCCGCCGGGCCGCTCCGGTTCGAGCTGACCGCGCCGTCGGGGACGCTCTGGGAATTCGGCCCCGCCGACGCGGCGGACCGGATCTCCGGCCGTGCCGAAGACTTCTGCCTGCTGTTCACCGGCCGTCGCCCGGCCGCCGGGCTGGCCGTCGAAGCCACCGGGCCGCGCGCCCGCCGATGGCTGGAACTGGTGCAGCAGCACAGAAATCCACTGTGGACGTCCGAATCGGACTGATCAGGCGAAGCGGTCCGGGTCGCCCGCGCCGCGGCGGACGATCTCCGCCTCCCCCGAGGAGAAGTCGACCACCGTGGTCGGCTCGACCCCGCAGTCACCGGAGTCCACGACCGCGTCGAGCACGTGGTCGAGCTCGTCCTTGATCTCCCAGCCCTGCGTCAGCGGTTCCGGCACGTCCGGCAGCAGCAGCGTGCTGGACACCAGCGGTTCGCCCAGTTCGGCCAGCAGCGCCTGGGTGACCACGTGTGCCGGGATGCGGACGCCGACGGTCTTCTTCTTGTCGTGCATCAGCCGCCGCGGCACTTCTTTGGTGGCCGGCAGGATGAACGTGTAGCTGCCCGGCGTCGCCGCCTTGATCGCCCGGAAGACCGCGTTGTCCACGTGCACGAACTGGCCCAGCTGTCCGAAGTCCTGGCAGACCAGCGTGAAGTGGTGCCGCCGGTCGAGCTTGCGGATCGCCCGGATGCGGTCGAGGCCCTCGGGGTTGTCGAGCCGGCACCCGAGCGCGTAACACGAGTCGGTCGGGTAGGCGATCAGCCCGTCGCGCCGCACCAGGTCCGCGATCTGGCCGATGGCGCGCCGCTGGGGGTTGTCCGGGTGCACGTCGAAGTACTTCGCCATGGCCGCGAGCCTAGGGCCCGGCCCGCGGCCGCGCCCGGCGGCCCGCGTCTCCCACCTTGCTCTGCCCGCTCGCGAACCGGTGACCTGGCCCGGCGTCCGGGCGCACAATGCGCGGTGGGCACCGGCACACCGTACCCAGGAGGCGATCATGACCGAACTGGCGCTGCCCGGCCTGACCCGGCAGGCCCCACCCCGGGCCACGCCCCGTGCCGGCCGGGGCGTACCGGTTCGCCGGGCCCGCGGGCACGGTCACCCTGACCGGGTTGTTCGACGGGCATCGACGGCTCTTGGTGCACCACACCGTCCCCGATCGCAGCCGGCCCGCCGCCGTCGCCTCCGCCGAAGAGCTTTCGGCCGCGTTGCACACCCGGGACACCCGCCTGGTAATCGTTTCCCACGCCCCCTACACGAAGATCGAGCAGTACCGCAGGCACTTCGGGTGGGACCTGCCGGTGTATTCGGCGCTGGACACCGGGTTCGCCGCGGACTTCCCGGCGACGCGCCGCCTCGAGGGCGCCGGCCCCGGCGAGCACGACGACGACGGTCCCGGCCTGAGCTTCTTCCGCCAGGACGGGCGATCCGTGCTGCACACCGGCTCGATCGCGGTGCCGTACCTGGATTTCCTCGCGCTGGCCGGTGTCGCGCGGGGCCGGGGCCGCGGCTGACGAAGCGGACCGGACGTTCGGCCGGAGCCGGACGCACGGCGGCACGGCCACTCTTCGCCGACTGTGCCGATCGTCGCCGATCCGGCCACAGTCACGGCCGAATGGCTTGGTAACAACGGTTACGTGCAGTACAGGGGGCGGCCTACTTTCGGGCCGGATTGGTAATTGGTAATACGAGCCGACGGGATGAGATAGGATTGGCCGGAAGCATGCAGACCGAGCTCAGCCCGGGTCACCGAACCCACTCCGTGCGACGCCACGACACCGGAGGATCGTTGCGCATGTCTCCGGTCGTCGACTCGAACCGCTCGGGCGCCCTTTCCGCGCCCTGGGGCACGAGCGCGGTCGACCGGCGGCCCAAGCTGGCGACCTACCTCGCCGGCTCGATCATCACCGTGGTCGTCGCCGGCTTCGGGGCCGTGCTGCTCGCCGGCCTCATCCCCCAGTCGGTGAGCCCGGTCGCGGCCGGTTACGCCATCCTCGCGGTCGCGCTGCTCCTCGCCATCCAGCTGCTCCACTTCAGCAGGCCGTCGGTCCGCCTCGACACGAGGACCAGCCGGGTCCTGCTGGTCGTGCTGGCCCTGCTGGGCTACGTGCCGGTCTTCACCTTCGACGCCATGTGGTCAGCGATGCCGGTCTTCTTCGGCGGCGCGGTGGTGCTGGTGCTGCCCGCCCGGTTCGCGTGGCCCCTCTTCGGCCTCAACCTCGCCGCGGTGCTGTGGATCGAGCTGCGCTACGACACTCCGCTGGAGGCGGTTTACACCGTCCTCGGCCTCGCCGTCTACAGCCTGGTCTTCGCCCAGCTTCCTTTGGTCGCCCGGATGATCCGCGAGCTGCACCTGGCCCGGACCGAGCTCGCCCGCCGCGCGGTCGCCGAGCAGCGCCTGGCCTTCGCCAGGGACCTGCACGACCTGCTCGGCATGAGCCTCTCGGCCATCGCCCTCAGGGGTGAGCTGGTGCACCGCCTGATGCGCAAGTCGAGCGAGCAGGCGCAGGCCGAGCTGGCCGAGATCACCGCCATCGCGCAGCGCACGCTCTCCGACGTCCGCGCGGTGTCCCACGGCTACCGCGCGTCCCTCGAGAAGGAGTTCCGCACCGCCCAGTCGCTGCTGACCGCCTCCGACATCGCCGTGCGGATCCACCTGGACCAGGGCGACCTGCCGGTCCAGGCGCGCACCCTGCTCGCCAAGGTGCTGCAGGAGGGCGTCACCGACGTCCTGCGCCACAGCGACGTCGAACACTGCGAAATCGCGGTCCAGCAGCGGCACGGCCGGGTGTCGCTGGAGATCGTCAACGACGGCGTGGGCCCCGACGACCTGCCCGCGGAGTCCGAGCTACTCGCCCGGCTGCCGGACGAGGTGGCCGCGCTGGGCGGCACCGTGCGCAGCGGTATCGGCGAGGACGGCCGGTTCCGGCTGCTCGTCGAGCTGCCGCTGCCGGACCGGGTCGAGCCGCCGTCCACCGACGACGGCACCCAGCCGGCCGACGCGGAGGCGAGGCGGGTCCGGGTGCTCCTGCCGGTCATCTTCACCCTGTTCGGCCTCATGGCCGTCGTGCACGAGCTCCTGCTGACCACGAACGGCTGGCACATCGCGCTCGTCGCCGGGTCGCTGGCGGCGCTGCTGACCCTGCAATTCGCCTACTTCAACCGCCCCTCCACCCGGCTGCGCTCGGGCCAGAGCATCGCGATGCTGTTCGTCCAGGCCTGCCTGATCTACCTCCCGATGCTGCCGCTGCAACGGGACTGGGTGAGCTGGCCGTCGCTGCTCATGGGCTGCGCGCTGCTGGTCCTGCCCCCGGTCGCCGGCTGGCTGGTCTTCGCCGCGAACGCCGGCTTCTACCTCTGGCTCGAGTACGTCGCAGGGCAGGCCCGCGAAGACGCCCTCTACGCGGTGACGTTCTCCGCCGGCACGGTGATGGTCGGGCTCATCGTGTTCGGCATGCTGTGGCTGGTCCGGCTGGTCGCCGAGCTCAACCACAGCCGGCGGCGGCTGGCCGAGACCGCGGTCGCCGAGGAGCGCCTGCGCTTCGGCCGCGACCTGCACGACCTGCTCGGCATGAGCCTCTCGGCGATCGCGCTCAAGAGCGAGCTGACGGCCAGGGTGCTGCCACTGGACCGCGACCGGGCGGCCGAGGAGCTGGTCGAGATCCTGGGCCTGACCAGGCAGGCTCTCTCCGACGTGCGCTCGGTGGCCAGCGGCTACCGGGAGCTGTCCCTGGACAGCGAGTCCCGCTCGGCCCGCTCCGTGCTCGCCGCCGCCGACGTCCGGGTCCGGATGGAGATGCTCCAGGACGAGCTGCCCGCGCCGGTCCGCACGGTACTGGCGGTGGTGCTGCGGGAGGGCGTCACGAACGTGCTCCGGCACAGCCGGGTGGAGACCTGCGAGATCGCCCTGCACCGGGTCGACGGCGGAGTCAGCCTCGAGATCGTCAACGACGGCGTCGAGCGGTCCGGCCCGCGCCCGGTCACCCCGGCCGATCCGGCGGACGACGGAGCCGCGCGGCCCGGCACCGCGTCGGGCAGCGGCATCGGCAACCTGTCCCACCGGGTGGCCGACCTCGGCGGCGAGCTCACCGCCGGTGTGGTGGACGACGGCCGGTTCCGGTTGCGCGCCGTGGTACCCGTCTGAGAGCCGGTTTCCCGGGCGACCGGCGCTTCAGATCCAGCCGGACTCCCGGGCCAGCCGGATCGCGTCCACCCGGTTGCGGGCCCCCAGCTTCGACACCACCGTCGTCAGGTAGTTCCGCACCGTGCCCGCCGACAGGTACAGCCGGGCCGCCACCTCGACCGTCCCGTACCCCTGGGAGGTCAGCCGCAGCACGTCGAGCTCGCGGCCGGTCAGCGGGCAGTCGTCGCTGTCCCAGGCCGCCAGGGCCAGGTCGCCGTCCACCATCCGCCGTCCGGCCGCGACGCCGCGGACCGCGTGGGCCAGCTCGCCCGGCGGCGCGTCCTTCAGCAGGAACCCGCTCACCCGCGCGTCCAGCGCGCGCCTGAGCGTGCCCGGACGGCCCAGGCCGGTGAGGATCAGGGTGCGGCAGCACGGCAGCTGCTCGCGCAGCTCACCGGCCGCGGTGAGGCCGTCCTTGCCCGGCAGGTCGATGTCGATGATGGCGACGTGCGCTTCGCTGGCCCGGGCCGCGGAAAGGATCTCGGTCCCGGAAGCGACTTCGGCCACCACCTCGATGTCGGGCTCCAGCCGCAACAGCGCCACGAGCGCGCTCCGGACTATGTGCATGTCTTCAGCCACGAGCACTTTGATCACGAGGCGCCCTCCGCCTTCACAACTCCCCAGGGCCTCAGTTAAACATTTCCGCGGGACTCCCGGTTGGGCCAAGAGGGTTCACCTCGGAAAATGCACGTGAACCTCGAAGCAATTCGATCCGACCACAGCAGAACGCGCTCGGACGACTACCGAAGGTAGAAAAGCCACAGCAGGACGCGCTCGGACGACTACCGAAGGTAGAAAAGCAATAGGTGCATGGTGGGAAATTTTCCCATCGACTGTCGCCAGTGGATGTCAGGCGCACGCCGAGGGAGCCGGCCTCCGGGGCGAATGCACCCGGGAGACCGGCTCCCTCAGGCCCGGACCAGTGCGGACGGCAGCCGGAACGGGCTCACGCGGCGAGTTCCGCGTCGCGCAGCGCTTCGCTGTTCGTCCCGCAAACGGAGAAGCACACCCTCGAGTCGACGCGGCTCCCCCATTGTTCGAAACAGTCGATCACGAGACCGGTCTCGATCGAATCGGCGTTTTCGACCTCGACCCCCAGATCGACGAAAAGCGCGCGGACGTCAGCGGAAATACGTGCGGACATTGAGGTCTCCCAGTGGCGAAGTAGAAAGCTTCACGTACCATAAATAGTCCGCTCGCGGACCGTCGGGAACCAGTGCCCACATCACCGGGCATATGTGATTTATGCCTGCTCCACGCAGCGCGGCGACTGCCCCGAATGGAGTAGCAGAGGGCAGCAAACGACCGGATAACGCCGTTTCGCTCACTTTTCGCGTTCGCGCCGCCGCGATACGCGACGGGAACGCACGGCCATCCATCGGAGGACATACCCGGCCGGGCCGCCGGAAACCGCGGTAGGCGGGCCATATGCAAAACGCATGTCCGGCCCGTGCGAAACCCATCCGGAACGGTGCACTGAGCACTTAAGAAGTAGACAGCGTCCGACCTAGAGTTCTTGTCGACAAGCATTCCGCCAGCGGTCACGCGTTTCACAGGGGAACGCGGCCACCGACGCCAGGCGAGGGGAGGAGGGCCACCATGGACGAGGTCGTACGACAGGCCATGGCGCGCGCCATCACGACCATGCGGGACCACCTGGGCGACCGGCTCACCGTCGACGACCTCGCCCGGGCCGCCATGTTCAGCAAGTTCCACTTCACCCGTGTGTTCCTGCGGGCGACCGGGCTTTCCCCCGGCCGGTTCCTGTCGGCGCTGCGGCTGGCCGAGGCCAAACGGCTGCTCGCGACGACGAGCATCTCCGTGGCCGGCATCAGCCACCAGGTCGGCTACAACAGCGTCGGCACCTTCAGCGCCCGCTTCAGCGGCAGCGTGGGGCTGTCGCCGAGCGGCTACCGGCAGACCAGGGGCCTGCCGCCGCGGATCCCCGAACGCGCTGACCAGGCCCCCTCGGGCAGCACGCTGCGCGGGAACGTCCGCTGCCCGTACGGGACCGCCGGCACCGTATTCGTCGGCTTGTTCCCGGCGAAGATCACCGAAGGCCGTCCCGCGCGGTACGCGATCCTGTCCGGGCCGGGACCGTACGCGCTGGCCGACGTGCCGCCCGGCGCCTGGTACGTCATCGCCCACACCTTCGCCGCCGGCTACGACGACGACCGCGGGCCACGGCCCTACACCGGGCTCGCCGGCCCGGTGCCGGTGCACCGCGGGGTCACCGCCGTGCTGGCCGACGTACGGCTGCGGCCGCGCCACAGCTTCGACCCGCCGGTGCTGCTGGCGCTGCCGGACCTGCGGCCGTCGGCCGTCCGGCGGCCCGTGGCGGTCTGAACGCGTCCGCCGAACCGGGGAAGGCGGTCACGCCGGGCTTCCGGCCGGCGATCGCGCGTCGTGGGGACGGCGCCGATCGCCGGCATTCCGGGCGGCGGAAATTGCCTTCCGGCGGGATCCGGTGGCGTACCATTCTCACGGGGAGACGTCCTGCTGGGGGAAGTGAGGTCACACCGTGATCAGAGTTTTGCTGGCCGAGGACATGGATATGGTCCGCGGCGCGCTTGTCGCCTTGCTCAACCTCGAATCCGACATCGAAGTGGTCGCGGAAGTCGATTCCGGCGACGAGATCCTCCCCGCGGCGAAGGCGGCCCATCCGGACGTCGCCGTCATCGACATCGATCTGCCCGGGAAGGACGGTCTGACGGCGGCCACCGAGATCCACGAAAGCCTGCCGGAATGCCACACCCTGATCCTCACCAGCCTCGGCCGGCCGGGCACCGTCCGCCGCGCCCTGGACGCCAAGGTGAACGGCTTCCTGCTGAAGGACGCGCCTTCGGACAAGCTGGCGAACGCGGTCCGCTCGGTGGCCGTCGGCCGCCGCGTCATCGACAGCGAGCTCGCCCTGTCCGCCTGGGAAGCCGACGACTGCCCGCTCACCCCCCGTGAGCTGGAGATCCTTTCGCTGGCCGCCCGCGGCCGCAACGTGGCCGACATCGCCGCGGACCTGTTCCTGTCGCCCGGAACGGTCCGCAACTACCTGGCCGCGTCCGTGACGAAGCTGAACGCGCGCAACCGGGTCCACGCGATCCGGATCGCCACCGAAGCCGAATGGCTGTAACGGCTCCGGACGCCGTTCACCAGGCCGGTGCCCGCAGCGGGACGACCGCGCACAGCCGGTGCGTCCCGTCCGGCCGCACCCCCACCGACAGCTCGCCGCCGAGGGCTTCCACGCGGTAGGTGAGGTTCCGCAGCCCGGAGCCGCAGTTCTCGCCCGCGGGCGAGTCTTCGCCGGCGGGCGGGACCCCGTTGTTGGCCACCTGCAGCCGCACCGCGCCCGCCACCGCCACGACCGAGAAGTCGCACCAGGCGGCCTTGCTGTGCCGGATGACGTTCGTGACGCTCTCGCGCAGGACCGCCGCCAAGGTCGTCGCCACCGGCGACGGCAGGTCGGCGGGCAGCTGCCCGTCGAAGCCGACCGTGATGCCCGCCGCCCGCAGCACCGAGGCGGCGGACCGGCACTCCTCCGCCAGCGACATCTCCCGGGACCCCGCCACGATCGCCCGGACGTCCGCCAGCGCCTTGCGGGAGATCGTGAGCAGTTCGGCCAGCTCGGCCTGCGCGGCCTGCGGGCAGTCGTCGACCAGGCGCCGGATCAGCTCCACCCTAAGCGTGATCGCCGAGAGGCTCAGGCCGAGCAGGTCGTGGGTGTCCCGGGAGAACCGGCGGCGTTCCTCGGCGACCACCTGGGCGGCGAACTCCCGCCTGCCGTCCTCGTCCAGGGCGGCCGCCCCGGCGAGCCACGCCAGCCCGAACACCGCGAAGGCCGTCACCGCGGTGAGCAACGCGGCTCGCAGGCCGTCCGCGACGGCCGCCGGCCCGGCGGCCCGCACGGCCAGTGCCCCGGCCCCGGCCGTCACGAGCACCAGAACCGGGACGGCGACGCGCGGCCGGGCCACCAGCGGCAGGCTGCCCAGGAAGAAACAGCTGAACACGGCCCATGCCGCGCCGAACTCCAGCTCCGGGGCCAGGCCCAGCACGGCCTGCAGCGCCAGCGCGGTGCCACGGAACCGGGTCCGCCCGCGCCCGAACGCGGCCAGGTGGACCAGGACCAGCGCCCCGCCGCACCCGCAGGCGGCCAGGACCACCGCCCGGTCCGCCGCCTCCTGCAGCGGGGTGAGGAGACAGAGCAGCCCGATGGCGACGCAGCCGCCGGCGTGCGCGAACCGGCCCGGCCGCGGCGGGAACGGGCGGCCCGCCGGACCGTCCACGGCCCCGGGCCGCGCGGGTCCCGCCCGCGGGACGAAGCCACGACGGACCCGGCGCTTTCCGGGCACGGCCGGTTTCGGTGCCGAAACCACCGCTGCGCCTCCCCAGTACCCCCAGTTGCCCCCTCGCGGAATCTCCCCAGACGTCCGCCCGGCAAATCTAACAGCCGGAACCGCGATCCGGGCGTTCCCGCCGCAGGCTCACCCGGGCAAGTTCAGGACACATTCGCCGACGCTGACCTCGGCGGGCCACTTCAGCTTCAGCGCCTGGTCGACGCGGTCGCCGGCGTCCACGGGCACGGCGTGCGCGGTCAGCCCCATGGCCTTCGCGGCGAGGGAGAACACCTGCTGCAGCGTCCCGACGTGGAGCAGGGTCGTGGCGTACGCCGCCCCGCCGAGGGCCCAGGCGATCCGCGACATGCGGGCCGTCATCGTCAGCAGCGCCGACGGCCGGGCGTGGCCGCCCGCGGCGACCATCGCCATGTCCAGCAGGCCGTCCAGGACCGGGAGGTCGTCGTTGATCAGGGTGAGCGTGTGCCACAGCGGGTCGTAGTGGTAGATCCCGCGGGTCAGGTCGTCGCAGCGGTTGATGCCGACGTAGATCTCGAGCTCGTACAGGCAGCCGACGCTGAAGTACGGCCGTTGCGACGCCTCGTGCGCCGGGCCGCCGGGCAGGTGCGCCGGGCCGACCGAGCGGACCCGGGCCGCCCGGAACAGGAACTCGCCGATCTGCCGCGCCGGCAGGGCGCGCTCGCTGAACTCCGGGCAGGTGTGGTCGCGCTCGAGCAGGCTGGTCAGCGTCGGGTCCCTGGCCGCCAGCACGGCCGGGTCCGGCCGGTACAGCGGGAACGTCGGCCCCGCGGTGACCTGCTTGACCACGGGCGGCTCGCGCATCTCGCGAGCCGCGTCCGGATCCGGCGCCGCCCCCTTCTGCCAGGTCCGGCTGCGGGTGTGGAACAGCAGGTCGCCCGGCGACCAGACACTGAGGTCGGGCCCGCCGGACTCGGCGAACCCGCCGTCGGGCCGGGCGAGCAGCACCACCCCGGCGGCGACCAGGAAGGACAGGACGTCGGCCACGACCGCCGAGGGCACCCCGGCCGTCCCGGCCAGCTCGTCGACCGTTCTCGGCGCGGCCAGCGACGACGCGATCACCACGGCGGGCGAGCTGGACAAGGCGACCTTGTACCGCGCTCCCGGCGACTCGGCGAGCAGCGTGCCACCGTCGGCGCGCAGCGAGGTGAACCGCGAGAGCCGGACGCGCCGCGCCGCCGGCAGCGGGCCGACCGGGAACGCGGGGTTCTGCGTCACCGGGATCGCCGACAGCAACGGCCCCTGGCCGTCGTTGAGCGCGAGGGAGTGCACCACCGAACCGGAGAGCCGGGTGAGCACCTTCCGCAGCGACACCCGCGACTCGTCCTGGCCGGCCACGGCCAGGTTGGCCATGGTCACCGGGCCGAGCGCCATACGGTCGAGCGACGCGCGGACTTCCTCGGGCGTGCCGGGGAACTCGTACTCCCCCCACCAGGAGATGGCGACGAGCGTCCCGTCGTCCGCGGCTTCGAGCAGGGTGTCCTCGGTCAGGGACAGCAACCGGATCGTTTCGGCGCGTCCCTCCGGGCTGTCGGCGGTCAACGGGTGCTCCTACGCGAGGGGTGAAGTGCTCTTCCGGGACACTCCAGGGTGCTAGAGGAAGATGGGGAACGGATTGAGCCGCTCGTACGGCGTCGGCTCGGCGAGCCTGCCCAGCCGCACCGGAACGTCGAACAGTCGTCCGGGCGCGTAGCGGGCCCAGAACGGCCGCAGCCCCGGCGCGAGCACCTTGACCACCGGGATCCCCACGTCGGGCCGGGTCTGGTCGAGCACGAGCAGTTCCGTGCCGGCCGCCGCCAGCGTCCGGCCCAGCGCCACCACGTCGTCGCGCACGTCCGGGCGGTGGACGAACCGGAAGTCCGCCGGGACGCGCATCCGCACGCCCGCGGCGGGCCGGAGGTACGGCTGGTTGGCGACCGTCGCGTACCGGAGCCAGCGGGCCGCGTCCGGGTCGTCGAGCTCGTGTCCGAAGTGGAGCACGTCGGGGATCATCTGGTTCAGCTCGGTGACCGCGCGGCGGAGGGCGATCCGCGGGTCGAGGTGGGCCCCGAAGCCGAAGATGACGTGCTCGTGCGGCCCGTCGGTGCGCCGCGAGAGCGCCACGACCACCGGGACGCCGAGGTCCGAGGTCACGTCGAGCGCCCACAGCTCGCGGCCGATGCCCGCGTAGCCGCCGATCATCTCCTCCAGCCACGGGTCGCCGACGGACGCGAGATCCACCCCCGGCACCGGCGTCCGGTTGTACCACCACAACGCGACGGCGTCCCGTTCGACGAGCTCCAGGGTGCCTTGCAGGATGGCGTCCTCGAGGCTGCTGCCGGCCGCCGCGCCGTTGGAGTCCGGGCGCAGGCCGCGGATCCCGCAGCCGGTGGGCGCGCCGTAGTACAGGAACCCGGTCGGCAGGAGGCGGCGCCGGCCCGCCAGCGTCCACACCGGGGTCCAGTCGATCACGGCCGAGGTGTCGAAGGGCGCGCCGACGTGCTGGAACAGTCCGTGCGCCGCGTTCCAGGCCGCGCGCTCCCGGTACTGCCGCTCGGCGAACAGCATGCAGTCGTTGGGGTGGACCGCCTCCGCGCCGAGGTCGTCGAACGAGGCCCGGATCCGCAGTTCGTCACCCTGGAAGTTGCCGGAGAAGCGCTCCCCCGCTTCGCAGAGCGCGCCGACCTCGGCGTCGAGGGGACTGACGCCCTTGCCGCCGTTCTCCCCGCGCAGCCCGGCCTGCAGCCCGACGACGCCGGTGAGGGCGCGGGCGATGTTCGTCCCCGACCGGTAGGCGTTGACGAACGGCGGCGCCGCCGGGTCGGGCCGGACCGCCTTCACGATCCCGGTGACCGGGCTGACGAGGTGCCGGTACCGCTCGAGCATCTGGGCCGGCGTCGCGGTGCGGTGCCCCCCGCCGGCCGAGGTGGCCTTCCGGGCCTCCCGCAGCTCGATCGGGCGGGCGGACCGCTGGGTCACGAGCGTGGCGTCCCCGCAGCCGGGGCACTGCGGGCGGCGGCGCAGCTCGTGCAGCTCGCCCTGCAGGCTGAGGGTGTCGAGCACCCAGACGCTCTCCTGGCCGCGGTGGCGGTAGCCGGCCAGCCACTTGCTGGCCTCCAGCGCCACCAGGTGGGCCGCCGCCGCGGTGAGCGGCGGCAGCGCGGCGGCGGGGTGGCGCGCGGGGCCGACGTGACCGAGGACCTCCTGGGCGCACGCTTCGGCGTGCCGGTGGGCCCACAGCCGGTTGGTCAGGCACAGCCAGCACGCCGACTCGTGCGGCCGCAGCACCGGCCCGATCCAGACCTGGGCGCCGAACGGGCGCGCCAGCAGCCACGGCCGTCCGGTGCGGCGGTGCTCGGCGTCGACCTCGCCCAGCCGCGGGTCGAGGTAGTCGGTGCACAGCACCACGCTCAGGTCGGGCTCGCCGGTCCCGCCGACGACGTCGAGGGCCGCGCCCGCCAGCGCCTGCTCGACGGGCCGCGTGTCGACGTCCTCGCCGACCGCGATCAGCCGGACGCTGCCGCGGGTGTCGCCGGCCGCGACCTCGCCGGCGTCGATGCCGCACGCGTCCCAGTAGGCGAGCTCCCGTTCGTCGGCCCCGGGCCCGGCCGCCTCGCGCACGGCCACCAGGCCCGCCTCGACGAGCTGGGCCACCAGCGCCGCGACCTCCTCGGGCGCCATCCCGTCCGGCCGCGCACCGAGCACGTCGGCCAGTTCCCACGTCCCGTCCAGCAGCGGCGTGAGCGATTCGATGCGGGCGCCCCGCATCGCGATGACCCCGCGTTCGGAGAACAGGTAGGCGCCGTTGCCGTTGCTGACCTCGGCGCGCAGGTGCCGTTTGAAGCCGAGCACGCGGCCGCGCGCGTGCGACGTCGACGGGTGGAAGGCGGGCTCCACGGCCGATCCGCTCATTTCAACTCCCTGCCGCCGGTGCGCACAATCCGAGAAACCGGATTCTTCTCCGGCGGCCGGACCTGCGGCCAGTGCGCGGCACACCTGCCCGGGTATGCGAAACACACGGCATTTCCCGTGAAATCCACAGCGAAGGCATGCACACCGCACTGGCCCGGCGGCCGAGCGGGTCGTCAACCTGGATCCCGAGCGCGCTAGCCGACGGGCGTGCGCGCGCGTCCGATGCGCCCCACAGTGAGGACCGAGCATGACGACCACACGCACCTACGGACAGTTCTGCGGCCTGGCGCGTGCTCTCGAAATCATCGGCGAGCGGTGGTCCATGCTCGTCATCCGCGACCTGATCCTCGGCCCGAAGCGCTTCACGGACCTGCAGCGAGGCCTGCCCCGCATCCCGGCGAGCATCCTGTCGTCCCGGCTCAACGAGCTGGAGCAGGCCGGCGTCGTCCGCCGCCGCGTCCTGCCGCAGCTCGACGCCGGCCTGGTCTACGAGCTCACCGAGTACGGCAGCGAACTGGACCACATCCTGCTGGACCTCGGGCTGTGGGGCGCGCGCTCGCTCGGCTACCCGAAGGGCGACGACGTCTTCACCACCGACGCCGCCATCCTCTCGCTCTACACGACGTTCCAGGAGGAAGCCGCGCGCGGCGTGCACGTGACGTACGTGCTGCGCCACAGCGACTCGCTGATCATCCACGCCATGATCGACGACGGAACGCTGAAGGTGAGCAGCGGCGACCACCCCTCGGCGGACATCGTCATCGAGCCGCAGGGGCCGGAGCTGATCAACCTGGTCAACGGCAACCTGACCGCGGCCGAGGCGATGGCGTCCGGCCGGGTGAAGATCGAAGGCGCGTTCGCGCACCTGGAGCTGTTCACCAAGCTGTTCCGGATCCCCCCGAAGCCGGAGCTCTCCGACGGCCTCACCCTGCACTGAGCCGCCCCGGGGTGCGGCCGGCCGACCCGGCGAATTGGGCAATCCGGAGTAACGGAGCGGGCCGCCGGGAGCTTTATCGTCGGAAAGCCGAGATTCGGTCCTTCGAGAAGGGGCACTTGCATGTCGACCTCCGAGTTCGTTCGGCCGGCCGGCTTCCTGGGGACGCTCAACGGGAAGTACCACAACCGGGCCCTCGCCGTGTTCATGGTGATCGTGCTGGCCCACTGGGCCGAGCACATCGTCCAAGCCGTGCAGATCTACGGGCTCGGGTGGCCCACCTCGCGGGCGCGGGGAGTGCTCGGGATGCCGTTCCCGTGGCTCATTTCGCAGGAATGGCTGCACTACGGCTACGCGCTCGTGATGCTGGTGTTCCTGTGGATCCTGCGGTACGGCTTCGCCGGCCGGTCGCGGCAGTGGTGGAACCTCGCGCTCGGCATCCAGTTCTGGCACCACATCGAGCACCTGCTGCTGTTCATCCAGGCGCAGTCCGGCTGGCGGCTGGCCGGGCAGAAGGTGCCCACCAGCATCATCCAGCTGCTCGTGCCGCGGGTGGAGCTGCACCTGTTCTACAACACGATCGTCACCATCCCGATGATCGTGGCGGTCGTCCTGCACCGGCGCGCCTCGGCCGCCGAGCGTGAGCTGACCGGCTGCGTCTGCGGGCAGAAGCCGCTGGCTCTCGCCGCTTCGTGAGCGGCCGGTCCGCGCGGCGGGCACTGGCCCTGCTGGCCTTCCTGGCCGGCTGGCTGGTGCTCGGCGCCACGCCGGCTTCGGCCCACGTCGAGATCGTCTCGTCGACCCCCGGGGACGGCGCCCGCCTGAGCGCGGCGCCGTCCCTGGTGTCGGTCACGCTGTCGGAGAACGTCGGCATCCAGCCCGGGTCGATCAAGGTCGTCGACCTCGCGGGCACGCAGGTCGACTCCGGGCCGGTGTTCCAGCCCGGTGACGTCGCCGAACAGCTCGCCGTGCGGCTGAAACCGAACCTGCCGGACGCGAGCTACCTCGTCGAATACGCCTTCGTCTCGGCCGACTCGCACCCGGTGCGCGGCACGTTCGCGTTCGTCGTCGGCACCGGACCGCTCGTGACATCGGCTGGCGCGGTGTCCGCGGCGACCGGCACGGACCCGGGCGTCGACTTCGTGTCGACGGTGGTCCGCTGGCTGGCCTACCTGGGCGTCGTCCTGCTCGGCGGGCTGGCGTTCGCCGTCCTGTGCCGGCCGGCGGCCCGCACCGACCGCCGCGCCCGGCGGCTGCTGCGCTGGGGCATCGGCCTCGTGGCCGTGACCACCGCGGCGGCGTTCGTGGTGCAGGGCCCGTACGCGGCCGGCCGGAACCTCGATGCGGTCTTCGACACCGGCCTGCTGGCGGACACGCTGCGCGTCGCCTACGGGAAGCTGCTGCTGCTCCGGCTGGCCGCCGTCGTCGCGCTGGCGGTGCTGCTGCCCCGGTTGCTGCGGCCCGGGCTGCCGGACCGGCTGCGGTCCCGCTACGAGAACCTGGCCATGGTGACCGGCTTCCTGGTGCTGCTGACGTTCTCGGCCACCGGCCACCCGGTCACCGACCCGATCATGTTCGTCTCGGTCTCGGCGGACCTCGTGCACTTCGGGGCGATCGCCGTCTGGGCGGGCGGGCTGGTCCAGCTGGCCCTGTGCCTATACCGCCCGGCTCCCGACGAGGACCTGGCCCCGGTCGCGGCGCGCTTCTCCGGCCTCGCGGCGGGCGCGGTGACCGCGATCGCGATCAGCGGCGCCGTGCTGGCCTTGCGGATCATGCCGTCGCTGTCCACGCTCTGGACGACCCGGTTCGGGGTGCTGGTCCTGCTCAAGATCGCCGGCTTCGCGCTGCTGCTGGCGGTGGCGAGCCGGTCGCGCCGCGCGGTGCGCCGGGGCCTGACCGGCCCGGCGGAGGGCACGACGAAGACGGTGACGGCGGACCTGCGCCGTCTGCGGCAGGCGGTGGCGGTGGAGGTGCTGCTCAGCGTCGTGGTGCTGGCGCTGGCGGCGATGCTGACGGTCACCCCACCGGGCGGCTGAGGCACGAACGGGTCGGCCGGGCTAGACCCCCGGCGACCTCGGCGGCGTGAACGGCCCCCAGCTGAACGCGGGCAGCCACGGTCCCGGCGCCGCGCTCCACTCCAGCGCCGCCAGCTGCCCCGGCGACCGCCGTCCGGCCAGCGCCCGGTACAGCTCGTGCGCGGGAGCCGTCAGCGTCGCCACCGGCCGGCCCGTGCCCACGGTCCACTCCGAGCCGCCCGTCGTGCGCAGGCGCAGGGCCGGCAGCCCGCGGCCCGCGACCGAGCCCGAGAACCCGCGGACCAGCACCTCGAAGCTCGGCGCCCAGGCCGCGTGCTCGACCGGCGGGGGCACCCCCAGCGCCGCGCGCAGGTCCAGCTCATGGGTGTACGCGTCCATCACCATGATCTCGCCGCTGCGCCCGCCCGCCTCCGCGAGCCGCCGGTCGAGGTCCTCGCCGACGTCGTCCCAGCGGTCGAGCAGCTCCGGGACCGTCGATGGCGTCGAAACCGGGACCGTGCCGCCGTGGCGCTCGAGCACCCGCTCGGCGATCCCGGTGAGGTGGCCCAGCAGGTCGGCGACGGTCCACTCCGGACACGCCGGCACCGGCCGCCGGTGCACGTCGGCGCGCGACCCCAGCAGGGCGCGGACACCGCGCCGCACCTCCGGGTAGCCCACGAAGTCCGGGGCCGGCCGACTCGCTGTCACGCGCTCCACCTCACCTGGCACGATCGGGGCTTCCGGCCCAGTATGCCCAGGTGACGGCCCTCGCGGTTCTCCCCGCGTGCCGACACCGCCGACCTCGGGAGGTAGTGATCTTGCCCACTCTGTGGTCCACCTCGGCGCAGTGGGAACTGTTGCCGCCGGTCCTGCTCGCGCTGGTGCTCAGCGTCGCCATCGGGCTCGAGCGCGAAGCCGGCATGAAGGCGGCCGGGCTGCGGACGCACAGCCTGGTCGGCGTCGGCTCGGCCGTGTTCATGCTCGTGTCGAAGTACGGCTTCGCCGACCTCCTGAGCAGCGACCACGTCTCGCTCGACCCGTCGCGGATCGCCGCGCAGATCGTGTCCGGCATCGGCTTCCTCGGCGCCGGGCTGATCTTCGTCCGCCGCGACGCCGTGCGCGGCCTGACGACGGCGGCGACGATCTGGCTCACCGCCGCGGTCGGCACGGCGTGCGGCGCCGGGCTGCCGGTGCTCGCCGCCGGCACGACGATCACGCACTTTGTGGTGACCCGCGGCTTTCCGCCGCTGCAGCGGTTCGTCGCGCGGCACCGCCGCGAGCCACCGGTCGTGCAGCTGAGCTACCTCGACGGCCACGGCGTGCTGCGCGCGGCGCTCGCCGTCTGCACCGGGCGAGGGTGGAGCGTGCAGCACGTCGACGTCGACCACGAGTCGACTTCCGAGGAGGGGCAACGGATCGCGGTCGTCACGATGCGCCTCGACGGCCGCGGCGATCTTTACGACCTGGCCGCCGAACTCGCCGAACTGCCGGGCGTCCGGAGCACGTCCACCGGCCCCGGGGAACCGCTCGACGAATGATCGCCCGCCCGGGCAGCGCGCGGGTGCGGGTTTGCGGCACACTGGGGAGCAGACGGAATTCCCCGGTACCGCAAGGAAAACGTGCGGCCGAGGAGAAACCATCCAATTCGGAGGTGAGGCATGGCCCCCGGCGGTGGCGAGGACGCGGCGCTCGCGTTGCCCGGATTCGACCTGGCGTGGCGCGGTTTTCACCGCGCGCAGGTCGCGGAGTACGTCGCGTGGGCCGACGCCGAGATGCGCAGGCTCACCGCCGAACGCGACTCCGCGCGGCAGCGCGTGGGCGCGCTCGCCGAGGACAACCGTGAACTCCGGGTGAAGATCGACCGCATCAGCCGGATCCCCATCGAGCCGGACGCGCTGCAAGAGCGCTCGCGCCGGATGATCGAGCTGACCCGCGAGGAAGCGACCGAAATCACCGCGCGGGCAACGGAAACGGCCGAACGCACCCGGCGCGAGGCCGAGCAGGAGGCGGTCCGGCTCACGGAGAAGGAACGCCGGCTGGTCGCCGAAGCCGAGGCCGAGGCGATGCGGCGGCGCACCGAGCACGAGGAGTTCCTGCGCGCGGCCGAGCAGCGGCGCCGCGAGCTCGACGAGGCCGCCGCCCACCGCCGGGCCCAGCAGGAAGAGGACCACAGCCGGGCGATGACGGTCCGCCGTGCCGCCGCGATGCGCGACCTGGCCGAGCAGGAAGCGGCCGCCCGCGCGAAGGCGGACCAGCTGGTCACGGAGGCGACCCGGCGCAACGAGGCCCTGGTGACGAGCGGGCAGCGCAAGCTCGCGGCCGCCGAAGCCGAGGCCGCGAAGGTGGTCGCCGAAGCCGCCGAGCGCAGCGAAGCGCTGGTCACGACGGCCGAGGCGAAGGCGAAAAAACTCGTCACAACGGCCGAAAACAAGGCGAAGAGGCTCGTCAGCACCGCCGAGACGAAAGCGGCGACGCAGATCACGGCGGCCGAGAACAAGGCCAAGAAGCTCGTCGCCACTGCCGAAGCCGAGTCCGAACGCTTGGTCACCGAAGCGACGCGGCACGGCAAATCCCTGGTCGAAGCCGCCGAACGCGAGGTCATCGCCCTCACCGAGGTCCGCGACAAGCTCCACGCGAGTCTCACCGGCTGCCGCTCCCTGCTCACCGACGCGGCCGTCGCCCTCGACGACCGGCCCGCGCCGTTCGATCCCGAGGCCACCCTGCCGATGTCGAAGCGAGTGCCGGTGCAGCGGCGCTCCCCGGCGGACCTCACCGACGCCGTGGGGTGATCCCTTGCCCGTCGGCCGGGCAGGCCCCATGATCGGACCGTGAGGCGAACGAAGATCACGCTGGTCGTGGCACTGACCGACTCGCGGGACGTCGTCTCTTGACCTGGACTCTCCGGCGGGTGCTCGCGCTGGTCGCGGCGGTCGTGACGCTCGCCGCGTCGACCACGCTGGCCAACCGCGTGCTGCCCGGGTGGGCGTACCCCGTCTGCGGGCTGGTCGCCGCGCTCGTCCTGGTGGCCCTCGGCCGGGCCGCCGGGTGCGGCTGGACCGATCTCGGGCTCGGCACGCTCCGCCGCCCCGCGCTGGTCGGCCTGGCCGGGGCCGGGCTGGTCGCGGTCGTGTTCGGGATCGCGCTGGCCGTACCGGCGCTGCGGACGGTCTACCAGGACGGCCGCGTCGGCGACCCGGACCTCGGGCAGCTGCTGTGGCTGACGTGCGGCCGGATCCTGTTCGGGACGGTGCTGATCGAGGAAGTCGCGTTCCGCGGGGTGCTGCCGGGCCTGTTCGGCGCGTCGGACGAGCGGTGGCGCTGGCCGCCGATCCTCTGCTCATCGGCGCTGTTCGGGCTCTGGCACGCGCTCCCGGCGCTCGCGATCGGCCGCAACGCCGCCGTGCACGCCGTGTTCGGCTCGACGCCGGTGGTGGTGCTGCAGGTGCTGGCGATGGCCGCGGCGGGCGTCGCCGGGATCTTCCTGCACTGGTGGCGCCACCGGGGTCGCGGGGTGCTCGCGTCGGTGATCGTGCACTTCGCGACGAACGCCGGCGGCCTCACGCTGGCCGTGCTGGTCCGCTAGGAACGAACCAGCCGCGCGATCGCGTCCGACGCTTCCCGGACCTTCAGGTCGGCTTCCTCGCCGCCGTTCGCGGCCGCCTGGACCACGCAGGTCGCCAGGTGCTCGTCGAGCAGCTCGAGCGAGAACGACTGCAGGGCCTTCGTCGCCGCGGAGACCTGGGTGAGGATGTCGATGCAGTACTTGTCTTGCTCGACCATGCGCTGCAGCCCGCGGATCTGCCCTTCGATCCGGCGCAGGCGCTTGAGATAGGCCTCGCGTTCAGTGCCGTAACCCGTCATCGCACACCCGTCCCTCGTCGGCGTCCCTCGCCTCCGACTATACCCTCCGGGGGTTCAGCGGAACCGGCGCAGCCGGAGGCTGTTGCTCACCACGAACACCGACGAGCACGCCATCGCCGCGCCCGCGATCATCGGGTTGAGCAGGCCGAGCGCGGCCAGCGGCAGCGCCGCGACGTTGTAGGCGAACGCCCAGAACAGGTTGCCCTTGATCGTGGCGAGGGTGCGGCGGGCCAGGCGGATGGCGTCGGCGGCGACCCGCAGGTCGCCCCGCACGAGCGTCAGGTCGCTCGCCTCGATGGCCGCGTCGGTGCCGGTGCCCATGGCCAGGCCCAGATCGGCCTGGGCGAGCGCGGCCGCGTCGTTGACGCCGTCGCCGACCATCGCGACCACGCGGCCCTCGGCCTGCAGCCGCTTGACGACGTCGACCTTCCCCTCGGGCAGCACCTCGGCGACGACTTCGCCGATCCCCGCCTCGGCGGCGATCGCCCGGGCCGCGCCCGCGTTGTCGCCGGTCAGCAGAATCGGCTTCAGGCCGAGCTCCCGCAGCTCGGCGACGGCCCGGGCGGACGTCGGCTTGATCGTGTCGGCGACGACCAGGCGCCCGCGGACCTCGCCGTCCCAGGCCACGCCGACCGTCGTCCCGTCGCCTTCGGCGCGCCCGACGCTGACGGTGCGTCCTTCGACCACGCCGGTCACGCCGACCCCCGGGGTGCTGCGGAACTCCGTCACGGCGGGAAGCGCGCCGAAGCGCTGCCTCGCCGCGTCCGCGATCGCACGGCCGATCGGGTGCTCGGACCCGGCCTCGACGGCGCCCGCCAGCCGGAGCGGCTCGCCGTCGCCCTCGACCAGGGTCATCCGGCCGGTGGTGACGGTGCCGGTCTTGTCCAGGACGACGGTGTCGACGCGGCGCGTGTTCTCGAGCACCTCGGGGCCCTTGATGAGGATGCCCAGCTGGGCCCCTCGGCCGGTGCCGACGAGCAGCGCCGTCGGCGTCGCGAGGCCCAGCGCGCACGGGCAGGCGACGATCAGCACGGCCACCGCGGCGGTGAACGCGTCTTCCGGCTGTCCGCCGGTCGCGAGCCAGACCACCAGCGTGGCCAGCGCCGCGAGCACGACCAGCGGGACGAACACCGCGGAGACCCGGTCGGCGAGCCGCTGGACCTCGGCCTTGCCGTTCTGCGCGGCTTCGACGAGCCGGGCCATCTGCGCCAGCCGGGTGTCCTCGCCGACGCGCGTGGCACGCACGAACAGCCGCCCGCCGACGTTGACGGTGGCACCGGTGACGGCGTCCCCCGGCCCGACCTCGACCGGCACCGGTTCCCCGGTGAGCATGCTGGTGTCGACCGCGGAGCCGCCTTCGGTGACCACGCCGTCGGTGGCGATCTTCTCGCCGGGCCGGGCGACGAAGACGTCGCCTTCGCGGAGGCCCTTGACCGGGATCAGGCGCTCTTCGCCGCCTCGCAGGACCGTGACGTCCTTCGCGCCGAGGTTCATGAGCGCGCGGAGGGCGGCGCCGGCCCGGCGCTTGGCGCGGGCCTCGAAGTAGCGGCCGGCCAGGATGAACGCGGTGATCGCGGCGGCCACCTCGAGGTAGAGGCTCTCGCCGGTCATCCCGTGGCGCATGCCGATCTCGCCGGCCATGCCGAAGAAGAGGGCGTACAGCGACCAGGCCACCGAAGCGACGACGCCGAGCGAGATCAGCGTGTCCATCGTGGCGGTGACGTGGCGCAGGTTGACCGCGGCGGCGCGGTGGAACGGCCACGCGCCCCAGGTCACGACGGGGGCGGCGAGGGCGAGCGAGACCCACTGCCAGTAGTCGAACTGCCAGGCCGGAACCATCGCGAGGGCGATCAAGGGGACCGTGAGCGCCGCCGAAAGGAGCAAACGCTTGCGCAGCGTGGGCGTCTCGTCGGGCTCCTGGGGCTCAGGGAGCCGCGCGGAGTACCCGGCGGCTTCGACGACGGCCCGGAGGTCGTCGATCGTCAGCTCGTTCGGGTAGCTGACCTGCGCTTTCTCGGTGGCGTAGTTGACCGTCGCGGTCACGCCGCCGACCTTGTTGAGCTTGCGCTCGACGCGGGCGGCGCAGGACGCGCACGTCATGCCGCCGATGGCGAGCTCGACGCTTTCTGCGGACGGCGCGGTGGTCATGGGGATCAGGCGACCAGGCGGTAGCCGGCCTCGGTGACGGCCGCGGCGACGGCGTCGGCGGTCAGCGGGGTGTCACTGGTCACGGTGACGCGGCCGCTCTCGACGTCGACGTCCACGCTTTGGACGCCCTCGAGCTCGGAGACCTCTTCGCGGACCGACGTGGCGCAGTGCCCGCAGGTCATGCCCTCGACGGTGTAGCTCGCCTCGGTCATCAGCAGCTCCTTTCGTTCCCCTCCTTTATACCCATCGGGGGTAGGGGTTCACTCATGGCCCCGTCAGAATCGCGCCATGCGCAAGCTCTACGCGATCGGGATCGGGGCCGGTGACCCGGAGCACCTCACGGTGCAGGCGATCGACCGCCTCAACCGCGTCGACGTGTTCTTCGTACTCGACAAGGGTGCCGAGAAGGCCGACCTGGTGCGGTTGCGCCAGGAGATCCTCGACCGGTTCGTGACGCGCCCTTACCGCATGGTGCTCGTCGCGGATCCACCCCGGGACCGTACGCCGGACGACTACCGCGCGGCGGTGGCCGACTGGCACGCGGCGCGGGCGGCGGTGTACGAGCGGCTGATTCTCTCGGAGCTGCCGGACGGCTCGACGGGCGCGTTCCTGGTGTGGGGCGACCCGTCGCTGTACGACAGCACGATCGCGCTGATCGAGGCGGTGCTGGCGCGCGGGAACGTGGAGTTCGAGTACGAGGTGATCCCGGGGATCAGCAGCATCTCGGCCCTGGTGGCCCGCCACCGGACGACGATGAACCAGATCGGCCGGTCGGTCCAGCTGACGACGGGCCGCCGGCTGGCTTCGGGCTGGCCTTCCGGCGTCGACGACGTGTTCGTCCTCCTGGACGCCCACACGACGTTCGACCGTTTCGCTTCCGAGGGCCTGCACATCTACTGGGGCGCGTACGTGGGCACGCCGGACGAAATCCTGCTTTCGGGCCCGCTCACGCCGGCGCTCGCCACCCAGATCCGCTCGGTGCGGGCCGAGGCCCGAGAACGTCACGGCTGGATCATGGACACGTACCTCCTCCGCCGCCCGGCCTAGCCGTGTCGACCCGCCAATCACGCGTGATGCCCTCTCAATCACGCGAGATGCCCGCCCAGTCACGCGAGATCCGCCTTCAATCACGCGAGATCCGGCTCTGATCACGCGAGTTCCGGCTCGAGTCACGTCGGCGCGGTGTGCGGGAAGGGTCGAGACGCGTGACTGGGGAGTCGACTCGCGTGATGGGAGGGTCGACACGCGTACCCAGGCGGTCGGGTCGCGTGCCTGGAGGGTCGGACAGAGTGGATGCGGGCATGAAAAAGGGCCCGGGCCGGGAGACTTTACGTCTCAACCGGGCCCAGGCCCTTCCTCAAAATAAGTTCGGCGGTGTCCTACTCTCCCACAACCCTTCGGTTGCAGTACCATCGGCGCTATCAGGCTTAGCTTCCGGGTTCGGAATGGGACCGGGCGTTTCCCTGACGCTAAAACCACCGAAACACTACGAAACAACACACACTGTCACCAGCGTGGTGCTTCAGAACCGTAGAGTGGATGCGTAACACCTTCGTAGACAAGTCCTCGGCCTATTAGTACCAGTCAACTCGACAACACATTACTGTGCTTCCATC